>JBHJIZ010000021.1:0-21158 GCA_050043005.1 Paracoccaceae bacterium
GACCGCGTACCTGCGGTTGATCCCGAACAGAAGGTCGCCGCCGGCTAAGGCAGCGATCCTGTCTCATCGAACTTGCGCGAGACCCGGCGCTCGAGCGCCGGGTAGAGTGCGGTCAGCGTGATCCCACGCAGGATCAAGAACGCCCACATCGCGCCCCAGATCCCATGATTTCCGAAGGCTTCCAGGGCCCAAAGGCTGATCGCGAAGTACCCGGCGGACGATACGATCATCGCATTGCGCATCGCGGCTCCTTCAGTCGCACCGACGAAAATCCCATCCATCTGGAAGGCAAGGACACCGATGAGCGGGAACAGCGCCGCCCAGAAGAAGTAGGTGGTGGTCGCTTCCCGCACCTCCAAAACGTTGCTGAAGAGTGCCAGTAGGGGCGCCTGGAGCGTGAACAAGATGACGCCCAGGATCAATGACAGCATCAGTGCACTGATGGTTGAAACGACAACGGCGCGGCGCAGGAATGCGCGGTTGCGCGCGCCGGCCGCCTGACCGACCAGGGACTCGACAGCGATCGCGAACCCGTACAGCCCATAGATGGCGACATGGACGATCTGCATCAGGACGCCATTCGCCGCGAGGATCACATCCCCCTGGGTCGATCCCTGCCGGGTCATCCATGTGAACGCGCCAACCAGCAACATGGTCCGGATGAAGATGTCCCGGTTTAGCCGCATCAGCTTGCCAAGCTCCTGCGGGTTCAGCAGGCGTGCACGCTCGGGCTTCCAATCGGGCATCAAGTCTTTCATCCGGCCGCGCGCGCGCCACAAACCGAAGGCGAGACCCAGATACATCGAAATCAGCGTACCTAGCGCCACGCCGTCCACGCCCATGCCGATAACCAGCACGAGAAACAGGTTCAGGACGATGTTCGTGACCGAGATGACGAGTTGCAGCTCGAACAAACGCCGGGTGAGTTCCTGGCCAGAGAACCAGCCACCAAGCGCAAAGATCCCCAGCTCTGCGGGGGCAGCCCAGATCCGGATATTGAAATAGACCGAGGCAAGGTTCTCGGCGCCCTCGGACCCCTCGAAGATGCCCAAAACCAATGCCAGCAGCGGCACCTGCAAAACGATCAGCATCGTCCCTAGGCCAAACGCGAGGATCAGCGCGCGGGCGAGCACATTGATCACACGGCGATGATCTCCGGCGCCCAGTGCCTGCGCCCCCAGCGCTCCAGACCCGAATTGCAGAAAGTTGAAGATCTGCAGCATCAGCGCCATCGCCGCTGCCGCCAACGTGACTGCAGCGAGGTAAACCGCATCCCCAAGATTGCCTATGATGGCGGTGTCGACCGCGCCCTGCAGGGGCACGGTCGCGTTTGAAAGCACCACGGGAAGCGCAATCGCGACTACACGCCGGTAGGTGACTTTGCTGGAGCTGGAGATCGTCATTTGGTAGCCGGTCCGGAGGTGGTTTTCCGGGCGGGCCGGTTTGGCGCAATCCTACGTCCGATCAGCTGCGCCGTCTCGCAAATTCCCGATCTTTGAAAACACCGCGCATCGAGGCGCAGACCGAAGCTGCTACGATCAGTCGATAGTCCAATCCGACACTATCGTGACCCACGCGCCCGAAGACCAATTCGAAACGGGATCAGAGCCAGCGCCATGATCATTGCACCCGCGATGAAGGGTGCTCCCGGGAAACCGGTGCCCGCATCGCCGGACGTGAAGTAGCCGAACAACTGCGTCAGCAGCAGCGGCGAGAAGATCGAGACGACGGCTTGCAGCGAAGACATCAGACCCTGTAATTCGCCCTGCTGATCATCCGGAACCCGGTTGGCCATAAGCCCGGTCATCGCAGGCGCCACAAGGGCCCCAAGCGCTGCCACCGGCATCAACGCATAGATCTGCCAATCCTGTGTCGCCAAGCCGATCCCGGCCATGCCGACAACATTCGCGAAGAAACCCAGGATCGCGGTCCGCACTTCGCCCAGCTTGCGCAAGATCCAGCCGATCAGGCCGCCCTGTACGACCGCGAAACAAATCCCGACCACCGCCAGCGACAACCCAATCTCGGCATTGCTCCACGCGAACGCGGCTTTCGTGAAGTAGCTCCAGATCGCGGGATAAACCATGTGTGCCACGTTGTAGAGCATCATGGCACCCAACAGCCACGCCACCATCGGAAACCGAGAAATCTGCAGGATTGCGCCCACGGGGTTGGCGCGTCTCCACTCGAACGGGCGGCGGTTTTCGGGTGCCAGCGACTCAGGTAGAATCAACCATCCATAGATAAAGTTCGCAAAGGCGACCGCAGCGGCCGCATAGAACGGCGCACGGGTGCCGAACTCGGCCATTAACCCGCCCAGCGCAGGTCCGAACACGAAGCCGACGCCGAACCCCGCGCCAACCAGGCCAAAGGCCGCCGCGCGGCGATCCTTGGGAGTCACGTCTGCGATGTAAGCCGTCGCCGTGGAATACGTCGCACCTGCAAGGCCCGCCAGAATCCGGCCTACGAACAACACCCACAGGTTGGGCGCGAGCGCCATGATCACATAGTCCACCGCCAGTGCGGCGAGCGAAATCAGCAGGACCGGCCGCCGACCGAACCGGTCCGACAGGTTGCCGACCATCGGACTGAACAGGAATTGCATCGCCGCGTAGGAAAAGCTGAGATACCCACCCCAGAGTGCGGCTTCTCCGATGCTCGCATCAGCCAGTTCCCGCATCAGATCCGGCATCACAGGCAGAATGATCCCAATGCCCATCGAGTCTAGGACCACTGTCACAAAGACAAACAGCGCTGCATGGCGGCGCGCTGCCGGTTCCCGAACTGTCATGAATGCGGTCTTTCGCTGATCTTGGATGTTTTGCGTATAGCTCGCGCCTCAATGGTCTGGAAGAACCGATCGGTGATCTAGTCAATTGCTTAACCAAAAACACTGCCGTTGGTAACGCCGTCGAAATGAAAGGTGGCCTAGAGCAGCAAGAGTTCCAATTTTCGGAGGTGTCGGAACGTGCTGAACCACTGGCCGATCTCACGCCGCATTACAGCTGGTTTTTCGGTTGCCTTGCTGACCGTTCTTGTGTTGGCCGTTGTCGCATTCGTCTCCGTCTGGCAACTGGGCAACACGTTTCATCAGTTTCGCGATACAACGAAACAAACGGGTTTATCGGCTGATCTCTACACCCGGATCTCGGATGCCAGGGTTGAGGACATCAAGTTCCGCCTAAACCCGGACCTAGCCAATGCGGACCGCATCCATGATGGCCTGAACGGCATCCTGACCAACCAAGCCACGGAAACGGTTCTGACGGATCGACCGGAGAGCGCCGCCAAGATTACCGAACTGCGAAACAGCGTGAAACGGTACAGCGCGGCGTTCAGTCAGATCGAGGCGGATGTCGTCGAGCGCGATGCGCAAACCGCTGCTGCGTTAAAGTATGCCGAGGCCGCACGGACAACAACGGCCGAAATCGCGACAGCAGCACAGGCAAGCGTTTCGTTTGAGGAAGCCCGCCTTGCAGGAGAAGCAGAGAAGTCTATCGCGGATCTATTCGCCATTGCGGCAAACTTCCTCCTGACCGGATCCGAGGAACAGAAGAAAAGCATCGACAGCGCTCAAGCGCGTCTCGCTGAGAACCTCAGTCTTCTCAAGGCAGCGGGTCGGGATGAATCGCGGCGGGCTCAAGTCGTCCGCGTTCAGGACCTGATCGAAAAGTTCATGCAAAGCCTGACGGCGATCCAGACGCTCGACCAGAAGATCGATCGAAATGCTGGTGAACTCGATACGATCGGTCCCGCAATGGCTACACTGATGCGTGAGCTTCGGGCGACGGCGACAGCCGATCAGGTCGCGCTGGATGCCGAGAGTAAATCCATTGTTGATCTTATGTTGCTCCTGGTGCCGGTGGTCGGTTTGCTGGCAACAATCCTAGCCGTTGCACTTTCGGTGTTTATCGCGCGGTCCATCTCGCGGCCCGTGGAAACGCTCGCAGACCAGACCGCGGCACTTGCGGCGGGCGATCATTCATTTGACGTCACCGGAACGCAATACGACCATGAACTTGGCCAGGCCGCGCGCGCATTGGAGGTCTTTCGCGAAAGCATGATTGATGCCGAGAAACTGCGCACGTCACTTCAGAGCGTCCTATCGGACTCTCTCAAGAACGCTCAGGCGGTCTCGGATGCGTCTGCCCAGTTGCAGCTCTCGTCTCAAACGCTCAGCGATGGATCGAACTCTCAGGCCGAATCCGCGCAACAGGCGAGTGCAGCCGTCGAACAGATGTCGGCGAACATCCGCCAAACGGCAGATAACGCAGTCGAAACCGAAACTATCGCCAACAATTCCGCCGAACAGGCAAGAACGTCCGGGGAAGCCGTGAAAACCGCCGTACAGGCAATGCAGACAATTGCTGAACGGATTGGGATTGTTCAAGAAATCGCACGGCAAACAGATCTCCTGGCCCTCAATGCGGCCGTCGAAGCGGCCCGGGCGGGTGAGCACGGCAAGGGTTTTGCGGTGGTTGCAGCAGAGGTTCGAAAACTCGCCGAACGCAGCGAAGTCTCAGCCCGCGAGATCTTCGATCTATCAAAGGAAACCGTCGACGCGGCAAGTCAGGCAGGCACCATGCTGACAGAGCTCGTTCCGGAGATCGAGAAAACTGCGCAGCTGGTACAGGGAATCTCGCTCGCGACGCAGGAACAAAGCATCGGCGCAGAGCAGATCAACGATGCCATTCGAAAACTCGACACAATCATTCAGCAGAATAATGAAATCGCGATCAGCGCAATGGAGCGATCTCAAGATCTTTCGATGCAGGCAGAGGATCTCAAAAGAACGATCGGGACATTCGATCAGAGCAGTGCAAGAGGTAGCGAGTTTTCCAGCGCGGCGTGACCTCGTTGCAACGACCTTCGCGACCCTGAGTCATCCGCGTCGACTGCGGTACGCGCCTGTGACAGCGCTTTGCATCTCGAACCACAGGCGAGATTGACGTAATTTCCATCCCGAAGAACTGCACCTTCGACAGACCTTCTATCCGTGCCTAGAAAAGCCGCAACGATCCGGTGTTGCGTAGCCTCGTCAAGAGTGCTCCATTCGCACCAAAACAGGCCGGCGTGTGCTCAAGGCGCGCTTTGAAGGGACGAAGAGGGGGCGAGTATGCCAAGACAGGTCACAGCCGCAGCGCTTCAGACCCACCATGACTGGCACACTGACGCAACTATCGATCGTGTCTTCGATCTCGCGACGACGGCCGCAGACGAAGGTGCGCAAATCATCCTGCCGTCGGAGCTTTTTGCAACGCCGTATTTCTGCAAGACGGAAACGCCCAGATACCGCGACCTCGCGCGACCTGCCACAGATCATCCACTGATCTCCCGCTTCGCCAGTCTCGCCCAAGAAAGATCGCTCGTCATACCAGTGTCGTTCTACGAGCGAGACGGGGACAACCTTTACAACTCTATAGCCGTGATCGACGCCGACGGCAGCACGCTCGGGATCTACCGGAAGTGCCACATCCCGGCCTTCGAAGCGTATCATGAGGATGCATTCTTCCAGCCCAGCCCCGACGGGCCGCAGGTCTGGAAAACGCGCTACGGAAAACTCGGGATCGGAATCTGTTGGGATCAGTGGTTCCCCGAGATGGCGCGCGCAATGACGCTGATGGGCGCTGAGATTCTCGCCTATCCAACCGCAATCGGCAGCGAGACCTTCGATCCGACCTGGGACAGCGCCCCGCAATGGCGTGCTGCGATGCGGGGACATGCCGCCGTCAACCTGGTCCCGATCATTGCCGCGAACCGCATCGGAAAAGAAACCGATGACGGCGTGACGCTGGATTTCTACGGCACATCGTTCATCTGCAACCACCGCGCTGAAATCGTCGCCAATGCTGGCCGCGATGTCGAAGGCATCGCGCTCGCAACACTGGATCTCGAATTGGCCGCCAAAGACCGCGCCCAATGGGGCACCTTCCAGACGCGCCAGCCTCAGAACTACCGGGTTCTTGTTGACACGCCGTCTGGCCCGCCGCCGTCCTGATCTTCGCGTTTCTTCGCAGCTGCACAAAAGACAGTGGATTTCCGCGCAGATCCTGCCTAGCGTCAGGGCATGGGGCTTGATTCAACTGACCAAAGCACGGCATCCGGCACGCGGATGACCACGCCAGCCATCAGCGTGCGCAACGTTATCAAGCGCTACGGCACGGTCACCGCGCTTAAGGGTGCCTCGCTCGAGATCCATGACAATGAGTTCTTTACTCTGCTGGGTCCGTCCGGTTGTGGCAAGACCACGCTGCTTCGTCTGATCGCCGGATTCGAAGACATTACGGAGGGCGAAATCCGTCTGTTCGGCGACGAGATTGCCACCCTGCCGCCAAACCAGCGCCCGGTAAATACCGTCTTCCAGCAATATGCGCTGTTCCCGCACATGACAGTTGCTGAAAACGTGGCGTTCGGACTGATGTGTCTGAAACGTTCGAAGACCGAGACAGATGCGCGGGTCGCGGCCATGCTCGATCTAGTAAAGCTCGGCGACTATGCCGCGCGGCGACCCTCGCAACTCTCTGGTGGCCAACAACAGCGTGTGGCACTCGCCCGCGCGATGGCACCAGGACCGAAGGTTCTGCTGCTGGATGAACCTCTTTCGGCACTGGATCTGAAGCTGCGCCAGGCGATGCGGGATGAGCTGAAACAACTTCAGCAGGACACGGGCATCACCTTTGTCTTTGTGACGCATGATCAGGAAGAGGCCCTGACAATGTCCGACCGGATCGCGGTCATGTCTGATGGCGAAATTCAACAGATCGGCGGAGCGCATGAGATCTACGAACGGCCGGTCAATCGTTTCGTGGCGGACTTCATCGGCGAGACAAACCTTCTGGACGTGACCGTCGAAACGGTCGAAGGCTCGGCTTGTCAGTGCCGCCTGCCGGGCGGCGCCCTTGTGACGGCATCGACGGCAGGCAAGACGACGGTTGGGCATCAAGGCCATGTCTCTATCCGGCCCGAGAGGATTGGCATCGGGACGACGGGTGCAGGGCAGCTCGAGGGCACAATTGAGCATCAGATCTACCTCGGCACCGACACGCAGCACATCGTCAGGCTCGACGATGGCACTCAACTGACCGCGCGCACGCAGAATGCACACGAAGCACAGGTCACGCCGAACCTCGGCGAGCGCGCGAGCCTGGTCATCGATCCCGGCGCGATCCGCCTGCTGGTCGACTGATGGCCGGCGCAATCGGGGGCGGCAGATCGGTATCGGGCGTCTACCGCCCGGTCCGACGCTGGCTTCTGCTGCCATCCTGGCTGGTGATCGGCTTCTTCCTGCTTGCGCCTGTCGGGATCATGCTGGTCTATTCCTTCCTGACCAAGGAATTCCGCGGCGGCGTGATCTGGGAGTTCAGCCTCGCCGCCTATGATCAGTTCCTGTTCGACCGGGGGATCTTTGGCGACGACCCACCGACCATCGAGTGGACCTATATCAACATCATTCTGAGGTCGGTCATCCAGGCGGCAGTCGCGACGATTGTCTGCCTGATCATCGGCTTTCCAACCGCGTTCTTCATCGCCACACGCCCGCCCGAAACCCGCACGATCTGGCTGTTCCTGATCACGGTGCCCTATTGGGTGAACCTGCTGATCCGCACGATGTCGATGAAGTTCCTGATCCGCGACAACGGCCCTCTGAACGAAGGATTGATGGCGCTTGGTCTCATCTCGGAACCGCTGCCACTGGTGAACACGGATCTCGCCGTGCAGTTGGGGCTGTTCTATTCGTATCTGCCATTCATGGTGCTGCCGATCTATGCCGCAGTCGAACGTTACACCTTCGCGCTCAGCGAAGCGGCCGCCGATCTGTATGCTGATCGGTGGACCATTCTGCGCCGCGTGGTGCTTCCAGCCGTTGCCCCGGGCATCGCAGCAGGCTGCATTCTGGTCTTCGTGCCATCGCTCGGTGCGTTTCTGGCGCCCGATCTTTTGGGAGGGGCCAAGAACTGGATGATCGGCTCGTTGATCGAGGACCAGTTCAAGGGTGCCGCCGGCAACTGGCCGTTCGGAGCCGCCGCCTCGATGATCCTGCTGAGCATGGTTCTGATTGCGCTCTTCTTCTATGCGCGCTCGCAATCGCGGGAACAGACCTGAGATGCGGCCGGGCGATGTCAGACGCTATCCCGGTTTTCTCGCCATGGCGATCCTGTGCCTGACCATCCTGTATGCGCCGCTGCTGGTCGTGATGGCCTACAGTTTCAACGCCTCGGCCTCGGTCACCATCTGGGGCGGCTTCTCGCTGCACTGGTATGGCGAAATCTTCTACGGACCGGAATCGGCCATCTTCAAACAAGCCGCCTGGAACTCGCTGACGATCGCGATGGCCGCCGCAACAGCCGCCACCATCATCGCCACAGCCGCCGCCGTCGGCATGGTGCGAGGTGGCGCGTTCCGCGGCAAGTCGCTCAGCTTTGCGCTGATCTCGATGCCAATCATGGTGCCCGAGATCATCACCGCCGTGGCGACTCTGATCTTCTTCAGCACCATCGGCTTCACGCTGGGTTACTCGTCTATCCTGGTTGCGCACATCGTTTTTTGCATCCCCTTTGCCTATCTGCCGATTGCCGCAAGGCTGCAAGGCATCGAAGGTGTTTTCGATGAAGCGGCGCAGGATCTCTACGCCACGCGCTGGCAGGCCTTCCGCTATGTGCTCGCGCCACTTCTGGCGCCCGGTATCCTGTCGGGCTTTCTGCTGGCATTCATCATCTCGCTGGACGACTTCATCATCACCAACTTCATCAAGGGCGCCGGCGTCGAGACCCTGCCAACCGCGATCTTCGGAGCCGTGAAACAGGGCATCAAACCGAACATCATGGCGCTCTCGACAATGATGCTGGGAGTGTCCATCGTGCTGGTAACGCTGAGCTACTTCATCGGCCGCATCGGGAGAACACCAAAAAAGAGCTGAGCCGGGTCAGACTGGGTGCGGAACGCTTTCGAGCCAGAGGAACACAAAACGCGTCGCGAAAGCGCGACCACGATAACGAGACAACAGAGGAGAAGATCATGAAATCCATGCTGACTTTAGGTGCCGCAGCCCTTGCCCTGGGCCTGACCGCGGGTGCTGCACAGGCTGAAGGCAAACTGTCGATCTACCACTGGTTCGAGTACATCCCGCAGGAGCTGCTCGATAAGTTTGCCGAGAAATACGACGTCGAAGTGACCATGGATACCTACGACTCGAACGAGTCCCTGCTCGCAGCGCTCAAGGCCGGGAAGATGGGGTCGTACGATGTCGCCGTACCGGGCGATTACATGGTCGAGATCATGACCGGCGAAGGCATGCTCGACACCATTGCCGATGGCGAGTTGTCGAACATCGGCAATGTCGAGCCGCAATGGCTGGATGTCAGCTTCGACCCGGGCCGCAAGCACTCGATCCCATATCAGTGGGGTTCGACCAGCTTCATGGTCAACCGGGATGTCTATGACGGCGATATTCGGACGACCGACATCATCTTCAACCCACCGGAGGAATTAAAGGGCAAGATCAACGTGCTGGACAGTCAGGGCGAGACGCTGGCGCTGGCTTCGATCCACCTTGGCATTCCGCAATGCACGACAGATCGCGATCAACTCAAGGCGCTGGACGAACTGGTGCAATCGGCGAAAACGCACTGGGCCTCGTTCAATTCGGACGGCGCGAAGGATGTACTCGTCTCGGGCGATGCAGCGGTCGGCATGATCTGGAACGGCTTCGGCGCGAAGGCGCGGGTCGAGGGCGCGCCGGTCGAATACTCTTATCCCAAGGAAGGTTACATCGTCTGGATGGATAATGTCGTGCTGCTCAAGGACGCGCCGAACCGGGCCAACGCGATCAAGTTCATGGACTTCCTCCTGGAACCCGAGAACATCGCCGCTGTCAGCAACTTCGCGCAGTACACTGCCGGCGTGAAAAACGTGACACCGCTGTTGGACGACGCTCTGAAAAGTTCGCCCGAGCAGAATCCGCCCGCCGATGCGCCTGCCGGAACCTTCGTACAGGTCTGCGATGAGGCAACTCAGAAGGTCTATGACCAGATCTGGACCCGGCTGAAGAAGTAAGCTGCGGCCTAGAGTTGCGCATTGCCGGTTCTGAACAGGGATCTGTCAGCGCGCGTGTCAGCGGTCCCGGGTCTTCGCCCGGGACACCCCGGAGAAGACCGAAATGAACAGCGCTTTTCGCCTCGCCCTCTATCAGGGACCCTCGCCTTCGGGCGATGAGGCGGCAGCTTATGCGACGATCGAGCGGGTCCTGAAGGCGTCATCCGCCATGGGGGCCGATATGGCTGTGTTCCCCGAGGCATATCTGCTGGGCTACAATCTTGGGCAGATGATCTCTCAGCCATTGGACGGTCCTTGGATCGACCGTCTGGGTGCACTGGCCGAGCAAACCGGAATTGCAGCGGTCATTGGTCTGTCTGAACGCGATGGCGAGACGTGCTTCAATACCGCCGTAGCCATCGGGCCGGACAGGGCGATCATGGCTTCCTATCGCAAGATCCAGTTATGGGGAGCGCGCGAAGCCTCGGTCTGGATGCCAGGAGAATCCTACGCGACCTTTACATACAGGGGCCGAACCATCGGCCTGCTGATTTGCTACGACATCGAGTTTCCGGAACATGTGCGCGCTTTGGTCCACAAGGGCGCTGACCTGATTGTCGTGCCGACCGCCAACCCCCAGCCCTTCGACAACGTGAACCGTTTCGCCGTGCCTGCACGCGCGATGGAGAACGCAATCTCGGTCGCGTACTGCAACTATTGCGGGACCGAGCGTGACGCAACCTATTGCGGACGGTCGCTGATCGCGGGGCCCGAGGGCGAACCGCTTGCGATGGCCGGCAATACTGAGGCCCTGCTGATTGCGGACATTCCCGCCTCGGCTGATCCGTTGGATCGCCCGACCGAACATCTCGCAGATCTCAAGGTGATCCCATGACGGACATCCCTCCCATCGACCCCAGTGATCGGCGCGTCGCCAATTGGAATGACGCCCCGTTCGAGCCGTTCCTCGATCGCAAGGGCAATCCGGACGGCGAGGTCCTGCAGGTCAATGGCGGCAAAACGGGCTATGGTTTCCACGTCTACCGGATGCCGCCAAACACGACGACCGCAGCGCACGAGCAGCTTGGCGATGAGGAATTCCTGCTGAGCGAAGGCGAGCTGACCGACCATGACGGCTTTGAGTACAAGCCAGGCGACATCGTCTGGCTGCGCTCCGGTACCGTGCACAATTCATCTACGAAGAACGGCTGCCTGCTGGCCGTCTATCTGCCCGATGCACGCGGGTTATCCAGCGAAGCCGACCAAGACTAACGGCGCGACAGTTCGACAGAAAGAGACTGCATCTGATGGCCCGCGACCCGCGCTACGATATCCTGTTTGAGCCGGTCCGGATCGGCCCTGTTACCGCGAAGAACCGGTTCTACCAGGTGCCACACTGTAATGGCGGCGGCTACCGCGATCCCTCGGCGGCGGCGGAGATGCGAAGGGTGAAGGCCGAAGGCGGCTGGGGCGTCGTCTTCACCGAACAGTGCGAGATGCACCACACCTCCGAGATCACACCGTTTATCGAGCTGCGGTTGTGGGAGGACAAAGACATCCCCGGCCTCGCCCGCATGGCCACGGCGGTCAAGGAGCGCGGTGCTTTGGCGGGAACGCAACTTGCCTATCCCGGAGTGAACGGCCCGAACTTCTACACCCGTGAGGTACCTCGTGCCGTCAGCGGAATGCCGATCCGCACCTTCACTAACGATCCCGTCCACGCCCGCACAATGGACCGCGACGACATTCGCGACCTCCGCCGCTGGTTTGTCACGGCTGCACAGCGCGCGCAGACCGCCGGGTTCGATCTGATCTGCCTGTATGGTGCGCACGGTTTCGGGATCTTGCAGCACTTCCTCTCATCGGTAACCAACCACCGCTCGGACGAATACGGTGGCAACCTGGAAAACCGCGCGCGCTTCATCCGCGAGTTGGTCACGGATGTACGCGAGGCCGTTGGCGATAGAATGGGCATCACCCTGCGCCTGTCGCTGGAGGAAATCATCGGCGATCTTGGCTTCTCGAATGCCGAAGTGCGCGACTTCATATCGATGCATGCCGACCTGCCCGACCTCTGGGATCTGGCGCACGGCACGTGGGAGGATTGCTCCGGCCCGTCGCGCTTCAAGGACGAGGCCGCACAAGAGGATCTGATCCGCGGCATCCGCGAGCTGACAGACAAACCGGTCGTCGGCGTCGGTCGCTTCCCCTCGCCTGACACGATGGTGCGCCAGATCAAGTCCGGCGTGCTCGACCTGATCGGTTGCGCGCGCCCGTCGATCGCTGACCCATTCCTGCCAAAGAAAGTCGAGGACGGCCGGATCGAGGACATCCGCGAATGCATCGGCTGCAACATCTGCATTTCTGGCGACATGACCATGGCGATCAGCCGCTGCACGCAGAACCCCAGCTTCATGGAGGAATGGCGCAAGGGCTGGCACCCGGAACGCATGAACGCGAAGGGCCGATCGGCGTCGGTCCTGATCGTCGGCGCCGGACCCGCCGGGCTGGAAGCCGCGATGTCTCTGGGACGGCGCGGCTATGACGTCGCATTGGCAGAGGCGACAACGCAAACCGGAGGCCGCGTTGCGCGCGAAAGTAAGCTGCCCGGCCTGTCCGCCTGGGGCCGTGTAAAGGACTACCGCGACTATCAGATCAGCCAGATGGGCAACGTGCAGACCTATCTCGACAGCGAGCTGACCGCCAATCAGATACTGGAGTTCGGGTTCCAGCACGTCTGTATTGCGACAGGCTCACACTGGCGCCAAGACGGCGTGGGCCGTCATCACGTCAAGCCGATGCCGATCGACCCTGCCATGCCAGTGTTCACACCGGACGACCTGATGGATGGACGAATCCCAACCGGCGACGTGATCCTGTTCGATGACGACCACTACTACATGGGCGGTGTGCTGGCCGAGCTTCTGGTCCAGAACAGAGCACGAGTCACGCTGGTTACCCCCTCCGCCTTCGTCTCCGAATGGTCGATCAACACGTTGGAGCAGCACACGATCCATCAGCGCCTTGCAGGTCTGGGCGTCGAGATCATCCTGAACCGCGGCGTCACCGCGATCGCCTCCGGTCAGGTCGAAACCGCCTGCACCTATACCGGCCAGACCGCGACCCTCGATGCCGACGCGGTTGTCCTCGTCACGGCTCAGCAGCAGAACGACACGATCTGGACTGATCTGAAAACACGCGAGGCCGAATGGGGCGATCACGGTATCAGATCTGTTGATGTTATCGGAGACGCCGAAGCACCAGCCCCGATCGCCTGGGCGACCTATGCCGGGCATCGCTATGCGCGCGAACTCGACGATAATCGTAATTTGGATGAACCTTCGTTCCGGCGCGAGATCGCCAATCTGGCGACGATCTAACCCGTAGGATGGGCGCCACGCCCATCCTTGGATTACCTCAACCGCGCAGCATCTCCGGGATCTGACTCGGCACGTCAGCGACGCGAACGCCCGCTGCTTCCAGCGCCTTGCGCTTTGATGGATAATCGCCGCTGCCACCGGAGACGATTGCCCCCGCATGGCCCATCTTCTTGCCCGGAGGCGAGGCCCGCCCGGCAATGAATGCCACCACCGGCTTGGACATGCCACGCGCGTACTCGGCGGCATCTTCCTCGGCCGAACCACCGATTTCACCGCAGATCGCAATCGCCTCGGTGCCTTCGTCCGCATCCAGCATCTGCAGTGCATCGCGGGTCGTTGTCCCAATCATCGGATCGCCACCGACGCCGTATACCACTGACTGACCCATACCGTTCTGCACCAGGTTCAACGAGATTAGCGTCCCCAGCGAGCCCGACCGCGAGATCACGCCAATCTTGCCCTTGCGGAACACGCGGTCGTTGAACGCGGGCAGAATGCCAACAAAGGTCTCGCCCGGCACCACGATCCCTGCCGTGTTCGGCCCGACAATCCGCGTACCATTCGCCCGTGCGGCCGCGTGCATCTCCATCACGTCATGACTTGGGATGTGTTCGGTCAGGCAAACCAACAGCTTTGCCCCCGCTTCGCATGCATCGATCCCGGCGGTCTTCGCCATCATCGGCGGAATGAACATGCAGGCGATGTCGAACGTGCCTTGCGCCTCCTTTGCGGTCGCGTGCACCGGCACGCCCAGGTGCATTGTCCCGGCCTTACGCGGGTTCACACCGCCGGTCACCGTCGCACCATAGCTGACCATCTTCTCGGTCCAGAACGTGCCCTGCTTGCCAGTGATGCCCTGGATTAGAATGCGGTGTTCCTTGCGCGGGATCATCGGGCTGCCTCCACCGCAGCTTTCACCGCGTCATCCATCAGATCGAACGGCTCGATACCCAGTTCGGATTTCACCAATGCGACGGCTTCGTCCTCTCCGGTCCCGTGAATCGTGAAAACCACTGGGATATCGGGGTTCAGGGCTTTCCAGGCCTCGACGACTCCGCCCGCCATCACGTCGGTCCGGGCGAATGCCCCGCAGAAGTTCACCAGCAGCGACTTGATGTTCGGGTTCTTCAGCAGGATCTTCAGCGCGATCTCGGACTTCGTGTACGCCTCCCCGCCGATCTCGAGGAAATTCGACGGCTGCCCACCATAATGCGTGATCGCGTCCATGGTGGTCATAGTCAGTCCGGCACCGTTGGCCAACACGCCAACGGATCCACCAAGCTCGATGTATTTCAGCCCGGCCTCGGCGGCTTCGGCCTCGAGATCCGTCGCCTTGTCCGGAGTACCCTGCGCCGACAGCTCCTCGCGACGAGGAACAGCGGAGTCACACAGCGTGAACTTACAATCCAGAGCAAGCACTCCGCCATCGCCGGTCAACACCAGCGGATTGATCTCGAGCAGTTCGGCGTCATTGGCGCGATACACATCGTAAAGCTTCACCAAAACCTCGGCGATCGCATCGTGCTGCCCATCCAGATTCAGCCCGGACAGCAAGCCGGCGGCCTTGCCTGCGTCCAAACCCTCACGGATGTCGACCGGCATCCGCCGCATCGCGTTCGGATCCTGCTCGGCAGCCTCCTCGACATCCATACCACCCAGCGGCGAGAAAAGCACAACCGGCCCGCAGGTCACTGGATCATTCAGAACCGCTGCATAAAGCTCCCTCGCGATGGGGACCTGCCCCTCGACCAGCAGTTTCTCGACAGTGTAACCGCCGATCTTCATGCCCAGGATCGTATCCGCATGAGTTCGAGCCTCGTCCGGCGTCGCCGCCAGCTTTATCCCGCCCGCCTTCCCGCGCTTTCCTGTCGGAACCTGAGCCTTCACCACGCACGGCCCAATCGTCTCGGCCGCCACTCCCGCTTCCTCAGCAGACACAACCACCTGCGATGGCGGCACCGCGATCCCGCCCGCCGCCAGAAGCGGCTTGGCCGCGAATTCCTCGAAGTTCATTTGCTCTCCCAACCCCCCGTAGGATGGGCGCCCCGCCCATCCCTGGGTCAGCTATTTTCCGTACTTGGCCCAATGGTTGCCGAACAGGGCCTCTTCCGACGGTTTGTCCTCGGCAATCTCAGTCACAAGATGCGTGACGTTTATGAAATGGCTGTAGTTCAGGTTCTCGGAAATCGTGTTCCCCGCCCAGGTTCCACCGCCCATCGACAGCGTGAAGGGCAGGCAATTGCTGAAACTGCCACCATTACCGAACGTGTGCGGCTGATTAACCAAGATGCGCACAACGTCGGTCTCGGCCGCAAGCTCCCGCGTATGATCGGCGTTGGCCGTATGGATTCCGACGGAATGGCCCAGGCCGGTCACATGCAAGATGTCGTTCACAATCTCCTTGGCGTGGGCAAAATCCCGCGCACGGTAAACCGTCAACACCAACGACAGCTTCTCGTCGGCGAAACCGTTCTTGCCGCCGACCGCTGCCTCCTCGACCATGAAAAATTTTGCACCCTTGGCGCCATCGGCCAGATCCATCAAATCCGCCAGGACCGACGCATCCTTTGCGATCACATGCCGGTTCAGCTTGCCGCCGACCCACAACGTGTTCGCAACGTTGACTTTTTCCGAGGGCGAACAACGCCAGCCACCCGCGCGCTCCAGCGCCGCGATGGCATCCTCGTAAACGTCGTCCAGGATCACGACTGCATTCTCGGACGAACAGGATGTGGCGTTGTCAAAGATCTTTGACGCCGTGATCTTCACTGCCGCGTCGTCCAGCTCTGCCGTCGAGTCGATAATGACCGGCACGTTACCGGCGCCAACGCCGATCGCCACAGTGCCTGACTGCATCGCGCGCTTGACGTTGTTCTGGCTGCCCGTGACCACCGCCAGGTCGGATTGATTCATCAGCTGCTGCGTCATCTCCTTCGACACGGGCGCGGGCAAAATCTGCACCAGATCCTCGGGATGCCCGGCCTTGGCCAGCTCTGCACGCATCAGCTCGACCGTCTTCAACGTCGTCGCCTGGCCCGCCGGCGAGGGCGCGATGATCACTGCATTCCCGCCTTTAAGCGCCATCATCGCCTTGTTCACCGGAGTCGCTGCCGGGTTGGTCGACGGGCAGACCGCGCCAACGACACCAACCGGCTTGCCGTATTTGACAAGCCCCTTCTCCGGCTCCTCCGAGATCATGCCGACCGTCTTCGCACGCATCAGATCGCGCAACGTACCAAAGGTCTTCCGCGTGTTCTTGATGATCTTGCTGTCGACACTTCCAAGTCCGGTGTCTTCGACCGCCAGTTCGGCAAGCATCTTCGCGTTCTCAGGCTTGTAGATCGACCACGCCAGCGCGGTGACGGCTTCATCCACCCGCGCCTGATCAGTGTTCTCATAGGTATCCATCGCGGCACGCGCTCGGCGGACCAGATCCGCGACCTGCTCAGCTTCGATCGACACGGCGGCAATTTCGGGGGCAGCGGACATCGGCAATCCTCCTCACATTGGCGGTCGGATAGCACAGCTAGTCGTCAGCTTCACAGGGGCATAGGGTCAATATCGCAACGAAGATCGGGCCAACTCAGCCTCCCGGGGTCACCCAGGCTGCGATCCTTTGGTCCAGAGCGCCTTATCCCCAAGCTCGGCGACAAACTCAGCATGGGCCGCCCGTTCTGCATCGGTCACGCGTATGGTCAAAGGACGTGGACGCGGCGGCGGCACCCAATCCGCAGCCCGCGACGTCGACACCGCAGTCGTGACTGCCGACAAGGTCAAGCCCTGTTGACGCCCGCCCAACAGCTCCAGATACACCTCCGCCAGGATCTCGCTGTCCAGCAGCGCGCCGTGCTTTTCTCGGGCCGAATTATCGACGCCGAACCGCTTGCAGAGCGCATCCAAAGACGCCTGTGCGCCAGGAAACTTGCGTCGCGCAATCGCCAACGTGTCGATCGCCTGGTCCATCGGCAGTGGGGGTTTGCCCAACCAGCCAAGCTCGGCATTCAGAAACATCATGTCGAAGCTGGCATTGTGGATCACAAGCTTCGCATCGCCGACAAATTCGAGGAACGCATCGGCAATCCGGGAAAACACCGGATAGGGCCGCAGGAAATCATCCCCCAGTCCATGCACCTCGAACGCCTCGCGTGGCATCGAACGTTCTGGATTGATGTATTGATGATAGGTCTGTCCGGTAGGCAAATGGTTGATCAGCTCGACACCGCCGATCTCGACAATCCGGTCGCCTTGAGACGGGTCTAGCCCGGTCGTCTCGGTATCCATCACGATCTCACGCATCACGCCCCCTGACTTCCGAAATGATCTCCCGCACGCGCTGGCGCGCATAATCCATGCCCAGCGACGTGTCGATCAGATAATCGGCTTTCTCACGCTTCACAGCGTCCGGTACCTGCTTGGCCAGGATCGCCTCAAACGCCTCGACCGTCATACCAGGTCGCGCCAGAACGCGATCTCGTTGCACGTCGGCCGGCGCGGTTACGACAACAACCTGATCAACATGCGCGTTGCCGCCGCCTTCGAACAACAGCGGAATCTCGACCAAAGACAGATCATAGCCTCCGGTCTCAGCCCTCTTCAGAAACGCCGCGCGATCCTGTCCAACCAGAGGGTGGATCACCGCCTCGATCCTTTTCAAGAGAGTCCCGTCCGCCATGATCGCCGCGCGCAGCTTGCTGCGATCGACGCCATCTTCATCGACCGCGTTCGGCACGAGCCGAGCAATCCCGTCCGCTCCAGGCTGACCGGCCTCATAGAACCGGTGGACCGTCGCATCGACATCCCAGACCGGAATACCTTCTTCAGCGAACATC
Source organism: Paracoccaceae bacterium (assembly GCA_050043005.1). GTDB lineage: Bacteria > Pseudomonadota > Alphaproteobacteria > Rhodobacterales > Rhodobacteraceae > Thermohalobaculum. The sequence goes on from JBHJIZ010000021.1 coordinate 18,242, forward strand.
TGTGCCGTGGTGGATTTTCCCATACCGATCGACCCTGTCAGGGCCAGGACAATCATCTAGGATAGCTCCTGCACATCGCACACCCGGCGTCACAGCGCGCGCAGCGAACTTTGGCGGTGGTGGCGGCGGTAGCGGGCCTGGTCGCTTGTGCGGCTTTGCCCGCAGGGCATCGCCGTACAGGGGAAAAGCCTTGCACAGTCTGGATCATCGCACGCCCTCCAGACATGCAGCACGCAAACCCGCCGTCACGTCAGGATCGATCTCGAACCACGTTCGAAAACCAGGTCGCGCCTGATGCAGCAACATGCCCAACCCGTCGACCGCGATCATGCCGCGTGCCTTCGCTGCAGCAAGCAAGGGAGTCTCCAACGGGTTATAGACCATGTCTGTCACCACTGCATCTTTCGACGCATCGGCCAGTACCAGTTCAAGCGGCGGATTGCCGAGCATACCAAGGCTCGTGGAGTTCACAATCACACCGGATCCGGCCAGCGCATCATTCCTCTCGTTCCAGGAAATCGCTTCAACACGTTCCCCAAAGTGATCCCGCAGTTTCTGCGCTTTCTCGCGGGTCCGATTCAAGACCCGAACTGCCGGGACACCAGCCTCGAGCAAGGCAAAAATCCCAGCGCGCGCCGCACCACCCGCACCGAGCATCACCGCGGGAGCCGACGGCGGGTCCCAGCCCGCCGCCCCAATGCGTAGATTCTCGATGAACCCAAATGCATCGGTGTTGTCAGCGAAGAACGATCCGTCACGGCGAAAGGTCAGCGTGTTCGCTGCGCCAATTGCCCGAGCCGAGTCAGAAACTTCGTCCGCAATCTCCAAGGCCGAGATCTTGTGCGGGATCGTGCAATTCACACCACGGAAACCGGCTTTCTGCAGACCTCTGATCGCATCCGGAAAATCCGGCGCGGCTACTTTCAACGGCACGTAGTGCCCGGCGAGTCCGTACGTCTCAAACCAATGCCGGAACAGTCGGGGCGATTTGGACTGGGCGATCGGATTACCACAAACGCCTGCAAGCAATGGCCTTTCATCGCGTTCGTCCGTCATTCCGTCAAAATCCCCAGTTCTCGCAAGGCTCCCAGAACCGGAAGCAGTGGCAATCCCTGCACGGAAAACAGCTCCCCGTCGATCCGCTCGAACAGTTGAGCGCCAAGTCCCTCGATATGATAGCCGCCAACGCTTGTCAGAACGAGATCCCCGAATGCCGCGATGTACTCATCAAGGAAGACGTCGCTGAACGGCCGCATCGCCAGTGAAACTGTATCCGTCGCCGACCAGACCACCGCGCCGTTCTTGACCATCGTCGCCGAGGATATCAGGCGATGAGTCTTTCCGCGCAAAACCCGCAACTGTGCCTTGGCGTCCGCAAGCGAGCGTGGCTTGTCGAACAAACCGCCATCGTATGCGAGAACCTGATCCGACCCCAGTACAACAGCCTCGGGATCGAAAGCCCTTACCGACAACGCTTTGCGACGGGCCAGCTCTGCTGCAATCCGCTCTGCATCAGCCTGGGTCTGGCGAAACGTTTTCTTGACTTCGTCCTCATCGACATCGGGCCGGATGACGTCGAACGCCACACCCGCTTCGCGCAGCAAGCGCGCCCGCGCAGCACTGCCGCTCGCCAGGATCAGTCTGCTCACGACCGATCTCTCTCCAGCTTGCCGAGTTTTCGCAAGATGACGAGAACCTCCGCTGCAGTTTCCTCGATTGACCGCCGGGTCACATCGATGACCAGAATATCGTGACGGTCGAAAAACAGGCGCGCATCCGCGACCTCGGCCCGGATCTGGTCGATCTCGGCATATTCCGCGGATTTCCCGGCACCGATTGTCTCGAGCCGCTGTGCACGGATCTGGCTAAGCCGGGATGGGCTCGCCGTCAGTCCGATCACCGGTATTCCGGCCGCCATTGCATCAAAGAACGCCGGATCGGGTTCCTGTTTCGGTACCAGCGGTACGATGGCCGCTTTCACCCCGCGAAGCGCCAGGAAAATGCAAGTCGGCGTCATCGAAGCCCGGGACACGCCTGTCAGGATCAAGGCGGCCGACAAGAGCCTGTCACCGAGAGCCCCGTCATCATAGGACACTGCAAAATCCAATGCGGCGACACGCTCGAAATAGGCGTTCGTAACCCTGTGCTGCATGCCGGGCTGAGCCGAGGCCGGACGGCCCAGAATCCGCGACAGAGCCGAGATCACCGGATCAAGCGCGGGGACCACCGGCACGGACGACTGCTGTGCTTTTGCCAAAAGATGCGCGCGATTGTCCGAGGCGGCCATCGTAAACAGGATCAGACCTGGGTGCGCCCTGACCTGTTCCATTGCGGTATCGATATCGTGTGTGGATCGGACAAACACCGTCACGTGCAACTCGACCTCGATATCGCCAAACGGCGCAAGCGCGGACCGCGCCATCGTATGGAGCGTTTCTCCGGTCGAATCCGAAATCAGATGGAGATGAAAGACGTCCGTCATCGGGTTCGCAACCTGCCCTGTCGCAGAAGGCTAACGCCGAGCGCGTGAAAGCCTGCGGAATTCTGTGGATAGCGGGAATTGCGAGCACGAACAACGCTGCCATGTGATGGCCGCGGGAAAACTTCCCGGATGTGCACACGTGGATCAAATTCGAGGCGAATCTCGACCGTCTGTGGAAATCTGGAGGTGTACGGAAAGGCACCGGTGCACAAAAGCGATGACAACTTCATGGCAATGCATGTTAAAGCTCTTAAACCATTGATTCATCGAAAGAAAACCATGGCCACATTTATGATGGAATCAATCGTATAGCCGACGCATGTGAATTCATGCGCGGTTGACAGTGGGTAACTCTGTGGGTGACGAGGAAGTCCCGTGTGTCACCGTTATCCACGTGACATAACAACTACGAACAAACTTAAAGAATCCTTAAGG
>JBHJIZ010000022.1:0-24008 GCA_050043005.1 Paracoccaceae bacterium
ATCATGCCGATGGTGCGGATGTCCTTGACCAGATCGTGGTCGCGCAGGCTCATCATAGCGTCCTTGAAGTACGGTGCCATGGCGCCCGCGCGGTCCATCAGGCCTTCGTTGGCATAGATGTCCAGCGCCGCGTTGCCCGCAGCACAGGCTGCCGGGTGGGCCGAGTAGGTGTAACCGTGGAAGAACTCGATGGCGTTTTCGGGCGAAGCGTTGGTGACGGTTTCGTAGATCTCGTCCTTACAGGCCACGGCACCCATCGGGATCGAGCCGTTGGTCAGCGCTTTCGCCATCGTGCAGATGTCCGGCGTGATGTTCCAAAGCTGCGAAGCGAACGGTTTGCCGAGGCGGCCGAACCCAGTGATGACCTCGTCGAACACCAACAGGATGCCGTGCTCGTCGCAGATCTGGCGCAGACGCTCCAGATAACCCTTTGGCGGGACCAGCGTTCCGGTCGACCCTGCCACTGGCTCGACGAAGACGGCCGCGATGGTCGATCCGCCATAGGTCGCGCAGTGCCGCTCCAGATCATTCGCCAGTTCGACACCGTCCTGCTCGGGCTGGCCATCGCAGAACAGCTCCTTGCCGGTGAAGGTGTGGCGGATGGTGACGATGTTCGGCAGGGTGACCGGGAAGGTCTCGCGGTTCTTGACCATGCCGGCAAGGCTGACACCGCCCATGTTGACGCCGTGATAGGCACGCTCACGGCTGACGAAGCGCAGGCGCTGGCTCTCGCCGCGCGCACGGTGATAGGCCATCACCATCTTCAGCGCCGTGTCGATGCTTTCGGACCCGGAGTTCGTGAAGAACACATGGTTCATCGGCTCGGGCAGCAGGTTTGCAACCTTGCGCGCCAATTCGAACGAGCCCGGATGACCCAACTGGAAGTGCGGCGTGTAGGAGTTCTGAAGAAGCTGCGCGTGAACCGCGTCGGCGATTTCCCGGCGCGCGTGCCCGGCGGGCGAGCAGAACAGCGCCGAAGAGCCATCGATGACCGAGCCACCCTTGTGATCGGTGTAGTACATGCCCTCGCCCTTGACGACGAGGCGCGGGTTGTCTTTGAAATCGCGATTGCCGCTGAACGGCATCCAGTGCTCTTCCAGCGAGTTGGCGCGCACGGCGTCGCCAATGTTCAGGTCATGCATGGCAATCTCCAGGGGTAACCGGCGCACAGCGGCCGGATTGTTCTCTGGTGCCAGAGTACAGTCACAGGCTTTCCTGGCGATAGAGCCAGTAGAGGCCCAACCGGGAACCCAGCGGATCTACCGCTCAGGGAATGATCCGGGTCGAGACATGGTCTGCTGCGCCAACAGCGCCTTCCAGAAACCCACCTTCATGGGGCGACAGCTCGGTTCCGGCGAAATGCAGTCCATGCGCCGATAGATCGTCGAGACCTTTCGCGCGGCGGTAATCTGGATGCGCGCTGGGTGGCGTGTGATCCGCCGACGTCGCCGTCAGCGGCTCATTCGCCCAATCCTGCAACAGGACTTGCCGAGGGGTCGATGCCGCCTCTCCAAACAGTCGTCTCAGTTGATCCAACGTTGCAGGCACCAATGCGTCCCCAGCAGTGCGCCGAGCCGCCACCGAGGTTCCGAAGAACCCGAACACCGCCCCGGCGCTGTCATCGGCGGGCGAGGCATCGTGGATCTCGGCCAATGGTCCCCGGTGGCTGATGGCATCTCCGGACAATCCCATATCGCGCCAGAACGGTGTGTCATAGATCGCGATCAGCTTGGCGTGCCCGGCCATCCAGGTTGGGATCCGTTCGAAGGCGGCGATCAAATCAGCGGAGAGCGCGGGCGCGAATGTGATGTCCCGTGCCAGAACGCGCGGTGGGAGTGCGAGGACAACGTGCCTGGCGCGCGCTTCGAACGCACCGTGCGGACCGTTTCCCGATATGGCCTTGTGATCAGAGGCCCAGTTGATCTGCGCCACGGTGCGTCCAACCGACACTGTCCCCTCTGGCAGTGAGGCAGTCAGAGCCCTCGTCAGGGTCTCGATCCCACCAGAGATTCGCAGCGATCCGGCCATCGGCGCGAGATCGAGGTCGCGGCGAACCGTACCCTGCGGATCCTCGAACACCAGTTTCCCGTCCGCGTATTGCTCGAAGGTCGACAGATTCAGGTCCTGGAGCAGGCGAAGCAACGCGATGTTGTGCGGCCAGACCCAAGCGGGTCCCAGATCATAGGGCAGGGGATCGCCGGTGCCGGTCCTGGGGCCGAGGATGCGTCCGCCAGGCCGTTCACGGGCTTCGAGCACCTGCACGGACAGACCGGACAGCACGAGCTTGCGCGCCAAAGCCAGCCCGGACAGGCCTGCCCCCACGATCGCCACATCTGTGCCCTGTTCGACCATCACCCAGCTCCACCTCAGCGAGAGCCGGACTTAAGGTATCCGCGGAATTCGGCAAGCTCAGAACAGCATGATCACCTTTGGGCGAACATGCCTGTGACCGGGTAACGACTTCTGGCACTGAACGCGCAGGGTCCGGGTGTCATGCTCAGGCGCACTTGCGGCATGTCTGCGTATGCGGGACGACTTCCAGCCGCGCGGTCGAGATCTCTTCGCCGCAGGCTGCGCAATCTCCGTAAGTGCCGTCTTTCAGCCGATGCAAGGCCGCGTTGACGGCGCGGAGTTCAGCAAGCTCGGCGGTGCCGAGATGCTCCATCACCTCGTCGCCTTCGCGTTCCGTTGCGCGGTCCTCGAAATCCTTGCTGGGTTCCTTGTCCAGTTCGTGCTCGATGTGGTTGAGCGAACTCTCCAGATACGCCTTACGGTCGGTCAGGATTTGCGTGAAATGGGCTGCATCCATAGTCTGTTTCCCTTGCCTGTGTGGCGTCCTGGTCGGGCGCCACCGGTGCTATGCTGAACCTCAGCGGTTTTTGATCTCGATCTTTCGCCCACCTTGCGCGGCGGGTTCGGCGCGGGGTATCGCGATGCTGAGCAGACCATCGCGGAAATCGGCCTCGACATTTTCGGTATCGGCATCCGGCGGCAGCCGGAATGTGCGTTGGAAGGCGCCGAACTGACGTTCGCTGAAGAACAGCTTTCCATCGTCGTGCTGACGCTCGGTCCGCTTTTCGCCCTTCACCAGCAGCACGTGATCGTGCATCGAAATGTCGACATCCTCCGGCTTCACGCCGGGCAGTTCTATTTCGATGCGATACCCGCTGCCGTTCGAGCCGGCCTCGGACGCCGGTGCGAACCAGTCTGCGATCCGCCCGCCCAACGTGCGGAACGGTTCGTACAGGTTAGGCCAGAAGCTGTTCGGGTGTGTCGTTTCAACCATGATCCATCTCTCCCAGAAGATCGACTGACCAGGAGAAACTCGCTTGCACGCCAGAATCGCGCATTGATTTGCGTCAAATCCCGTCTGGCGGAGGAATTGCGCCTTGAACTGGACCGCCCATGCATCCTAGTTTGGATCCAACATGGGTCCAGTTGGGCGGGGCAGGACATGCGCGATGCGCTTTATCATCTCGAAAGGTCGAAGCCTGCGAGTCTTCAGGCCCAGATCCGCGAGATTTTGATCGAGGCGATCCGACTCAGCCAGCTCAAGCCCGGCGACCCGGTGCCCTCGACCCGCGCGATGGCAAGCCGCCTGTCGGTCAGCCGCAACACCGTCACGCTGGCCTATCAGGCGCTGGTCTCCGACGGCTTCCTGGCATCGCGTGAACGATCGGGCTTCTATGTCGATCCGACGGCGATCGATGGCATGGTCATGCGGCCCGATCAGGTCAACCGGCCGGAAGGCGGCATCGACTGGGGGCCGCGTCTTGCCAAGAACCCGGGGTCCCAGCGCAACCTGATCAAACCCGAAGACTGGCACCGGTATCCCTATCCGTTCCTCTATGGACAGGTGGACTCCGAGGTCTTCCCGATCGCCGAGTGGCGCGATTGCGTTCGCCAGGCGATGGGCAAGCGCTGGATCGATGCCTGGACCGAGGACCGCTTTGCCGCCGATGACCCCTTGCTTGTCGAGGAGATCGCCCGGCGCATTCTGCCCCTGCGCGGAATCTCGGCCGCACCCGACGAGGTCCTGGTGACCCTCGGCGCCCAGAACGCGCTCTACCTGATCGCAGCCATGCTGGTGCGCCAGGACACGACCGTCGCATTGGAAGAACCCGGCTATCCTGACATGCGCAACATCTGTGCGCTGCGCACAGGGCGGATCCGGACCGTGCCGATCAATCAGGACGGGATGGCCTTTGACGGGCGTCTGGACGGGGTCGACCTGGTCTTCACCACGCCGTCACATCAGTTCCCGACGACCGTGACCATGCCGATGGAACGGCGCAAGGCACTTCTGGACGAGGCACACGCCCGGGACCTGGTGATCATCGAGGACGACTACGAGTTCGAGACCAATTACACCGGGACGCCCCGTCCCGCGCTGAAGTCGCTCGATCGCGATGGGCGGGTCATCTATGTCGGCTCGCTGTCGAAATCGCTTATGCCGGGCCTGCGGTTGGGCTTCATCGTGGCTGATTCCACTCTGATTGGCGAACTGCGGGCATTGCGCCGTTTGATGCTGCGCCATCCGCCCGGCAACAACCAGCGCGCCGCGGCCCTGTTCCTGGCCAACGGGCATTTCGACGTGTTGGTTCGGCGCATTCACCGCGTCTACCGCGAGCGCTGGGAAGTCATGAGTGAGGCGTTGCACAACGACCTGCCGGGTTGGAGCGAGCAGCCGATCTTCGGTGGGTCTTCCTACTGGCTCGAGGGGCCCGAGGGACTGGACAGCCGTGCGCTCGCCGAACAGGCACTCGAGCGCGGCGTGATCATCGAACCGGGCGATGCCTTCCATGGCAATCCCGCGGATGGCGCGCGCTTCCTGCGGCTCGGGTTTTCCTCGATCCAGGCGACGAAGATCCCCGAAGGGATCCGCATCCTTCGGCAAATCTGTGAAGAGAACCGCATCCTGTAGCATCCGGTACAGATGCGGTCGCGTGAAGATGGTTAAATTCTCCCCATCAACCAAACAGGAGAATTGATCGATGACCGATACCAAAGCGCCCCAGGCCCTGAGCGATTCCGACCTCGAGACCGCGACCGGCGGTGCCGGCTACTTGAAGCTTGGCGACATCGAGGGCGAGTCGATTTCCAAGTCCAAGGTTATCGACAGCTTCGAGACGGTCGGCAAGCGCGACATCGGCACTGGCGGGAAGCCCGTTGCGACCGAGGAACTCACGCTGGGTTACACAGAGGTCGAGTGGACCTACTGATTTGCGCACCAGGCGGCGTCCAATCCCTGGACGTCGACGCTCTCCCAATCCACGAGGCGGATAATGACCGAGCAAGCAGCACCCCAGGCGCTGGCCGATAACGCGCTGGACGACGTCGCAGCGGCGGCAGGGGCGTCACCCATGCAAACGGCGATCTTTCCGGATGTCCTGAAGACCCCGCCGCCGCCGTCACCCGTTCCAATCCCATATCCGAACGTCCCCAACAGTGCAGATCAATCCCGGGGTTTCCGCACCAAAGACAGCTGATTGCGCCGGAGCGGTTCCGGAGATAGTCATGGCGCCGTGACGAATTTCGGAGACGGCGCGATGACAACCGGCATGATGATCTGGACATGGTACGAAGGCACCTGGCACCAGGGAAATTTCCCGGTCATGGGTGCGTCGGACCATGGCGCCTGGCTGGGATCGTCGGTCTTCGACGGCGCGCGCGCATTCGAAGGCACGGCGCCCGATCTCGATCTGCACTGCAAGCGCGTTGTCGACTCGGCCGGTGTCATGGGGCTCAACGCGCCGATGGATGCCGAGGAGATCACCGAACTGGCGCGCGAGGGTATCGGCAAGGTCTCGAAAGACACCGCCCTCTACATTCGACCGTTGATGTGGGCACGCGGGGGCGGGCCGTCGATGGTCATCCCGGATCCGGATTCGACCGCATTTGCTCTGTCGCTGGAAGCGCGCCCGATGGCCGAGCCCACCGGCTTCTCGATCACCACGACGCCCTATTCGCGCCCGATGAACTCGATGGCGCCGACAGACGCCAAGGCAGGGTGCCTGTACCCGAACAACGCACGGATGCTGCGCGCGGCCTTTGCCAAGGGCTTCGACAATGCGGTGTCGCTCGACCCGCTCGGCAATGTCGCCGAAACCGCGACCTCGAACATCTGGATGGTCAAGGACGGCGTCGCCCTGACACCTGTGCCGAACGGGACGTTTCTGAACGGGATCACCCGGAAGCGCGTTCTCAAGTTGCTGCGCGAGGATGGCATCGAGGTGCACGAGACCACGATCACGCTCGATCAGTTGCGCGATGCCGACGAGATCTTCTCGACCGGCAACGCGCAAAAAGTCGTACCGATCACGCGCTTCGACGACCGCGAATACGCCTACGGCCCGATCGCGAAACGCGCGCGCGCGCTCTACTGGGAGTTTTCGCACCAGTGACGGGCGCGTGGTTCGGACGCGTTGCCATTCGCTCTACCGACACTTAGCGATGCGCGCACACATCGACCGGTCCGATCGGTTCCCGTCGAACGGTTCACTGCGCACGGTCGGGGATTGAGACTTTGGAACTCATGAAACTGCTGCTTCAGGTCCGGCGCTTTGTGCTGAAGACCTTCGTTCCGGAGTTCATCTGGCCCAAGCATATCGACGTTGACGGCGTCAGCATCAGGATTCGCGGAGAGCCTTATTCCTTCGGCGTGAAACGGGTGCTTCTGCGCGGCGATTACGAACTGACCGAACGCCAGCTTATCGCCAGGTTTGTCGAACCCGGCATGAAGGTCATCGAGATGGGCGGCTCGATCGGGATCGTCGCTGCGGTCCTTGCGCACAGGATTGGCCCAACCGGCAAACTGGTCTCGGTCGAGGCTTCCGACAAGCTTGCAGCCTATTCGGCGACATGGTTGGAGAAGAACCCGCAAACGAAGGTAGTGGCAGGCTTCGGTTTCCCGGTTTGGAAGGTTCGCCCGACCCTCAGCGTCCTGGGGTTCGAGGAATCGAACGGATCGCTGGGCGGCCAGGTGAGTGTTGCCGACTCCGATGCCGGCGACGGGTCATCGGGGCTTGGCAGATCCAATATTTGGGATCTCTCCCGGATCTGTGAAGACCACGACATCGAACCCGACGTGCTCGTGATCGATATCGAGGGGTCGGAGCGCATCTTCTTCGATCACGAACCTGACTGGCCCGATAGCGTCCGGGAGGTCTTGATCGAACTGCATCCCCAGCAGCTCGACAACGGAGATACGGATGTCCGCGAGATCTGCGGCAAGATCGAAGCGCTGGGCTTCGTGATGCGCGAGGATCTCGGGAACACGTTCTGGTTCTCGCGCCACGCGGCCTGACCTGCTCGGTGAATCGAGTTTCCCGGTGCTCTGCCATGGCGCGGTTCCCGACGCGACCGGCGGTGCGGGTTCCGACAATGCCGGGTAGTACCCCTAGGTGTAGAGATGCCGCGCCACCACCTCTTCGTTCCAGTCCAGACCCAGACCCGGCTTCTCCGGAATGATCAGGTCGCCGTCCTTCAGCGCATAGGGCTCCTGCAACACCGGATCCGCCCAGCTTTGCCATTCCAGCCAGTGCGCCGTCTCGGTCACCCGCATCACATGCGCGCCGACCTCCGGGTAGAGATGCGTTGACATCGGCATCCCCCATCCCGCCGCGATCCCAGCGGCTCGCAGCCAGCCGGTCACGCCACCGATCCGCATGAAGTCCGGCATCACCAGATCGCAGGCGCCCACGCGCAGCGCCCGATGCATCTCGCGCGGGCCATAGAAATTCTCGCCGATCATCAGCGGCGTCTTCAGATCATCCTTCAGCTTCGCGTAGCCGTCAAAGTTGTCGTAGACGATCGGCTCCTCTATCCACTCCAGACCCAGGTCGTCGATCTGGTTGCAGCGGTGCATGGCTTCGGCCAGATCCAATCCCTGATTGTAGTCGACCATCAGCGCCATGTTCGGGCCGACTGCCTCACGCACGGCGGCCAGCGTCGCCAGATCGTCCGCCGGATCGCTGCGGCCAAGGCGCATCTTGAGGGCGGTGAAGCCACCCTCATCACGCAAGACGAGTGCCTCCGCGGCGACTTCTTCAGGTGATTGCAGCCACAATCCGTTCGAGTTGTAGGCCTTGACCGGTCCTGGCGAGCCGCCCAGCAGCGTCACCAGCGGCATGTCCGCCGCCCGCGCCAGCGCATCCCAGACCACCATGTCGACGCCCGACGCCGCGATCATATTCAACCCGGCGTAACCCACGAAGTGCAACGACTTGCGGGTCTTCTCGTAGATCTCGGTCGGCGCCAGCCGGTCACCGGCCAGCATCTCGGACATGTCGTTCAGCATTGCCACCAGATAGGGCATCGACTTGGGCACGTAGGGTTCCAGATAGGCCCGCCCTGTCACGCCTTCCTCGGTCTCGAGGTCCAGCAGGATAAGCGGCTAATGCGCGATTGTTGCGATCCTGGCGACAACCGGGCGCTCCATTTCCAGAAGCACCGGGCGTGCGGTCAGGCGGCGAAAAGTCAGTGCAGGTTGCATCGGCGGTCCTCGCTGTCCGAAGTTGGTCCACCCTAGCAACGGCTGATTGGTCTGTCTGATCCTGACGCGATATCGCGCCGCATGGTTGGGTTCGGGCTTGATACACGCTCGCTCAACAGTTATTTCTGAATAGACAGAAATTACGGAAAGATGTGATGACACTGACGCCTGCCATGAAGGACTTCATCCTCCACTGGGGAGAGATGGGCAACCGCTGGGGCGTCAATCGCTCGGTCAGCCAGGTTCACGCGCTTCTGCACTTGTCGCCCGATCCGCTGCCCGCTGATGCAATCTGTGAACTGCTCGGCATGGCACGGTCCAATGTCTCGACAGCGATAAAGGAGCTTCAGTCCTGGGGCATCGTCCGGGTCTCGCGCCAGCTTGGTGACCGGCGGGATCACTTCACGTCCGAGCGCGATCTGTTCGAACTGGTCCGCATCCTGGTCGAGGCGCGTCGCGACCGCGAGTTCGCCCCGACCATGAACGCTGTCTCCGATGCGATCGAGTGCGCCAAACACGACAACGAGACCCCGCGCGACGTTCGTGCCCGCATGGAGGAGACGCTCGAGGTGATGTCCATGTTCGACACCTGGTATCAGCAGATGGCCCGCCTGCCGCATGGCACGCAGGTAAAGATGCTCAAGCTCGGCGCCCGCATCGCGAAGTATCTGCCGGGTAGTTCTGGCTGAAGAGTTTTGCCCAGGAGTTTCAGAAATGACAGAAATAACTGATAGATACGACACGCCTCAACAGGAAGCGGCACCACGGATTGACTGGGGCGCCTTCGTCGCCGCCGCGGTGGTCGCCCCAATGTGGTTCGCAGCAACGGGTGTCCTTGCCTTCGGCTACGGACTGGCCTTCACGCTGGTTGCCGCTGTCATGAGTCTTCCAGCATATGTCCTATTTGGTTTGCCAGCGTTCTATCTGGCCATCCGTTCCTTTCGGACGCAAGATGGCCGCCCCGACATTCAAGCGATCGTACTCTCCGGATTCATCGCCAACGCCCTGAGCTTTCCTCTAGCCTATTTCTACGGCCTGTATTCCGGATGGGCCGAGGCGCAGGCTCACGGAAAAGCGCTCTGGTAAGCTGGCCTCGGAATGCTGGCCGCTCCCATGATCGCCTTGCAGTTTGGCCTCAGTTATCGACGCGCCGTTACCCAGGCCGCCGACAAGTTCAAATGCGACTCCGCCATGACCGGAGATCAACAATGCGCCTGATCCGCACCGCAATCGCCGTTCTATTGGCCGCTCTGTTCTTTCGCTTAGTCGAGCGAACATACCAGCGCCGCCGGATCAGCCGGTCCCGCAATGTCCGGCACCGAAGCAAACCCATTCGTCCCCATGACGAACTGCGACTCACCAATCTCTGACCGTCCATAGAAGGAGTGTTCCCATGACGGATCTTGTCTACTTCGCCCTCGGATTTGCCGGTCTCGGTGCCTTGGCCGTGATCCTCGCCATCATTGGCAAGGCGGCCGCGGCCTGTCCGCAGATCGGGGCTGCTGCCCGCGGTGGCACGCTGGTGATCACCACAGGCTTCATTGCCCTAGGGGCGGGAGCCGTTGCCATCATCGGCGCCTTCCTACCGCTGCTGGCCGAAGGCCGGGCCAGCGGTTTGTACCTTGCGTTGGGCTTCCTGTCGCTGGCCCTCGGGCTTGGCTTCAGCAGTGCTGCCATCCGCCTGCGGGAACTCCTGAACGCCGCACCCCGGCCTCCGGCGCCCGAAGCTGCCGCCATTCCGGCGCAGTAAGCTCAGGCGATCGCTGCGGTGCGGGGCAGGGCGATCGCCCGCTTGCCTGTCAGCACTGCCACGGCATCGCGCGCGACGATCCGGTCAAAGGCCGGGTCGTCGATCCTCAGCCCTCCCGTGTAAGTACCGAAAGCCGGCAGGATGACCCGCCGGGCGTCGATCAGGAAACAGGGCCGCCGGATCGATTGGCCGCGCAACCAAAGCCGCGCTTTGGGATGGTAGTGGCCCGACACATCCGGCGCGCCCCCGGACTCCGCAATATGCCGGAACGCAAGACCCTCCACCCGATGCTCGGCCAGATGCGGGCCCGGCAAATCAACCGGACCCGGATCGTGGTTCCCAGTAATCCAGATCCAGCGACGCCCGGCGGCCATCCGCGCAATCCGCTCGGCGATATCGTCAGGCAAGGCGTCTGCCGCACCCAGGTCATCGAAGCTGTCGCCGACCAGGATAACGGTTCGCGGCGCGCAGGCGCCAAGCACGCCCTCTAACCGCTCCAGGGTCTCCGCTGTCTCGTAGGGCGGCAACAGTGACCCGCCTTGCCGGGCCAGCCGCTCGGCCTTGCCAAGATGCAGGTCGGCCACCGCCATCAAACGCTGCTCTGGCCACCAAAGCGCGCCGGAGGGGAGAGCCTCGAGACAGTTCCCGGCAATCTTGAACACGTAAGAGTTCATGAATTGTTCTTACGCGTGTCCAACCCATCCGACAATCAAAAAGGGCGGGCTCGAGGCCCGCCGTTTTGGTCGCTCGCGTACAGGGTGCGCATTGCGCACCCTACGCTTCACGATGCGGCAACAGCCCGCTTGGTCATCACGTGGACCAGATGCGCGCGGTATTCCGGGGATCCATGGATGTCACCGATCATCCCGTCCGCCGACGGTGCCGCAGGGACTGCGTCGGCCGAGAAGTTGGCCGAAAGCGCTGCCTCGGCCTCACTCAACCGGAACACGCCACTTTCCGAAGCGCCGGTCACGCCAACCCGCACGCCACTGGCGTACTGGGCGACGAAGACGCCGACCATGGCAAAGCGCGAGGCCGGCTGCAGGAACTTCTGGTAGTTGGCACGCTGCGGGATCGGGAAAGTCACACCCGTGACCAGTTCGCCCTCGTCCAGAGCCGTGTCAAACATGCCCTGGAAGAAATCGTCTGCCGCGACTTGCTTGGTGTTGGTGTGGATCGTGGCGCCCGTGCCCATGCAAACCGCCGGATAACAGGCTGCAGGATCGTTGTTCGCGACCGAGCCGCCGATCGTTCCGCGATTGCGCACGGCGGGGTCGCCGATGCCGCCTGCCAGATCGGCCAGCGCCGGGAAGACGCCGCGCAGATCTGCCGAGCGCTCAACATCGACATGCCGGGTAGCGCCCTTGATGGTCACGCTGTCTGCCGCGACTGAGATGCCGGTCATGTCGGCCATGCCGGACAGGTCGATCAGCTTCGTCGGCTGGGCCAGACGCGCCTTCATGGTCGGCAGCAAGGTCTGCCCACCCGAGATTGCCATGGCATCTTCCGATTGAAGGGCCGCGACAGCTTCCGCCACCGAGCCCGGTTTGACGTATTCGAAATCGTACATGTCTCTCCTCCCGAGAGTGTGTTCAGGGGTAGGGCGGGCCTCAACCCGCCCCGAAGGCTCAGCCGTGTATGGCTTTCCAGACCGCCTGCGGGGTCACCGGCATCTGGATATCGTCTGTCCCGATTGCATCGATCACAGCGTTGACCAGCGCGGGCGGAGAGCCGATCGCGCCTGCCTCTCCGCAACCCTTGATGCCCAGCGGATTGCCGGGGCAGAAGGTCTCGTGCGTCGACACCTTGAACATGGGCAGATCATCGGCGCGCGGCATGGTGTAATCCATGTAGGTCGCCGCCTGGAGCTGACCGTCCGCGTCATAGACCGCGTGCTCCAGCATCGCCTGGCCCACGCCTTGCGCGATGCCGCCATGAACCTGGCCACCGACGATCAGCGGGTTGATCACCTGGCCGAAATCGTCCGCCGCGGTGAAGTTCTCGACCGTGGTGACGCCGGTGTCGGGATCGACCTCGACTTCGCAGATGTAAGTCCCTGCGGGGAAGGTGAAGTTCGTCGGATCGTAGAACGCGCCTTCCTGCAGCCCAGGCTCCATGTCGTCTGGAAGGTTGTGCGCGGTGTAGGCGGCCAGACCAACCTCGTGCCACAGCATTTGCTTGTCTGTGCCCTGGACCTTCACGGCACCGCCTTCGATGACGATGTCGCTTTCAGCCGCCTCCAGCACGTGGGCCGCGATCTTCTTGACCTTGTTCTCGACCTTGTCGAGCGCCTTGTGAATCGCCGACATCCCGACAGCGCCCGACCGCGAGCCGTAGGAGCCCATGCCGAACTGCACGGCGTCGGTATCACCGTGGACGATCTTGATGCTGTCCATCGGCAGGTCGAGCCGGTCCGACACAAGCTGCGCGAACGTCGTCTCGTGACCCTGGCCATGGCTGTGCGAACCGGTGAGCACCTCGACCGACCCGACCGGGTTCACCCGGACCTCGGCCGACTCCCACAATCCGACACCGGCGCCGAGCGAGCCGACCGCCTTGGACGGTGCGATCCCGCAGGCTTCGATGTAGCAGGAATAGCCAATGCCGCGCTTCTTGCCCGCCGCCTCCGAGGCCGCCTTCCGCGCTGCGAAGCCTGCCACATCGGCTGCGGCTTCGGCCGCGTCCAGCGTCGCATTGAAGTCACCGATGTCGTAGGCCATGATCACCGGCGTCTGGTGCGGGAACTCCTGGATGAAGTTCGCCCGGCGCAACTCGGCCGGGCTGACGCCCAGTTCCTTGGCCGACTTCTCCATCATCCGCTCGATCAGATAGCACGCCTCGGGACGACCCGCCCCGCGATAGGCATCCACCGGCACCGTGTTGGTGTAGTAGGTCTTCACGTTACAGTGGATATTCTCGATATTGTACTGGCCCGACAGCAGCGTCGCATAGAGATACGTCGGCACCGAGGACGAGAACAGCGACATGTAGGCGCCCAGGTTCGCCTGCGTGTCGACCTTGAAGCCGACGATCTTGTTGTTGGCGTCAAAGCCCATCTTGGCCGTCGAGACATGGTCCCGGCCATGCGCATCGGTGATGAACGCCTCGGTCCGGTCCGCGGTCCACTTGACCGGCACACCGGCCTTCCGGGCGGCCCAGAGGCAGACGATTTCTGCTGGGTAGATGTAGATCTTCGAGCCGAAGCCGCCGCCCACATCGGGTGCGATCACGCGCAGCTTGTGCTCGGGCGCGATCTGGTAGAACGCCGACAGCACCAGACGGGCGACATGCGGGTTCTGGCTGGTCGTGTGCAGCGTCAGGTGATCCTGACCGGCATCGTACTGCGCCATTGCAGCGCGCGGCTCCATCGGGTTCGGGACCAGACGGTTGTTGGTGATCTCCATCTCGACCACCTTGGCGGCACCGGCCAGTGCCGCAGCGGTCGCTGCCTCGTCCCCGATCTCCCAGTCGTAGATCTGGTTGCCAGCGGCTTCCGGGTGGATCTGAGGTGCGCCTGCCGCCGTCGCATCCGCGACGGTCACGACAACCGGCAGTTCCTCGTAGGCCACATCCACCATCTCGGCCGCGTCCTTCGCAGCCTCGAGCGACTCGGCGATCACGACGGCGACCGCATCACCGACATAACGCACCGTGTTGGTGGCCAGTGCCGACCACGCGCCCATGTTCATCGGCGTCCCGTCTTTCGACGTGATGCCCCAGCCGCAGATCAGATTTCCGACGCCGTCGCCGGTCAACTGATGCCCGTCATAGACTGCGACAACACCGGGAGCCGCCTCGGCCGCCGACTTGTCGATGCCCGTGACCTTGGCGTGAGCATGAGGCGAGCGCACGAAGTACGCATAGTGCAGGCCCATGCAGGTGAAATCATCGGTGTACCGGCCCTTGCCGGTCGTGAAGCGCACATCCTCGGTCCGTGTGACCGGTGCGCCGCTACCAGTATCCTTCGGCATTGGTGTTCCTCCCTGTCCAGATTATGCGCCGGCTGCGGCAGCGGCCTGGATCGATTTGACGATGTTGTGGTAGCCCGTGCAGCGGCAAAGATTGCCTTCGAGATATTCGCGGATCTCGGTCTCGGACGGGTTCGGGTTGTTCTTCAGCAGATCCGCGGCCGACATCACCATGCCCGGTGTGCAGAAACCGCATTGCAGGCCGTGATTGTCCTGGAACGCCTTCTGGATCGTGCCCAGCGAGCCGTCGGCATTCGCCATGCCCTCGATCGTCGTCACGGCGGCACCTTCTCACGACGCCGCCAGCGCCGAGCACGCCTTCACCGCCTCGCCATCGACATGCACCACACAGGCGCCACACTGCGACGTGTCGCAGCCGACATGCGTGCCGGTCAGGCCCAGCGTCTCGCGCAGGAACTGCACCAGCAGGGTGCGCCCCTCGATCTCGCCGGAAACGGCCGTGCCGTTCACGGGCATCGATACAGTTGCCATCATTTCCTCCCTAGGATCTTCAATTCGGTTGGTGTGTGTGGGCCCGCGTGGCGCCGGATCAGCCGCCGAACAGGCGCTTCCAGCAGCCCTTCTTCGCGGGTTCGGCCTTTTCGATCTTCTCGGCGATAGAGCCTGCTGCTTCGCGCGTGGCCTCCTCGGCCTTCTCCATCACGTCAGACGCGGTTTCCTTGACGGTCTCGATCGCCTCGTCGACGGTTTCGCCAACCGTCCGCGCCTGGGGTTCCTCTTCCTCGCCCATCGCAGCCGCGTCGCCCTCGGGACCACCGGCCTCGACCGTCTCCTGGAACTTCGTGAAGAACTGGTCGGCCATCTTCTTGGCAAAGCCATCGATCAGACGCGAGCCCAATTGCGCGATCTTGCCGGTCACCTTGGCCTCGGCCTCGTACGTCAGCAGCGTGCCGCCATCCTGATCCGTCAACGAGACCTTGGCCCCGCCCGAGGCGCCACCGGCCGCGCCGCCCTTGCCCTTGCCGCTGATGGTGTAGCTGTCGCCTTCGACAATGTCGGACAACTCGACCTCGCCCGTGAACGTCGCCTTCACCGGACCGACCTTCTGCACGACCTTGGCGGTGAAGCCGTTCTCTCCGGCGCGCTCCATTTCCTGGCAGCCGGGAATGCACTCTTTCAGCACGTCCGGGTCGTTCAGTGCTGCCCAAACCGCCATGCGGTCTGCGCTGATCAGACGTTCTCCGGTCATTTCCATAGTGACGGCCTCCCCCGGCGTTCTGTCATTGCGCGAAACCGTAACGGGTTTTCGCCTGCCTCGGCAACCGTCCGATGGTCTTATGCGGCCATGTTCCCACCCCGTGGCGGCGCGGACGCTTGACTGTTTCGGTCGCCGGGCAGAGTTTCCACGCAGTGACATGGGGAGGCTGACATGATCACCATCTGGGGCAGGGCAACGTCGTCCAACGTGCAGACCGCGATGTGGGCGGTCGCGGAACTGGGGTTGGAGTATCAGCGCCTCGACTGGGGTGGCGCCTTCGGCGGCAACGACAATCCCGAATACCGGGCGATGAACCCGAACGGGCTGATCCCGGTGCTGAAGGACGGCGATACGGTGCTGTGGGAAAGCCCGGTGATCGTGCGCTATCTGGGAGCGAAATACGGGAACGAGACATTCTGGCCGACCGATCCCGGCATTCGCGGTCAACTGGACATGTGGGCCGAGTGGACCAAGACCTCGGTCTGCCCCGAGCTGATTTACAAGGTGTTCTGGCAACTTGTCCGCACAAAGCCCGAGGATCGAAGCCAGACCATTATCGATTCCGGCGTTGCCGCACTGCAAACGCTTCTGCCCCGGCTCGATGCACGGTTGGGGCAGGGCGCCTATCTGGGCGGAGACGAGATCTGCTTCGCCGACATCCTCGCGGGTCATGTGCTTTATCGCTACAACACGATGGACTTCCCCAAGGCCGAAACCCCAAATCTCGACGCCTACTACGCCCGCCTGTCCGAACGCCCCGCCTATCGCGAGCACGTCATGGTCAGCTATGAGAGCCTGCGCGCGGTTTGAGGCGGCCTTCCGGGGTCGAAGCCAAGCCGGTCCTGTTGATCTGTCGCCGTGCAGGCGCGTCGCAGCCGAGCAGGGTTTTCAGCGTTCCTGCGATCGTGCGCTTGCATGTGCCTCAGTCATCATCATTGTGACTGGCACACTCTGAGTGCGTCAGACCCGGATCGTCCATGCTCACCCGCCGCGCCTTTCTGAATTGGTCATTGCGGCTCGCGGCGGCGGGTTTGGCGACCGGCGCCTATGCTGTTGGCATCGAACCGTTTCGCCTCGTCACCAGGCACTACCGGATCACGCCGCTCCGATGGCCGCGCGGTTTCGCGCTGCGCGTGGCAATCCTGTCCGACATCCATGCCTGCGAGCCTTGGGTCAGCGCCGCCCGCATCCGCTCGATCGTTGCACAGACCAACGATCTGGACGCCGATGTGATCCTTTTGCTTGGCGATTACTCCAAGGGACATCATTGGACGACGGGCGAGGTTCACTCCGCCGACTGGTCCGCCGCCCTGTCCGGACTGAAAGCGCCACTCGGCGTCCATGCCGTGCTGGGCAACCACGATTGGTGGGACGACCGCACCGCGCAGGCGCAGGGGCACGGGCCAACCTATGGTCAGCGTGCGCTCGAAGCCGTTGGCATTCGCGTTTACGAGAACGACGTCGTCAAACTCGAGAAAGACGGCGCGTCCTTCTGGCTGGCCGGTTTGGGTGACCAACTCGCCCTTCTGCCGCACAAACGCTACGGGCGGACGCGCTGGCAAGGGATGGATGATCTGCCCGGCACTCTGGCGCAGATCGAGGATGACGGTGCGCCTGTGATCCTCATGGCGCATGAACCGGACATCTTCCCGGATGTGCCTGCGCGGGTCAGCCTGACAGTGTCGGGTCACACCCATGGCGGGCAGGTCCGGCTGATGGGCTGGTCGCCGGTCGTGCCGTCACGCCACGGCAACCGCTACGCTTATGGTCACGTCCGGGAAGACCGCTCAGACGGCAAGACGGATCTGATTGTCTCCGGCGGCATTGGCGAGTCGATCATGCCGGTCCGCTTCGGTGTGCCGCCCGAAGTCGTGGTTGTCGACCTCGGCACCGCATAGACCTGCGTTAACCCTTCGCATCAACTCCGCGTAACGATGGATGCGGTATGAATGCACTACCAAAGGAATGCGGTTGCGGTATCGAAGCATTACCGTTGCGGTATGCCGCGGGGCACAGCGCAGGGATGGTTAACGACTCCATTTGGCCGCCGCCGCGCCTGCCCAGCGACCCGTCGCCAGGCACGCCGTCAGCAGGTAGCCGCCCGTCGGTGCTTCCCAGTCCAGTATCTCGCCTGCGATGAACACTCCAGGCTTCGCGGTCAGCATCAGGTCGTCGGTCACGCCGTCCCAGGCGACCCCGCCCGCGACCGAGATCGCCTCGTCTATCGGGCGTGGCTCGACGACAGGAATCGGAAGTGATTTCAGCAGCTTGGCCAGGCCCAACGCGTCGTCCGGCAGCTCTCCGCCAAGCTCACGCAGCAGGCCCGCGCGCACGCCGGTCAGGCCGATTGCCTTGCGCAGATGATTGGAAAAACTCAGCTTCCCGCGTGGCTTCGAGAGCCGTCGCGCCACTGTCTCAATCGATTGCGCCGGCAAAAGGTCGAGCCTCAGATCGGCCTCGCCCACCTCCAGCGCATCGCGCAGCGGTGCTGAGATCGCATAGACAAGACTGCCCTCTATCCCATTGGAAGAAATAACAAATTCTCCCTGACTTTTTTTGTCGCCATCACCCAGCGCCGCGGGTTTGACTGGTGTCCCGGCAAACCGCGCGCGAAAGTGTTCCGACCACGCCACATCAAAGCCCATGTTCGTTGGGCGAAACGGTTTGATTTCAATACCTTGCGCGTCAAGCCAGGGCACCCAGGCCGCGTCCGACCCCAGCCGTGCCCAGGATGCCCCACCCAATGCCAGAACCGTCGAATCCGCTTCAATCGTGCGTGTCCCACCCGGCGTCTCGAACCGCAGCGCGTCGCGGTCCCATCCGCTCCACCGCCACCGCGTTCGCAATATGCATCCCATTCCATCAAGCTTTTTCAGCCATTTACGCAGTAGCGGTGAGCCCTTCATGGCCTTCGGAAACACCCGGCCCGACGACCCGGTAAACAACGGCTCGCCCAATCCCTCGGCCCATTGCCAGACGTCTTCCGGCCCAAACGTGCGCAGGAACGGGTCGAGCCGCGCGCAGCCGATGCTGTCGATGACCTGTTCGATTTTCTCACTTTTTGTCAGGTTCAGCCCAGATTTTCCGGCCATCAGGAACTTTCGTGCCGGACTCGGTTTGGCCTCGAAGATCACGACGCGCCGTCCTGACGCCGCCGCAACTTCGGCTGCCGCCAGCCCTGCCGGACCCGCGCCGATCACCGCGATATCGACCTGCTCACTCACCCCTTGCCTTTCTCGTTACGCTCCGGCATAGCGTCCGTATGAACCGTATTTGCATCATCTGTGAGATCTGCATTACCCGCTGACATAGTCCGCGGCGGTTCACCTGTTTTCCTTCTGACATCGACATGGTAGCCCGCCGCGGCACAACCGCGCCCGGAAGGCACGTCTATGACCGAGATCAAGCTCTACAACACGCGGACCCGCTCGAAAGAGGTCTTTCAGCCGATCGACCCGAAGAATGTGCGGATGTATGTCTGCGGGCCGACTGTCTACGACCGGGCACACATCGGCAACGCCCGCCCTGTCGTCGTGTTCGACGTGCTCTACCGGTTGCTGCGCCATGTTTATGGCCCGGAGTCAGTGACTTACGCCCGAAATTTCACGGACGTGGATGACCGGATTATCGAGAAGGCCGTGGCGACCAAGACAGGTGACGAGACGCTCGAGGCTGCAACCCGGCGCATCACCGACGAGACGATCAGCTGGTATCACGAGGACATGGATGCGCTGGGGGCGCTGCGCCCCGATCACGAACCGCGCTGCACCGACTTCATCGAACCCATGGTCGCGATGAGCCAGGATCTGATCGACAAAGGGTTCGCCTATGCCGCCGAGGGGCACGTGCTGTTCTCGGTTGAAGCCTATAAAAAATATGGATCATTGTCGGGGCGATCGACCGACGACATGATCGCCGGAGCACGTGTTGAGGTCGCACCCTACAAGAAGAACCCGATGGACTTCGTGATCTGGAAGCCGTCGACCGACGAGCAACCGGGCTGGGCCTCACCCTGGGGCCGGGGCCGTCCGGGCTGGCATTTCGAATGCTCGGCCATGGCGAAGGAATTGCTCGGCGAGGTCTTCGACATCCACGCGGGGGGTATCGACCTGGCGTTCCCGCACCACGTGAACGAGTTAGCTCAGTCGTGCTGCGTCCATGGCACTGACCGGATGGCCAACTGGTGGATGCACAACGAGATGCTCCGCGTCGAGGGCGAGAAGATGTCCAAGTCGCTTGGCAACTTTTTCACGACGCGGGATCTGTTGAACAAGGGCGTGCCCGGCGATGTCATCCGGTTCATGTTGCTGTCGACACACTATCGGGCGCCCTTGGACTGGACCGAGAAACGTTTGGAGGATGCTCGCAAGCGACTGGTCCGCTGGTACCGCAAGACTGACGGGGTCGCGGCGGACAATCGTCTGGTGTCGCGGGTAGAGGAAGCGCTAGCAGACGACTTGAACACCCACCTCGTCTTTACGGAGATGGACCAAATGTCCGCGCCAGCCTTGCGTGCAACGTTGCGGATGATGGGGTTTCCCGATGCCGAAGATGTTGATTTGTTTCGTGAGGATCAGGAGCTTATCGTTGGGGTTGCGATGGATGGTGCTGGTGATCTGAGGGAAGCACAGAAACTGCTGCAACCGCACCTCGAGAGGTGGCAAAGCCTGCGCGATGCGAAAGACTATGCAGGTGCTGATACCCTGAAGGCGGGACTCAAAGCACTCAGCATAGATGTCCGCGCGACCTCCGATGGACCTCAGGCAGCGGTCACCCGGCAGAGCGATCTCGATCCAGTCAAACTGGAGGCTTTGCTATGACACGTCGTGAAAGGATGACGATCAGCGGCGGCCGAACCTGGGAGGGCGTTCCTTACGGACTCCTCGACTTCGGCGCTCCGAAGCATCCATGCTTCAGATGCGGTGACGGTAGCGGTCATGTGCCCTCCTATGGGAATGATCGGGCGGCGTATCGCGGCATGATCCCAAACGCGAGTAAGCCTACAGGAGGCGTCCAATGACCAGGGAACGCCTCTACCTCTTCGATACGACGCTGCGCGACGGCCAGCAGACCCAGGGCGTCGATTTCTCGGTCCCGGATAAGATCCGGATCGCACAGGCACTGGACGACATTGGGCTCGACTACATCGAGGGTGGCTGGCCGGGTGCTAATCCAACGGATTCGGATTTCTTCGTGCAGGCGCCAGAGACACGCGCGAGGTTCCTTGCCTTCGGGATGACCAAGCGGTCAGGTCGTTCGGCGGCCAATGACGAAGTGCTGGCCGAGGTCGTCAATGCAGGCACGCAAACCGTCTGCCTGGTGGGGAAATCTCATGATTTCCATGTGACCGAGGCATTGGGCATCCCGCTGGAAGAGAACCTCGTCAACATCCGCGAGAGCTTTGCGCACCTGACCGCGCTGGGTCGCGAAAGCCTCTACGATGCCGAGCACTTCTTCGACGGGTTCAAGGCAAACCCGACGTACGCGATGGAATGCCTGCAAGCGGCTCTGGACGGTGGCGCCAGCTGGGTCGTGCTGTGTGATACGAATGGCGGCA
Organism: Paracoccaceae bacterium; assembly: GCA_050043005.1. GTDB lineage: Bacteria > Pseudomonadota > Alphaproteobacteria > Rhodobacterales > Rhodobacteraceae > Thermohalobaculum. The sequence goes on from JBHJIZ010000022.1 coordinate 20,989, forward strand.
CCCTGCCGCTGGAGATCGGCGCGATTGTGTCCCAGGTCTGCGAGACAATCCCGGGCACCAAGATTGGGATCCATTCGCAGTACGACACCGAGAACGCGGTGGCGGGATCGCTCGCGGCGGTCGAGGCCGGGGCCCGTCAGATTCAGGGTACGCTGAACGGGCTGGGTGAACGTTGCGGCAATGCCAACCTCACCTCGCTGATCCCGACGCTGGTTTTGAAACCGCTTTACGCCGGTGCGTTCGAAACCGGCATCAGTGCCGAAGCCTTGCCGAAACTACGAACAGCCAGTCTGATGCTGGATGAAATCCTGAACCGCGTGCCTGACAGACAGGCGCCCTATGTCGGGGCCTCGGCCTTTGCGCACAAGGCCGGTCTGCACGCCTCGGCGATCGTCAAGAATCCGACGACCTATGAGCATGTCCCGCCCGAGGCCGTGGGCAACGAGCGCATCATCCCGATGTCGAACCAGGCCGGGCGTTCCAACCTGATCGACCGGCTCGCGAAGGCGGGAGTCACCGTCGAGAAAACCGACAAACGACTGGGTCCACTGCTGCAAAGCGTGAAGGAGCGCGAGGATCAGGGCTTTGCCTATGACAGCGCGGGCGCCAGCTGCGAGGTGTTGGCGCGGCGTCATCTTGGCCTGATGCCCAAGTTCTTCGAGGTCGAGCGCTACCGCGTCTCGGTCGAGCGGCGGGTCAACGCGATGGGCGAACTGGTCTCGGTCTCGGAAGCGATCGTAGTGATGCATGTCGATGGCGAGCGGATGATTTCGGCCTCGGAAAGCCAGGATCCGGTCACCAAGGAAGACCAGGGGCCGGTCAATGCGCTCAGCCGGGCGCTGTTCAAGGATCTGGGGTCTTATCAGAGCCGGATCGACGGGTTGAAACTGGTCGACTTCAAGGTGCGGATCCTGAATGGCGGGACCGAGGCTGTGACGCGTGTGCTGATAGATTCGACGGATGGCCGCGGTGGCGTGTTCTCGACCGTGGGCGTGTCGGCGAACATCGTGGACGCGAGCTTCCAAGCCTTGGAGGACGCGATCCTGATGTGCCTGTTGCGCGCCGAGGCGCAGTCGGCGTGAGCGGGGCCGCGCGCTCCCCCGCGGCATCGAACGGGACGCGGGCTTCCGGCACGACCCACCCACCCGCGCGCGGCCCCACATCTGCGGTCTGTATCGGGTGGCAGGCACCGCCGGGCGCGCAATGAACGATGCTTGCGCTGAAATCGTCCAGCGGGACGATCCACACCTGTATGCAACCGCCTTGTTCGCGCCCGAGCCCGCCCGCTCGGGGTTGATGGTGCTTTATGCCTTCGATTGCGAACTGTCGCGCGCGGCGGTGTCCTCGAAGGAAAGTCTGATCCCGCGAATGCGTTTGCAATGGTGGCGTGACGCCATCCAGGAGGCTCAGGACGGAAAACCACCCAAAGCGCACGACGTTGCCGCACCGCTCGCGGCAATGATCGCGGATGAAACTGTTGATCCCATCGATCTCGGTGCGATCATACAAGCGCGCGAGGCTGAACTGGCGCGGCCCCTGGGCGCGGACGCGTATCGCCAATGGCACGAGGCCCGGTTCAATTCTCTTGTAGCGTCTGCCGCTGGCGTGCTCGCACGCCCCGGTCCGGACCGAACGTACACGTCTCCGCCGCAATGCAGCTATGTGCATTCGGCGGCTTATGTGGTGCGGAACTCTCCCGCGATGGCCGCCGCCGGTGAAGCGCCTTTGATGGCGGAGATGGTCGGCGAGGATTGGGCTGCCCTTGCGCGGGGACACATCACCGAGTCGCTTGGGACGCGGTTCCACACCCTTGCCGAGGAAGGGCTTGACGAACTAACCCAAGCCAGAAGCCAAGCGCATCTTCACGATCCGCGCATCCGGCCCGCACTGCTGCCATTGCGCCGGGCCGAGCGTGTCCTGCGATTGGTCTTACGAACGGACTTCGCCCTCGGGGATCTCGATCGCATTAACCGGCCATTCGACGGGTTCAAACTCGCTTTCGCCGCGTTGCGCGGGCGCTGGTGAGCCTCCGGTCCCGGACAGCACCAGCGCATTGCCGATCACGGCCAGCGGAACACCGATAACGGCCAAGAGCGGCCAGTTGTAATCCTCGGCGAAGGTCGACACGATCAGCGCCACGAGCGGGAACATGACCGTGGCATAGGACGCGCGTTCCGCCCCGATGCGCTCGACCAGGATGAAGTACAGCACGAAGACGAAGATCGACCCCATCGTGACCAGCCAGACCAGCGAGGCGATGTAAGCGAACGAGGTCTCGAACCCGAAGGTCTCACCGCGCACCACCGTAAGCAGCGCCATCCAGAGCCCGCCATAGACCATGCCCCAGCCGATTGTCGCGTAGCGCGGCATGCCGGATGCGAGATTGCGGGCCCCGATGATCCCACCGGTCGCGAACAGAACGACGCTGAGGATCACCAGCAATCCGGAGGTGACCTGCGGTCCGTCCACGGGAAGCCCCTCGATCTCGGGCCAGAATACCAAGGCTGTCCCGGCGATGCCCAGGCCTGCACCGATCGCGGCGCGCAGGGGCGGCACCTGGAAGAAAAGCACAAGCTGGATCAGCATGGTCACGGCAGAGACGCCCGCGAAGAAGACCGACACGATGCCCGTCGTCAGGTGTGCCGCCGCCAGATAGGTCAGCCAGTAATTGACCGAGAACATCAACGCGCCCTGGACCGCGCACCACAGATGCTGAGAGACGGTCAGCCGGATCGCCTTGCCGAACAGGACGGCGCCGACCAGCACCAGGACACCGGCGATCAGATAGCGATAGGTCAACGAGGCCGATGGCGCGACCTCGCCAAGCTGAAACTTCATCATGATCCAGGTCGAACCCCAGACGATGACGGCGGCTGCGTGGTAGTGTCCAGAATGTTTCGCACTTTCGATCACGCGACGACGGCTCCGTTTTGGGTTTGCTCCGCGTAGAGCGGGGTCATGTTCATGTACTTCCGCGTTGACCATTGGGTGCCCGCGATGTGGCGTAGGCGCGCCGCGGC
>JBHJIZ010000023.1:0-27700 GCA_050043005.1 Paracoccaceae bacterium
TAAGCCTCCTTGGTCAGGCCTAGGTGTCCGGTCGAAATGGGGGCCAATTCAACTCCCGCTGCGGCAAAGCGGAGGGCGTGATGGATCAGCAGAGTTTCTTCGAACTTCAGGAACACCTCGAGCGGCTATCCGAGATCGGCGATCCGCTCGAGGTGCTCGCTGCGACGGGCGACTTCGAGTATTTCTGAGGCTGGCTGGTTGAGGGCCTCGGCTATGGTGACAGTGCGAAGGGTGGTCGCCCGCCCTATGATCCCGTCTCGATTTTCAAGGTGCTGATCCTGCAAGCCCAGCACAATCTCTCGGACGCTCGGATGGAGTTCATGTTGCAGGATCGGCTTTCTTGGATGCGGTTCGCGGGGTTCGATCTCGGCCAGAAGACGCCGGACGAGACCACGATCCGGCTGTTCAGAAACAAACTGACCGAGAGCGGCGCGCTCAAGCGGGTGATGAAAGCCTTTGACTGGCAACTGAAGAAGAAGGGCTACCTGCCCACGGTTTCGGCCTTTCCAAACGCAACTCCGGACAACTACTGATCTGCCTGCATTACTCCATCATTGAAAGTTAACCTCTGCTTCGATCTTCGCTGCAGAAATACCTCGAAAAATAAAGGTTTCCCGCGACCCTCTGGAATAGCTATCAGCATAGTGTTGCTTTGGAGTAGAAGTTATGATGCGAACTTCCGAATAAGCCTTGGCAAATAGCGCGCAGCCGACCGTTTGCATTTTGCTTCCAAGTGGAGCAACAATAAAATTATATCTGAACATATTCCCGTTGGATCGATATTGAGATTCCAAGAACGAAAATGTCTTACGCCAATCAAGCGTCTCAAGATCGACAACGGTTCCTTCATCAACTAAATCAGCGTTTGGGATGTCAACTGCTTCACCCCTCCACTTAAGATCATCTCGCACAGGTTGACCGCGAATAAAGATTCGTACCTGAGATTCCAAACTTTGTAGAATTGCGCTCAAACGTCCGCGTTTAAATGGCAAGAAAGTGATAAGATAGAAAGGATAACTTGGAAGCATCCGTCCTTCAAACTCACTAAACGACTCAATTTCGCAATGTGACGAATGCAGAACTTCACTCTCTTCGAACATGTTTAGCCGTAGGAAAGCATGCTGTTGATCATCGTCTTCAGTAATTTCTTCATAGGTCCCAAACGTTGGATAATACTCCTCTGCCTCCGTGTACAAAATATCGAACTCGATATCAATATCATAAAGTTGCGATAGAAGGACCAGCATCACGGAACGTGAACACCCCGTAATGTCGAACACGACAAGATCTTCATTTGACCTTAGAGAGCTAATGACCTTTGTAAGTGGCGATAGTTCGTCAGCTTCACATTCAATATAATTGCTTTGCGAAACTAGTTGCTTGGAGAGCTCCAAAAGAGCCTTCTCATTATCTCGATTCTCCTCTGCTCGAAATTTGACCACGACAAGGTTCTGCAATCTTATTTCGTGCTGAATGAGCCGCTCGGTTGCCTTGATCGCTCTATCCTCAAAACCAGCACAAACGATCAAAGTAATCCTCCTCGTTTCATTCTTGAGCTCGTCAAGTTTCATCTGGATCCACCGACTGAGCAAGTTGATCCAACAGGCTTGGCTGGTCACTGGGAACCACCCCTGCCTCGGCCATCCTACTCCTGAGATATTGATCTGGAGTCTTGGTAAAGATCTCAAACGTCGCCGCTGTCATAGGCAGCGTGTTCCCACTGTTGTAAGTTGTAGGAAACGCGGGCGTGAAAATTTTTCGGAAGAACAGCTTACGTGTCGGGGAGCCTTTGCTTGAATTGCTGAAGCCACCATCCACAAAGACACCACTCTGCAACAAGTCGGCGATAGCATTTGCAACTGAGCTGCTCGCTTGATCTAGTTCGACTTCTATTTTTAGGAATTCACCAGAACCTGTGCTGGCGGACCCGCTGTTCCCACTGGCGGATATCAACTTGAAGCGGGAAAGCTTCCCAAATGACAAGGCAATCTGAAAAAGGTCGATCTTGGACTCAGGTGAAACATCCTTGAGCCCGTACAGTTCCTTCCAAGCATACTGTCTTATGACGTTGTGCTGCATATTGATCGAAGCCTGCCTTGCCTTCTTCTGGCGATCAATTCGTCCAACCATATCGATCAAGTAGCTAATGTCGCCAGAGCACAACTTCAGAACAGTATTCCGACCATGGTAACGGAAGGTTCTGGCTGTCTTCGCTTCATGGAGTTTCCGAAGCCGATCAGCTATAGGACCAGAGTCATCATTTCCCAGGAGATCAACTAGGTTAGTGCCCTTTAGGTCCTTCGAATAAGCAAACCTGCGACTGAAAATGTCTTCAACAAAATTATCAACCGCGGATTCTGACGACGCGGTCGAGGTTGCCTCCAAATATGCACCCCCCAAATTAATTTCTCTGTATTCTCGAGGAATTTCATACCGATTTTGCCGAACGTCTACTCTTTCAGTGCTTTCGCTGTGTGCGCTAACACGGAAGCTGTAATCCCCACCGATGTTGAAGATTATCGGCAATAGCGCCCTCTGTACTTGCGGTGGTACTTTTGGACGGGAGAAGTCATCAAGCAGGTACACCACTTGCTTTCCAGCAAAGTTTGAACACAAAGTCGTCAGGCGAGTTGACATTTGTGTAAAGAAAGAAGGTCCCAAATTACTAAAGTGGAAACTGTTATCCAACTCACTGCGAATCAGTCGATTCTGGAGCTTTTTTACCTGCGAAGCGAGTGCCGATACACTTCCGAAACTATCAACCCCAAGACTCTTCGACAAAAAGGCACAGAACGCAGCTTCATCGTAGGGGGACAACTTCCAAATCCCAGAGACCTGACCTAACTCGAGTGTCTCGAGAACCTCGTTCACGAAAAGCAACGTGAAATATAGGACATTCTGCTCTTCCGACTCGGCCCATTTGGGCAATCGCGTCAACGAGCAGTGGTTGCCAATCTCAATCCTCGCAGACACAAAGAAGGCCAGAAACGTGTCTGAGTTTAATCTCTCTCGTATCGACTCGATAGTTTCATCTGGAGTGCTTGGCAGCATTCGGGTGCTCAGACTCATGCTTCTGAGGAGCATAGTCTTGCCACAACCTCTGGGGCCCGTGATCAGTGTGTTCTTAGACTCAGCACTTGAAATACTCTGTATCCATGGGACGCCACGAGAAAACAAAATGTTAATGTAGCCATCAGGAAACTCACTTGCATTTAAGAAACCAAAGGGATCCTCAAGCTCGATTGCCTTTTGAGACGAGAGTAGAAGACGACTTTTGTAGAGTGTCTCTAACTCAACAGCGAGTGCTCTTGCCGAGACAATGCTTCTCTGCTCACTCTCATCAAAGAGACGAGAGATGAGGATCGTGATGCCTTGCATCAGATACTGTTCTTCGCGGGTACTACCGCTCAGTATCTCGAGAGACGCAGTCCGGAGTTCATTTATGTGGAATGCTAGAAATTTGAGATCGCTTAGACGCCCAGAATCCTTCACGCCCCTGAAAACTGCGGAACCTGTATCAACGATTTTGCAAAGATATCGACTGTCGTGTTTTCTCGTCAGCGATTGCGATTTGTCTATTTCTTGTACCAAGATGTTGTCAGAGTTCAAATCGTTAAGCCAAAGGATCTGATCTTCGAAGCGCTCCAACGCTGCCGAAACATCAAAAAGGACACTTAGGATATCACTTGGCGATCGGGGCGATTCTTTGATGAACTCAGTGAGAGTAGTTCCTTCAACCCATTCCATTACGATGAAGTAGAATTCGACCACCTGGCCCATGATTGTTGCAGTATGATGGCCTGCATTTTCTAGAGAGGCGATGTTGGTATGTTGCCCGATTCTAATATATTTTGATACCTCGTCCCCAAACTCCTTGCCTGCCGAGTCATATAGCGCGACTGGAACGAGTTTGAGCGCATAGTCGCGCCCTATTCTGTTCTTTACTTTAAAGACTGCACCATAGTGACCCCTCCCGACATACTTCTCGAGAAGGAAACCGTCTATCTCAATACGTTCTAGTTTATCGCCGATATCAAGTGGTTTGCCGCAGCTTTTGCACTCGCCTGTTGTGACGGTCGAACTTGAGTCAAGACAAAAGAAACAAGGAAAATGTCGATCGGAAGGGCGTTCAATGGGCATGCTGTAAGATACCACCTGTTCGATTTTTGGATATTGAGTCTTCGAATCGGTCCAGAATGCTTTGTTTTCTCCACTTCAAAAACTCAGGTCGACGCGCTGATCTAGGTATAATCCATCGAACTTTGGCGGATTCAAAGATCTCCCGGATTGGCCGAAGTTCTGACAGGTCCGGCTTAGTTTTTGCGCCGTTTAGTATATCTATCGCGTTCTTGGCGAGGTAACCGATGTAAACCTGCCTTTTGATACCATGATGCAAAAGGCTTTGCTGCATTCCGAGAGCAGCAAGTGCTGCCTTTATCGTTCGAAGTCGCCAGTTCGGGCCTTCACCATACTCGTATTGACGAGAGTAGGGATGTCCAACGCTTTCCAGGTATTGACGAAGTTCCAGAAAGAGATCGTCGGGCACATGAAAATGTCCCCAACCCTTTGAGTATCCAATGGGGCGAAGATAGGGCTCACCATCCAGCGTCAGGCGGTTGTACAACGACGATCGCCCCATCGAGGAACTTGTTGTGATAGCAAGCAGCCTTGGTTTCTTGTTCTTTCCAGAGATAAGGCCCGGTTTCTTTCCGTATCGGCATTGAAACTCTTCATACACATCCGAGCTTCTCAGCATACACGCGATAGCCTTCCCGCAAAGAAGCTCATTGTAGGGCGGAAGTGCGCCCAAAACATAGGCGTCTAGAACATTGCATAGCCGATCTCTCCTTGCGTCTGCATCCCAACCAATCTCGTTGTCACGGACACTCAAGTTAAAAACGGGATCTCCTAGCGCTGCTACACCTGCCAAACGATCGTGATAGTTGTCCCATACAAGAAATCGCATTCTTCGACCAAAACCATTTGATACAGGGACCGACCAAGTGAGGCCCGCCATTCTAAACAAACGCGCCTCTTTACTGTCAGTCTTAATTGGGCGAAGGCTCAAGTCGATTTTTTCGGGCTCAATGTCCGTTCCGCTCGCCAGCGCATCCAAGAAGGGCTTAATGTTTCCTTCTATGAATTTTTGGTGTTGCTCCAATTTTGTTTGTCTTTGACGGGAATGCATCAGGCGAATTGACGATTTTGAGGCCTTGGGAGGAGCAAGTAGACCGTTAGCGTCTCGTACGAACCCAAGTTCGCCTAGGTGCGTTCTAATCTTTCTCTTTAACTGCGCTTCCACGCTTAGCGCGGGAACCACTCCACAGTTCTTCATTGAGTCCAAGAGATTGCTCTCCTACCGTTCCGGCAACGGGTGCGAAGGTTCGTTCCGACAACTTCAAAAGAGAAGAAGCGCATGGATGATGATAGGCTGAAGCGGGCAACGAGCATCAAAGATTCTTACGAACTGTTCGACGGAATATATCTGCTGGGAAGCCTACAATCGGGGGTAACGATCTACAACCAACAAGTTCGGGCTCACAACCTTATCTGGGCGTTGCGTCGCCTTGCTGACGAGTCGGGGATCGAACCCTCCTCGGGTGCTGTAGTTGGTGGGGGGATCGGAGGACTTACCACAACGGCTTGTTTGCACTCTATGTTCCCAGAAGCAGATGTAACACTGTTTGAGAAACAGTGGGAGCTTTGCCCTCTACAACTTGGGTCTGATAATAGATGGGTACATCCCAGCATCTACGAATGGCCTGAGCCTGGAAGCAGGTCGCCTAGTTCAGGGCTACCTCTATTGAACTGGTCCGAGGGAAGAGCATCTGACGTCGCGCGCCAAGTTATTTCGCATTTCTCAAACTTGGTTTCCGCGTTTCAGAGGGCACCGGGACTCTACCTAGGAACACGACATCTCAAAGTCGAGCATTCAAATCGCGTGGTTGAATGGCTAGGAACATCCACGGAATTGCGAAACGGGTTTCTTAGCTACTTGAGTGCCAGCGGGAGCAAAAAGAAATTTGATGTGATCGTCCTAGCAACCGGCTTTGGTGTAGAACGAACCTCTCCAGTTTCCGAAGCCGGTTCATACTGGCAAAACGAGAGGCTTGCACAGCCAAGCTTTGACGGCCGTCGAACAAACTATCTTGTGTCGGGCTACGGTGATGGAGCCTTGGTTGATCTCGCTAGGCTAAGGATCTCGCGGTTCAGGCAGGATACCATCGTCTATGAGCTTTTTGCTGATCAGCTAGATATCGATGAAGTCGAACTTTGTGAGCTAAAGAACAAAATCGCTGCAGACCCACAAAGAGCATTCGACGGTCTTTCTGGAGTTTTTGACGGACCTTTCGCGCACGTTGTCGAAAAGGTGCGGCAGCGACTAAGATCTGACACGTCAGTTATCATGCACTTGTCCGGCTCGCCACAGCAACGCAAAACATCAATCTCAGATGTTTTCTCTGGGAATGCCTCATTTCTCAACAAGGTTCTTTTTTTTGCGCTTTATCGTGCGGGTGGCTTTACGCCTTGCTTCGACAGTTTAGAAGAAGCTGTCACAGATTATGGCATAGAACCGCGGTGCGTGCTTGTCAGGCACGGCACTGACCCCGTTGAGGTACTAAAGAGGACTTTTCACGATCCCAGGGCTGTAGATGATGCCGTTTGCAAGATGAGAACAAATGAGGTACAGAGCGAAGAAAGGTGTTGGGCTCCAGGGAGCTTCAGAACGTCTTGACGGAGATCAGCATGGAATATTCCAGACCTCAGTTCCCTGAACCGGTACCCACAGGAACTCAATTGGTTGTTTTACCATTCCTTGCGGCAGTAGAGGGCCTCATAACGTCATGTGCCGAAGGCGACGCCGTTCGCGTGACTATGCATAGGATTATGGCAAGAGAGCAGCATCGCTATATCCAACAGATCTGCGAGTACTTGGGTCAAGGATTCGATCGATCGCTTCAAAGTGCAGGCAGGCTCTTTCCTCAACAGACAGGTTTAATGGGCAAGGCCATAGAGGACCAAAAAGTCTTCCGAACAAAGCCTTATGAGTCACTGGATACTTTAAAGAATGATCTGAAAGCTGATCTGACCGATACCGGTTCCAGCAAGTCAGTCGAGCAATCCGCGGTTTCGTTTTTGTCTGTCCCATTTGTTGGGGCTGATGGGCAAACCGTCTTAGTTTTGTATGTCGATTCTTATCGTTTCAATCACTTTGCGGATGACACTTTAGTTGAAAACACTATTAACATGTGCCGGGGCTTTTGTCGTATGTTGGATTGGCTAACAGAAGACAAGCCGCTGGAAAATTTAAGAAATTTTCTGACACCGGAGAAGGACTTCAAGCCAGGAAAGCCAACCGCTTTCGATAGGCTCCAATTCAGCTTCCCCTCCGAAGTCCCTAAGTTCAAGTCACTGCGGTCTTTCAACTTCGAGATGACTTCCGTTTGACCTGGTAGTCTAGAGTAGGACGTCTATATCTGCTCTGAATGCATGCCTTTCATCGGTAATTGTCCAAAGCGGACATTGCTTCGAAACGCAGCGGACTTCCGCTTTCCGCCACGGCCACCAGACGGCGGATGCGAATCTGGGCTGACTCTAGGCATTCGCTGGACGATCGATGAATGGCAGTTCTGGCCGAAATTTGCACCTACACAACCAAAAATTGTATAATGGTAGGGCGGTGTGATTGACCGTAGTAGTGAGTGAATTTTGGTAAGGCGGGTATTCATTGGCGTGTGATTCGCAAAGGAATGAGGCAAGAGAAAGCATCGAAGATGTCTTCTTTTCAGGCTTGGCGGTAGCCAATCCCAGGGTATTGCGGATTGGGGGCGGCCATGCCCTTTGATGATTACCGTGACATCGCCGAGGCCGAGGAAGCCCGCACCAAAAAAACGATCCGCGACGACTACGGCAAAGAGGGAACAGGCTGGCCTACGGGAAAATTACCGCGATTTTTTGCCAGTGCCGCGCAATTATCAGCAAAGGCTGAAAAAGAGCGCGAAAAGACTGCGGACTTTTTGCGCGAATTTTGGCTCACCCAGGACTATCTTGAACAATATGCAGCCTTTGGCAAAACGCTGCGCGATGCCGAAACGCGCATCCAAACTGTGCTGGCTGAGTTGCGCGATGCGCTGGCAAAGTTCGATACGGCAATCCAAGAGGCACAGGCCAATGGCACGCGGCTGCCGGACGGGCGGGTCGTGTTCCGTTTTGATGATGGCAGCGTGATCGATCAGGATGGAGAGCCTGTTGACCCGGCGGATGTTGAGAGCGTGGTGTTCAATCCCAACGCCATGCGCGGAGAGGATTACATCGGATTATTAGTCGGACACGGAGCGGTCGCGCAGCAAATCAAAAAGGATGAAAAATTCGAAGTCGATGTTTTGGGCCGGGCGCGGGATCGGTATGCCGATCAGGAAAACCGGATCACGCCGGAAGAGATGGAGAAGTTCCAAACTCAGATTGATGACTATGTTGATGCGTTGGAGCCAACGGCGGTGCCGACGCCGGATATGGCTGCACCAGATGCCGATCTCGGCATTCTACCACCAACAACACTTCCAACCATCAAGGGCTAAGAATCCCGCACTGCATGTTCAGCACAGCGAAGATCGCAGTTCCGGGATGATGATCTGGAAACTCACGGAACACTTCGGTGATGCGCTCATTTCCAACTGCACGATCCTGCGCCGATTTGAGATACCATGACGCAATGCAGCTTCCCTTTGGCTTGTCGATCTGGGACGCGTAAATGCTGGCCATCGTAACCGAGATTTGAATGTACCAATCGCGCTGACCCTGATCCCATCCCAGCACGTCGGCGGCGGCAAATTTGTCCGCTGCGTTGACATTGCCGCTCATCGCCGTGATGGCTGCGGCAAGGGTGAGGCCCAATGCGGTGCTGCGCATGCTTTATTGCCCGTGATGATGCTGAATATTCTTATCCACATATATTCACGGGACAGAATGCGCAATTTTGTCGGATGTTAACAATAACATGTGCATATGTACTTCGTATGTTTGCAATCTTGAAAAGTCTATTACTTGTTTTGCCCTCATTGCCAGGCAACATTTTTACCCAATCGGCGCGGCTCGGGAAAAAAGTCGTCAGACACTCTTGCGCATTCGGTTCCGCACGCCAAACGGCGAGCCCGGAAATGAGCGAGTCCGCTTCCGGCAATGATGATCGGATTAGCTTGTTCGATTTGTCTGGGCATCGCAAATACCTGAATGCGGATGAGCGGCGGCTTTTCCTTGCAGCCGCGGCCTGCTTTAGCTCTGAAATCGAAGTCTTTTGCCTTCTGTTGCATTACACAGGCTGCAGAATGAGCGAGGCGCTCGGCCTACGTCCCGTGCATCTTGAAGGTGACGAGAACACTTTGATCCTACAAACCTTGAAGCAACGCAGGCGCGGTGTGTTTCGCACGGTGCCGGTTCCAGAATCGCTCATGAATGCGCTGCAATCCCGCTGTGGTGACGACGATATGCCAATCTTCGATTGGCACCGCTCGACGGCTTGGGAAAAAGTTCGTGCTGTATTTGCTCGGGCTGGAGTTCATGGACCACAAGCAACATCCCGTGGCGTACGTCATGGATTTGGTGTGGCGGCCACCTCTGCAGGCATTCCAATCACGCTAATACAACGCTGGCTCGGCCACTCACGGCTGGAGACCACATCAATCTATCTCGCCATCACTGGTCCAGAGGAACGGAACTACGCTCAAAGGCTGTGGCAAAAGAACGAAGACATCACAGTTCAACGCGAACGAGCGGCATGAAGCAATCAAAGCCCATTTACGATCAGGTCCGTGGAATCCCGCTTCGCATAATAGCATTACGGAGCGTGATTGTTAGCAGCGCAACATCCCAGATCGTGGTCTTCCATCTCAATCAACAAAATCTTCTGAAGGGCACGCTAGAAGCCAAAGCTAAGTTAAATTTTCATAATTACATTAATTTAGTGTAAATTATTTGATATGACGCTACGCAACTCATTCAACGCACTAAAGGAACGTATCGAATTTGTTCACGATGTTTGTCTGGAGCTAGCACCGATATTCGCAGATTTTATTGAATCCGATTTCGGTCAGAAATACCGCTTTGAATCGAACTTCGCTCTTCGCTCCGGTATCGAGGGTTTCTTCGAAATCTTCAAGCCCATGCCCAATGAACAGACTCAGGCGCTTTCGGTCGAGATTCATACCGACGGGCGAATTGTCGTTGATCGAACTCTAGGGTCAGATCATACGAAAACGGTGCTAGACTTCACACCTTCTGAAGGAACTGATCAAGTCAGCGCTAGGCTTATGGGATGCATCATGGATGATATCGATGGTACGCCCGGAGGTGCCTTTAGAATGTTTGTCGTTGATGCTCTCGCGCTCGATACAAATCCGAACCCCATTAGGGTTCTAGGATCTTAGGTCGCCCTACCTTTCCAAAGACCTAAGCTCTCAAGAAAAATAAAACAACAAGCGCTGGGATCACCAGATACATCGCGCATGAAAAAAACAAGTACGCTGTCTTCACAGGACCAGCTCGAACTGCCCACGGCAACTGGATGGATGCATGAATGAAGAATCCAATGCTCAGCGCGACGGAAAACATACTGTAAGAAATAAGGAATGCCGCCCATACCAGTTTCACGTCAAAGATCGAAAACTTTCCTTTCACGGCGACGTAGAAAACGCCACAGATTATCACCACGAATAGAAGCGAAAAAAGCGGGTTCAATGAAATCCGCCTTTGACGGCTGAACCACCTTCGGATGCCACGGACTTCCTTTAAGGAGTCTTCCGTATCAGAGACGCCAATGGTGATGCCCTGCTCAGGCACTTCTGCTTCCGGAGCGTCGAGAATGGGTGTTTTCGCCGTGTTGGCTTGCTGTCCACGTTCGCTTGACTTGCCTTGACGCCAAACGCTGAACCCCTCAATCGCTTGGTCGCCGCCGACCGAAGTAAGCAGTTCACTAAATCGAGTTTGGTTGTCCTTGCTTACTGCGGTCCCGTTCTCGATTCGTTGGATCGTCTTCCAAGAAAGATTGAACTCGCTTGCCAGCGCCTCACGACTGATAGGTGGCGATGCACTCTCGCGCAGGAGCTTTAGATATTCACCAAAGTCTCGGCGGAACTGTTCGTCGTCGTGGTTAAACATCTGAAATCATTCAATTGTCCTAGTGTCCAACTCGCTGTCTATGGACAGAGTACAGGACTGTTTCGATCCAAGCCGCGTATCCCAAGCTAACCATCGTCGCACCATCCGGGCCACGAACCCGCCCGTCAACGCAAGACATACACGAGGACCAGAAATGAGCACAAAATCCACCCTCAAGACGCACCATAGATGTAGATTCCCCAGGTTAGTTGGCGCACTGGAATCGTTTCAAAAGGCCTTCCCAAATCAAGTACTCCGGCGAGCGGCTTGGTGGTCTGCACAGCATTCACCTTTCGGCTCTCACGATACCGCCCAGCGACAGTCTTGGGATCGCGGCTCGCACATTTCGGACCGAATCGAAGGGGGCTCACAATGAGGACTCCCAGATTGTTCGAAGCGATGGGCGGATTCCGGGAAGATCCGACACTGATCGTGCCGTTGTTAAAGTCAAAGGACCTTAAAAGCGCGACGATCCTGCGCGGCCTGCGTTGGTCTGCGTTTATGCAGAAAGTCCGAGCAGTCGATTGGCTCGACCACAGCTACAATCTTTATCGCGACGTTCCCGGTGTTATCGTCGATGATCTTCGACGCGAGGTTCAGCTTGATCTAACGCCTCTAGAAGAAGCGCCATATGAGTGGTGGCGCGACTTTTGCTGCCGCCCGTGCCGACCGGATACGCCGGTTCGGGTTCGGGCTGAAGCCCGCAATCGCGTGATTGTTTTGGGCACGATTTTGCGCGCGACCAGCGTGGCCGAGGCCTATCTCTGGGGAATGCAGCCCCCGGCCAATGACAATCGGCCACCAAAGACCGAATAGGCTTATCCGCCGAACCAGCTTTCGCGCCGATCTATGCTGAAGGGGCGTCACCGCAAACGCGGTGACGCCCTTTCTCTTTTTTAACACATCAACGAATGGAGATGCGCGATGCGACATGCTGCACCGCTGAACTATCCATTGTGGACCAGCCCATGGTTCATGATGCTCGTTGCGTGGTTCGACGGGATTGCCAAACCCTGCCTCGCTGGTCTCGCTATCATCAGCTCCGGCACAGCTGTCGTTGGCTATGCCGGTCAGTTCGATCATCCGACGCTGGAAGTCTATCTGCGCTGCTTGGCGCTGGGCTTTGCGCTTTGGCTGATCGCCAGGACCTTCTGGGCTGGCGCGTGGCTTCTGCCCGCACTGGAGACCAAGCGCACGCTCATGATCTATGCGTTGGTCGCGGTGCTGGGCTTTGGCATGTTCGCCACGGTCTCAACGCTGGGCAGCCTCGGTGCTACTGGCGGCGGCATTGTCGATGGGATTACGCAAAGCGAAAACACAGACCGCCTCGAAAACTTCGGTCAGGAGTTCGGCACCTATTCAGGCCAGATGGCGGTTACAGGTTCGGCGCTGTCTGAACGCGCCGATCAAGCCAAGGCTTTCGCCGAAGCTGAAATCGCAGGTCAGGGGCCAACCGGCGCTCCCGGCCCGGGTCCGGTTTCGAATGCGTTCTATGCATCGCACGGCAAATACAGCGACGCCGCCGACATCTTAGTCGAAGCACAATCGCGAGCCGATGCGCATTAGCAGCGCTTGGCTTCAATCATCGCCGAGATGCGTGTGCTTCAGGCCGATCCCGACGTTGATCGGGCATCGCGCTCGGCCAAACTGAAAGCACTGTCTGGTCAGGCGATCAGCGAAATGCGCGCGCTGCTGGCGCTTGACCCAGCACGGTCTATCATTGCGGCGGCGGATTTGGTCGCAACGGGCGTACCGGAACCGAGCCGTGCGCGGGATAGCTCGCGCGCGCGGATCGCCGACATTCGCGCCGAAATGCACGGCTATGCTGCATCGCTGCGGCTCGAAGCTGAACGCATTGCGGCGATGAAGCCCGAACTCCCGCAGCTTGTGACGCTCAGCCCGTCCGAAAAACTGATCGCCAATATGTGGCGCATGCCGGGCCTGACGATGGCGGCCTTGCTGCTAGATCTGTGTGGCTGGATCGCGGTGGGCTTCCGGTTGGCCATCTATGAAGCCCTGAAGGCCTGCATCGCGCGTGAGAACGCAAGCGACGAACCTGCGTTTATCCCGGTTCAATCCTTCCGGGACGTGGAGTTCATGATCGAGCGCTCTGACCAGAGCCGCAAGGCCATCGAAGATGCGCGCCCTCCGGCCAAGCGGGGGCGTCCGCCGAAATCCCAAAACACGACGCCCAAGACGACGAAGTCCACCAAGAATTCGGATGCGGAGGATGTGCAATGAGCATGATCGAGGCGCCTCAGAACAAAACACTGCTGATCCGTCCAGGTGACTGGCCGGTCGCCATCGCTGCGCTGATCTGCGCGGCAATGGTGGCCTTGCCGGTATATGAGCAGTTCGATTGGTCGGAGCGTGAAGAGGTCACACCAGCCCCGCCCCCGGCCCCAGTGCCGCCAAAACGGCAGGCCATTCCTTACGCACCCGCGCCAGGCCGAGATGACCGCACGCCATTGGAGTATGTATCGCAAGTTTTCGGGCTGGATGATCCAGATCTGATGGGCAAATTGTCTGGGATCGGGCCGGTCTTTTGGCAACGCTCGGGTTCGAGCATTGGGCAGGGCAGTGGTGCCCTGATCGCACCCGATCTGGTGCTGACCACGGCGCATCTCTTCGTCAAAGATGGCACTTGGAAAGGCGGCAACTCGTTGCTGCCGATCCCGCCCGATCCGGCACGCGGCGAGATTTTTCTGCCCGCCTGCGGTCAGAGCTATCCCTTCTCCACAATCGAGGTTGGCAGCGAAGCCCCGCGCAAATCGCTGGGGTTGGATTACGCTATCGTGCGCCTGAAGGAACCGGCCTGCGATACGGCGAACAAGCTGAATGTATCCCGGGCCAATGATGATGACATTGCTGGAGATGACGGGGCTGGCCCGATCATCCTTAACATTGGCGCGTACAAGTTCGCCGATCTGCCGCGCTATATCGATCACCCATTGTTCGCTGATCGCGATACCTCTGACCGTGCGAAGAAATACCATGTGTTTGGCGTGCGCTGCCGGATCACCGAGTTCACCACACAGACTGGGCTGTCAGGCGGCAATACGGGCCTGATCAATACGGAAGGCTGCGATGGAGTGCCCGGCGGCAGCGGCGGGCCATTATTGGTGAGCCGCGACAACGGTCAGAGCTATCAGATCATCGGGGTTGCCAACTCCTACCGCCCGAATAGCGAGTTCAACAACTACACGCGGGTGATTGGCGATTTTGCTGCCCATCTGGTCCGACACCTGCCCGGCTTCTCCGGCGTTGCTGCGGTGCAGCCCTCCCGCACTGCACCGATCGGCGACACAGGCCCGTGGGTCGCGATGGAGGGCAAATGATGGCCCTCTTTGGCGGTATCTTCGGTAGTGGTGGGCAGGCTCCGCAAACGAGCCTGTTCACCCGTTCGGTCAATGGCTTTGCCACCTGCACGGCATTGGTCCTGACCCTGTTTGTTGTGCCTGTCCTTTGGGGCGGGCTTGAAAGCTGGGTCGCACGGGAGCTTGTGCGGCTCTATGGCGATGACATCGCTATCATAGCGTTCTGGGCCCTGAAGCTCGGTGCGTACCCGCTGGCCTTCTTTGCCATCCGCATGGGGCTGGCGAGCCTTTACATGGCACTCGCGCTCAACATCGCCAAGCGCTTCCTTTAGGAGGCGCGGCGATGTTCAAGCGCAACAATGAGAGGGACCGGTATGGCTCGGCCCGCCTTGCCGACCCTGCCGATTATGAAGCGGCAGGGATGTTTGATCAGCAGGCGTCTTCGATATTCTTAGGCTTCGTCGACGGCAAGCCGGTCTGGTATTCCGGCCCCGGTGGCATGGTTGTCACGGCGGGGGCCAGGGCTGGGAAGATGACCACCTTCCTTGCCTACAACATACTGGCGGGCAGTTGCCTGCAAACCCTCGTCATGCTCGATCCCAAGGGTGAGGGAGCGTACATCTCGCAGAACCAAACACCGGACGGCAAATTCTGCGGTTATTGGGACCCTGCGGGTCTACATGGTCTGCCGCAGGACCGGATGAACCCCACTGATTACATGACCATCGACAGCAAGGTTATCGTTTCGGATTGCAAGATGTTCTTCAAGGATTTCGTTGCAGCCACCGGCTCGAATGAAGGCAAGTTCTTCGAAGGGCGTGCGCGCGATTGGGGCGAAGGCATCGCGCTCACCTGCACCGAACTTCGGGGCGTGCTGACGCTGCCCGATCTTGCGCATGCCATTAACATGATCCCCGCAGGCGGGGATGACTGGCTGGATTTTGCCTATTCCATGTCGATCTCACGGTTCCCGCAGGCGCGCCGTGCTGAGGCTGAGATTGCCAATGGCAGGCGCGATGCCGGGGGCGGGTTCCGTGGCATCCTCGGCGTGCTGCTGGAAGCCGTATCGTGCCTCTCGGACCCGGTGCTCATGGAATCGGTCTCGCCACCCTACACGCTTTCGATGGCCGATACGGTGTCTTCGGATCAGGCATGGCAAATATACCTCTGCCCGCCCGCCGAACATCTTTCGGCGTGGAGCCCTGTGATCAAGTCGATCTTCACAGCGGCGATGATTTATAAGGCCCGCCACGCCGCTGCGCCCAAGCAAACATGGTTCATTGACGAATGCGGGCAGCTTGCCACCGGGCCTTCTGCTGGCTTTGATCTGATCCCGCGCATGTTCACCTATGGCGCGGGCATCGGCGTCCAGCCGGTGGCCATCCTGCAAACCAACGCGCAGATGCGCGAATTGGGACCAGAAGCCGAACGGCTGATCACATCCAGCGCGGCATGCCGCCTGATGTTCGCCCTGCGCGATTATGAAAGCGCCGAGCAAGCATCCAAGATGCTGGGTAGCCAGACGCTCGAATATGATGACAACCTGCAGCAATCGCGCGCCACGCTTGCTAGAAAGTCTGGCCTGCAACGGCTGCTGGGCGGGGCCGATCCGTTGGAAGTGGGGCTCGAAATCGCTCAGGCAGGACGTGAAGCCGTGCACCGCACGAAACAGCAACGCGATGTGATGACCGCCGATGAGGTCATGAATCTGCAAGGCGATGAGGCGCTTCTTTGGGCGGACGGGCTGGCACGTCCCGGCTTGATCAACCGCGCACCCTATTGGACCCGCCCGGAGCTGGCAGGGCGGTATCATCCAAACCCTTATCACCCGCCGCTCGATTCCGTGCGTGTTACAACGCGCACCGGCGGCTTCATGGGGCGCACCCGCATGGAAACACGGCGCGTGATCACCGAGTCCGTGCCGGATCGCTTCGCCCATTACCCGCAGTATCGCAACGGCATCTGGTCCAGAGTGGAGGGATGACATGGCCCGTTTGAATTGGTCCACGCTTTCTTTTGCCAATCGGCAAACCGATCTGCCGGGCGAACCGCTGCACGGCACGTCCGGCACAGAGCCGCGCATCACGCCGGGGTTTGAGCGCCAAAGCGATCCTTTGAAAGCCGCACAGCGCGAAGATCTGAACCGGCAGTCAATCCAGCCGGGACCGGATCAGAGTGCGGACATTGCCATGCTCGCTCGTAACCGACGTATCGAAGATCAGGGGCGTGGATCGCAGATGGTGGCCAATGATTATCCGCATCCGGTGCTCCGGCCATCGCCGGAGCTGGCCAATGAGGTGGATGAAGCAATTTTCAACGCAAGATGGCGCGATGAACAACGCCGGGCGCTGCGGGCAGAACTGCTTCAGGGGCGCGATGATCTTCTCGCCGCCAAACAGCGTAGGCAGGGCGACACAGAAACGCTCCGCGACACTGATGATATTGCTCGCGCCGGTGATCCGGAGCGGGCAAGCCGCGAGGCCTTTAGAGCCTTCCGCCGTGCCGAGGCACAGCATCACCCGATCATGGACCAAACGAACGATATCGTCGGGCGGGCGGAAGCGTTTCTCGACCAACACCCAACAACCCGCAACCCAAGCAGAGGAGAAAGACGATGAACGGACCTTATGATGACGGGCAGGCGCATGCCGCACCGGCCCAGGATGCACCGGTCAATGAGCAGCAAAAGAACCTGCCCATCGATACCATCCGCGAAGGGGCACTCAAGGCTACGATCTGGCGCAATGAGTCGCAAAAGGGCACCTATCACACGGTCAATGTCGCCCGCACCTACAAGGACGATCAGGGCAATCTGCGCGACACAAACAGCTTTCGCGCGCAGGACATGCTGGGGCTGGCCGAGCTGGCCCGTCAGGCACACCATCGCAGTCACGACCTCAACCGCGCCGCGTTCAAAGAACAGCGCCAGCAAGAGCCAGAGCCGCAGCGGGAACCGACGCGGGGGCGGTAACCCTATGTAAAATATGAATATTCCTCTTCACAGAAGAAGAATTATGCGGTAATGTTCTGCTATTGTTCTTTTTGTGGAGAGGAAAGGAGAACGAATGACAGAAGCCTAAACGAAGAAGGAGGTCCGCATGGCTGTTGCGACCAAAAACAATAAGACGAAGGGCGGCAAGCCGTACAAGGCACTGGTGCTCGATGTTGATTATTACGATGCGATGCTGGATCGCCCTGAAATGACGCCCGCGCAGCGCAAGAAGTATCTTGAAGATTGGTGGGCGATCATGGTGGGCTTCATCGATCTGGGATGGGCCGTTGAGGCCGCGCAAACTTCCTGTGGACAAGATTTTAAAGATGCGGCTGCCAGCGGCGAGCACGACCCCGATCTGTTAGACTGCATTTATCAGGAACTTGAGGAATTTGAACAAGAGGGAGGGCACGTATGAAGCCAGACTTCACCAATTTTGGAGCTGTGAAGCGCGCGGTCATTTATTGCCGCGTATCATCACGTAAACAAAAAACCGATGGTAGCGGCCTGAATAGCCAGGAGCAACGCTGCCGAAAATACGCCCTTGAACATGGCTATCTTGTGGAAGCGGTCTTCCCCGATGATGTGTCCGGTGGCGGTGATTTTATGAAACGTCCGGGTATGGTCGCTTTGCTCAACTATCTTGATGATCAAATCGGCGAAGAGTTCGTGGTGATCTTTGATGATCTCAAACGCTTCGCACGCGATACGGAATTCCATCTGGCATTGCGCCGGGCGCTACGTCAGCGCAACGCCACGGTCGAATGCCCCAACTTCAAATTTGAAGACACGCCTGAAGGCAAATTTGTTGAGACGATTTTGGCTGCAACCGGCACGTTGGAGCGCGAACAAAATGGACGGCAAGTGCTGCAAAAGATGCATGCGCGCGTCGAAAGCGGGTTCTGGGTCTTCCGCGCACCTGTGGGATACAAGTACGTCAAATCCCAGCGTGGTGGCAAAGAGCTGGTTGCTGATGAGCCTGCGGCTTCTGTGGTCAAGGAAGCGCTGGAGGGCTATGCGACAGGGCGCCTCTCATCACAGACAGAAGTTCGCCGCTTCCTTGAAGCCAATCCGCACTTCCCAAGTGACATGCCAAACGGTGACATCCGCCCGCAAACGATTGTGCGATTGCTGGGCAAGGCCGTTTATGCGGGTTACGTGAGCGCGCCCGCATGGGGCATCTCGCTGCGCGATGGTCATCATGAAGGCCTGATCAGCAAGGCGACCTATGAGCGGATTCAAGAGCGCCTGAACGAAGGTGTTTATGCCGCCCGGCGCAAAGACATTCATGCAGACTTCCCGCTGCGTGGGGCGGTCTGTTGTGCTTCATGTTCAACGCCTCTCACAGCAGGTTGGTGCAAAGGAAAACGGCAGAAATACCCCTACTACTTTTACAGAAAGAAGGGCTGCGATCTGCATGGTAAGATGATCAGGCGGAGCAAAATCGAAAGTGCATTCCTCGA
Organism: Paracoccaceae bacterium; assembly: GCA_050043005.1. Classification (GTDB taxonomy): domain Bacteria; phylum Pseudomonadota; class Alphaproteobacteria; order Rhodobacterales; family Rhodobacteraceae; genus Thermohalobaculum. The sequence goes on from JBHJIZ010000023.1 coordinate 18,927, forward strand.
CATGCTCAAGGCCATGAGTCCTACAGAGAAATTGTTTGAACTCGCAATCACGATGTTCAGGGATGCCTGGGATCAGAAAGCGGCGCAGGTTACGAACACGGTTGCCGCCTACCGGACGCAAGCCCTCGAAGTTGAGAAGACCATTGCGGGCGTTATCGATACTGCGAGCAATGTTTCGAATCCGCGCCTGATCGAAACCTTCGAAAAACGCCTCGAAGAGTTGGAGCGAGAGAAGCTGGTTTTGCTGGAAAAAGCGAAAAAATCAGCGGTCCCGCGTTACACCTTTGAGCAATTGTTTGAACACTGCATTCGCTTCCTCGCAAGTCCTTGTAAACTCTGGGAAAGCGGCAAGTTTGATCTGCAAAGATTGGTACTCAGACTGACGGTTTCGGAGCATCTTGTATACTGCCGTGAACGCGGCTTTTTGAACACCAATTTTGCGTTACCAATCAAGGCATTAGGGATGGTTTCAGGGGGTCATGTTGGGGATGGTGCTGCCGGAGAGATTTGAACTCTCGACCTCTCCCTTACCAAGGGAGTGCTCTACCCCTGAGCTACGGCAGCGCAGATGCGGGGGCTAAATACGCGATCGGCCCGCATTTGCAAGCCCAGAATACCTGTCCGCCCGCCCATACCGGTGCACGATAACTGCTGAGTGAGGATCTGGACCTCGCCGCTTCCACCGGATAAACGAGCCGCCATGCGGGATGGGAGCAAAAGACAGGCGCAGGGAACGCGCGCGGACAGGCTTGCCGAGGCGCTGCGTGAAAACCTCAAGCGTCGCAAGACACAATCTCGAAAGCGCCGCGAAACTGCCGCGGAGAGCGACGACGAGATCGCCAAGAAGACCGTGGAAAACACGGACAGGGCCGAGGAGTAGGGACATGGACAAGATCCGGATCGTCGGCGGGCGTCCGCTGTCGGGAAGAATTGATATCTCGGGCGCGAAGAACGCCTGCCTCACGCTGATGCCGGCCGCTTTGCTGACCGACCAGCCGTTGACGCTGACGAACGCACCGCGTCTGGCGGACATCCGGACGATGACCGACCTGTTGCAATCGCTCGGCTGCGAGATCGCGGCGCTGCAGGATGGCAACGTGCTGGCGATTTCAGGCCGGAAGATCACGAGCCACACCGCACATTACGATATTGTGCGCAAGATGCGGGCCTCGATCCTCGTACTTGGCCCGATGCTGGCACGTGACGGCTACGCCCGCGTTTCGCTGCCGGGAGGATGCGCAATCGGCGCGCGCCCCGTCGACCTGCACCTCTCAGGACTCGAGCAATTGGGCGCCGAGATGGAACTCTCGGACGGCTATGTGAATGCATCAGCGCCAGGCGGCCTGAAAGGTGCCGAGATCACGTTCCCCTTCGTGTCGGTGGGCGCCAAATAAAACCTGATGATGGCCGCCACCTTGGCCAAGGGCACAACCACACTGAAGAACGCCGCGCGAGAACCTGAGATTTTCGACTTGGCGGCATGCCTCACGGCGATGGGCGCACAGATTGAAGGCGCAGGGTCTTCGACGATCACCATCGAGGGCGTCGAGACCCTTGGCGGCGCAACGCACAAGGTGCTCGCCGACCGTGTCGAGATGGGCACCTACATGATCGCGCCCGCGATAGCAGGCGGTGAAGTGACCGTGCGCGGCGGCGACAGGGCGTTGGTCGGTGCCCTGATCGACCGGATGGCAGCAGCCGACATCAACGTGGAAGACGTGCCCGGCGGATTGCGCGTTGCGCGCGCGAATGGCAAAATCCAGTCCGTTGACATAGATACAGAACCCTATCCAGGATTTCCGACGGACCTCCAAGCGCAGATTATGGCTTTGATGACGGTCGCGGACGGCGTCTCGACCATCAACGAACAGATTTTCGAGAATCGCTTCATGCATGTGCCGGAACTCAACCGCATGGGCGCAAAGATCGACATCCAGGGTGGCACAGCGACCGTAACAGGTGTTCCGGAGCTGCGGGGTGCGCCGGTCATGGCGACCGATCTGCGTGCATCCGTCTCGTTGATTCTGGCGGCGCTCGCAGCCGAAGGTGAAACGGTCGTAGGCCGTGTCTATCATCTCGATCGCGGCTATGAGAAGCTGGAGGAAAAGCTCAGCGCCTGCGGCGTAGAGATCGAGCGTATCCGGGAGACTTGAGAATGGAAGACGCCCGTTTCGAGGACGGTGCCATCGCGGACCGTCCGTTGCGGCTGGGCGCTGATAGCCCTGAGGATCTTGGCGTGATTTCGGCCCTGCTACAGGATTCCGTAGGCAAGGCAGGCGAAATCTCGTGGATGCCGCGCCGACGACGCTTTGCGATCCTGCTCAATCGGTTCCGTTGGGAGGACAAGCCGGCAGCCGAACTACAGCGCCGGTCCTACGAACGTGTGCGCGCGGCGCTGCTGATCGACAGCGTGCTGGCCGTGAAGACGCGGGGGCTGGATCCGCGCGACAAGGAAATGACGTACGCCCTGCTGCGCATAGAGTTCGAGCCTGCCGAGGACGGTGTTGGCCGTCTGATCCTGGTCTTAGCCGGAGATGGCGACATTGCGCTGGACGTGGAATGCGTTGACGTCCGGCTGTCCGACCTCACGAAACCTTGGGAGTCCAAGGCGCAGGCGCCGGATCACGGTCTGGACGAGGCCGAAGCATGACCCCTGCCGAGGATCCGCGCGGGTTCCTGGCCGATTTGTTCCACGCCGCCGTCACCGCGGCGGATCCGTTGGAAGCGCTGCGCCACGCACTCCCGGAGAAGCCTGTTGGCCGCACGATCGTGATTGGTGCCGGTAAGGGTGCCGCACAACTCGCTGCGGCATTTGAAGAACTTTGGGAAGGGCCGCTCGAAGGCTGCATCGTCACACGCTACGGCTATGCCTGTCCGACCAAGAAGATCGAGGTGTTGGAAGCGGCGCATCCAGTACCCGATGCTGCGGGGTTGATGGCGGGCAAACGCTTGCTCGATCTGGTTTCCGGGCTGACAGCCGACGATCTCGTCGTCGCGCTCGTGTGCGGTGGCGGCTCTGCTTTGCTCCCGGCGCCGCCGGACGGCCTAACGCTCGCCGACGAGGTCGCTGTCAACGAAGCACTCCTGGCCTCGGGCGCGCCGATCTCCGAAATGAACACCGTCCGCAAGCACCTGAGCCTGATCAAAGGCGGACGCCTTGCGGCAGCGGCATCTCCTGCGCGGGTGGTGTCACTGGTAGTCTCGGACATCCCGGGCGACAATCCAGCGTTCGTTGCCTCGGGTCCGACGGTGCCGGACACGGCGGATCGGGTCGAGGCGCTGCGCATCGTCGGGCAATACGGCATGGATCTGCCCGATGCGGTGATGGCGCATCTGAACGACCCCAAGGCGGACGCGCCAATGCCGGACGATCCCGTTTTCAAGACACACGACGTCACGGTCATCGCATCGTCTAGCCTGTCGCTGGCGGCGGCAGCGCGGCTGGCAGAAAGCCGCGGCGTGCATTCTGCGATCCTGTCGGACTCGATCGAAGGCGAGGCCCGCGATATTGGCCGGATGCACGGCGCCATTGCCCGACAGATTGCACAGACCGGCACTCCGCTGCCGCCGCCGGTCGTCCTGCTGTCCGGTGGAGAAACGACCGTTACCGTTCGCGCGAAAGGCCGCGGCGGCCGCAACGGTGAGCTTGCACTTGCAATTGCCAAGGACATCCAGGGTTTGAGCACTGTCACCGCGCTGTCCGCCGATACCGATGGGATTGACGGCACCGAGGACAATGCCGGTGCGTTCGCCGATGGCGGCACATGGCAAAAGCTGATCGAACACGGTCTCGACCCGAACGCCCTGCTGGCAGGCAATGACAGCTACACTGGGTTCTCCGCGAGCGGTGAGCTCTTCGTCACTGGGCCGACCGGCACGAACGTAAATGACTTCCGCGCCGTCCTGATCACAGCCTGAGCCAATCGGGAAGACCCTATGAAGCTCTACGATTTTCCGCCCGCCGCCAATGCCCAACGCGTCCGCGTGTTCCTGGCCGAGAAGGGCCTCACCCTCGACTCGGTCGAGTTGAATGTGCGCGAGGACAATCAGTTCGCCGAGCCCTTTACCTCGATGAACCCGTTCCACTGCGTTCCGTTCCTCGAACTCAATGATGGCACCATCATCGCGGAATCGTTGGCGATCTGCCGGTATCTTGAAGAACTCTACCCCGAGCCGTCCTTGTTTGGCGGGACACCGGCGCAGCGCGGTGTGGTCGAGATGTGGACCCGCCGGTTCGAGCTGGATGCATTCCTGCCAATGCTTCACGCCGTGCGCAATCACGTGCCGATGTTTGCGGGCCGCGTTGTGCCCGGAACGCGGACTGACCTGCCCCAGCGTCCCGAGATCGTGCAGCGGGGCAAGGAGATGATGAAGATCTTCCTCGATCGCATCGAGCCGTATTTTGCGAACGCAGAGTACGCCGCGGGCGACACATTCTCGATCGCCGACATCACCGGTTTCTTCGCCACCCGGATGACGAAACCCGTCGGCATGGAGATTACAGCGACACATCCAAACGTCACGCGCTGGTTCGAACAACTCGCAAAACGACCAGCGTTTAAGATCTGAGCGCGGTGGGTTTTTCGAGACCGCAGGATTTCGAGGGGATTGAATTCCCGCGGTCTCTTCGTTCGCCCCAAATTGACGTCGCGATACGCGGTTTATGGCGCTCCAGCCTGAACGTGACCTGAACAACAGGCAGTCAGACCGTCGACGCCTCAGCGCCCCTCGTAGGACGGTTTGCGTTTCTCCAGGAACGCCAGCACACCTTCCTTAAAATCGCGCGAGTTGCCCGCCTGTCCTTGCAGCTTGGCCTCCAATGCCGTCTGCGTCTCGAAATCGTTCTCAGGGCTGGCGTTCAACGCTTCCTTCATCAAACGATAGGCTTTGGTCGGCCCGGCAGCGAGCTTGCGTGCCATGGCGTTGACATTATCCATCAAGGCATCGTCCGCGACGACTTCCCAGATCAGACCCCACTCGGCGGCTTTCTCCGCGGGCAACGGGTCGGCCAAAAGGCTCAAACCCCTGGCGCGCGCGCGCCCGACGAGGCGCGGCAGCAAATAAGTGCCACCTGCATCCGGAATCAAGCCGATCCGCGCAAATGCCTCCAGAAAAGACGCCGACCGCGCAGCGATCACGATGTCAGCCCCCAATGCGATGTTGGCCCCTGCCCCCGCCGCGGCGCCATTGATCGCCGCGATCGTCGGGATCGGACACTCCCGGATCGCCGTCAGGATCGGATCATATTCCTCGCGCAGCGTACGCTCCAGATCCAACTCCTCGAAGCTGGTCACATCACCCAGATCCTGCCCGGCGCAGAACCCGCGCCCCTTTCCCGTCAGAACCAGCGCGCGCGCGCCCTCGGACGCCTCGGTAATCGCCTGCAACAACTCGCGCCGCATGACCGCGTTCATCGCGTTCATGCTGTCCGGCCTGTTCAGCGTGATCGTCGCGACGCCGTCCGCGACTGTGTATTCGATCGTCTCGTAACTCATGCCGTTCTCCGCCGCATTTACCGCGCGCTGCGCCTGCATATCTCTATTTTAGGGATGCCTGTTAGGGGAACATAAATCTGGATGCGCGACATTTGCATCAAACAACCCCACTTAGGCAGTACACGATGTCCGAACATCAGATCGACGATCCGCTCTTCGACTACAAGGTGTATCGATTTGGCAGAACCCGGCAGATCTTTCGCGGGCCGCAGCCGGACCTCAGGGGCCGCTATATCGCGTTCATAGGCGGCTCGAGCACATTTGGCCGGTACTGCGACAACCCCTATCCGGACATCGTTGCGCGTGAGACGGGACAGACGATCCTGAACCTCGGCACAGATGGCGCCGGGCCTGGCTTTTTCCTGGCAGACCCGGAAGTTCTGCGCGCTGCGATGGACGCGGATCTGACGATCGTTCAAGTCATGTGCGCCACGGCCACCTCGAACCGGATGTTCGCCGTGCGCCCGCGCCGAAATCTGCGCCTGCACACGGTCTCGGACCTTCTGGCAGGCATCTATCCGGAAGTGGACTTCTCGCGGTTCTCATTCACCCGGGCGATGCTCAAACACCTGCACGCCCTGGACGAGACGCGATTCAAGCTGGTGTTCAACGAGATGAAGAACGCCTGGATCGGCCGCATGCAGACACTGCTGTCAACGATCGAGACGAAGACGCTCTTGTTCTACATGTCTCAGCGCGCGCCGGATGATCTGATCCCGCCCTCTGGTGACATCACGGATATGAAGTATCCGCAATTCGTTGATCGGGCGATGCTGGATGCCGTGAAACCCGCGGCGGACGGTTATGTCGAGTACGTGTCGTCCGAAGGCATGCCCCAGGACTTGCGCGTCGATGGCAATCCAGTTCTGTTCCGACCCTCGGGTGAGCCGATCAGCGAGAACGCCGAATTCGCCTCGCCCGAAATGCACGAGGGTGCCGCGAACGCGATGCTGCCGGAGATCGAACGCCTGATCAATCTCTGAACCTAGCCGAGTGGCAGCAGCGCACTTCCCTTCAAGCGCGCTCTACCCCGACAAGTTGTCTACAACACAGGCAAACGGCGCGCCACTCGCATGCAACACGCAGTGCTTACGCATACCGGCATTGCATCAATATTTAACACTTGATGAAGGGACGTTCCGGAACGATATACGTCGCGACTGTGAAATAGCCCGACCGGGGGTTCCCTGCGATGAGTTCCGACGCTGCGACTGTGCCCGCCACAGAATTCCCGATCCCTGCGGGCGTGTTCGCCGAGACGGTCACCACCGTCCAACACTACACCGACCGCTTGTTCCACTTCCGCATCACACGCCCTGCGAGCTTCCGGTTTCGCTCCGGCGAGTTTGTGATGATCGGCCTGCCAAACTCCGAGAAACCTGTCTTTCGCGCCTATTCGATTGCCTCACCGTCCTGGGACGAGGAACTCGAGTTTTTCTCGATCAAGGTACCCGGCGGCCCCCTGACCGAGCACCTGCAAAAGATCCAGCCGGGCGACACCGTCCTGATGCGCAAGAAACCCGTCGGCACGCTTGTGAACGATGCACTGATCCCGGGCAAACGGCTCTGGATGTTTTCAACGGGGACTGGAGTCGCCCCTTTCGTCAGCCTGATCCGCGACCCCGAAACCTACGAGAAATTCGAGCAGGTGATCCTTTGTCACACCTGCCGAGAAGTCGACGAGCTGACCTATGGCTACGATACCGTTGCCAAGACCAAGGATGATCCCCTGGTCGGCGAGGAAGCGACCAAACAACTGATCCACTACGCAACGACGACGCGCGAAGACAGCCAGTTCATGGGCCGGATTACCGATCTGATCGAGTCAGGCAAGGTGTTCGACGATCTCGGTGTTTCTCCGCTGGACCCTGAGGTCGACCGCGGCATGATCTGTGGCTCGATGGCGTTCCTGAAAGACACGAAGGAACTGCTCGAAAAGGCAGGGCTCACTGAAGGCGCTAACTCCAAACCCGCCGAATACGTGGTCGAGCGCGCCTTTGTAGACTGACGCCGCAGGTCGGCGCGATAACCTCAGCCGACCGCGCCATCGCGAAATTCGATTTGCGAATTCCCGGGCTTGGCCAGAGTATCGCGCGGCTCGAACTTGGGAGACGCGCCATGAGTCCGTTGGATACCGACAATGCCGACCGCAAAGGTGTCTGGAAGTCCGGACAGGGCAAGGGTCGCAAAACGCCCAAAGGCCGGCAACTCGATGACACAGCCATGGCCGAGGTCCGTGCTCTGTTGGGTGATCGCCAGCGCCGCCAGGACCTGCTGATCGAATTCCTGCATCTGATCCAAGACAAATACAAATGCCTCTCGGCCGCACATCTGCGCGCATTGGCCGAGGAACTGCGCCTCGCCCAAGCCGAGGTTTACGAGGTCGCGACCTTCTATGCCCACTTCGATGTGGTGAAGGAGGGTGAGGACGCTCCACCCGCAATCACCATCCGCGTCTGCGACTCGCTTTCCTGCGAACTGGCGGGCGCTCAGGACCTGATGAAGACACTCGCCACCAAGTACAATGGCGGTGGCGAGGTGCGGGTCGTTCGCGCCCCTTGCATGGGACGCTGTGACACCGCGCCGACACTGGAACTCGGCCACAACCACGTCGATTTCGCGACGCCGGAGAAAGTCGCCGACGCCATCGCGGCGCAGGACTTCCACCACAAGCTGCCGGACTACGAGCGCCTTGACGCCTATCGCGACGATGGCGGCTACAAGGAACTCGATGCCCTTCGCGGCGGTAGCCGCACACCGGATCAAGTGCAGGAAACCGTGCTCGAATCCGGCCTGCGCGGTCTGGGTGGCGCAGGCGTTCCGTCCGGTCGCAAATGGTCCTTCGTCCGCGCCGAACCCGGTCCGCGCTATCTGGCTGTGAACGGTGACGAAGGCGAACCCGGCACCTTCAAGGACCGCTACTATCTGGAACGCGAACCGCATGTGTTTCTGGAAGGCATGCTGATTGCTGCCTGGGCGGTCGAGGCGGAAACCTGCTTCATCTACATGCGCGACGAATACCCAGCGGTTCTGGAAATCCTCGCCACCGAGATCGCGGCACTGGAATCGGCGGGGATCGTCGAACCGGGCTATATCGACCTGCGCCGTGGCGCGGGCGCCTACATCTGCGGCGAAGAAAGCGCGATGATCGAGTCGATCGAAGGCAAGCGCGGCCTGCCCCGCCACCGCCCGCCATATGTCGCCCAGGTCGGCAGCTTCGATCGCCCAACGCTGGTCCACAATGTCGAGACGCTCTACTGGGTCACCAAGGTCGCCCGC
>JBHJIZ010000024.1:0-27293 GCA_050043005.1 Paracoccaceae bacterium
TACGCGGTCGGATGCATAGGTTCTGCGCATCTCGCTGAGCATCTTCTTGAAGACGATGGTGTCAACCGGACGCGGACCCAGATCCAGGTCCTCGGCCCGATAGACCGGTGTTCCCGGTGCGGCCTTTTCTGGCATCGAGTCCTTCGATGCTTTTACTTCGGCTGGTTTTTGGTCGGATCGCTCAACGACCGATGGCCGCTTCGGAGATTCCGCAGGCACCTCCTTCGGCTCAAGGCCTTGGAGCTCCTCGGCAACCTTCAGAAACCAGTCGAGTTTCCGGATTTCCGCCAGCAATTCTGCGCGCCGTTCACGGGCGTATTCTACAACGTCAACCACAGCCCCTCACCTGTAGCTTCCAAAACAACATAGTTAAGCCACCTCAAAAAAAAGGCACAAATTCGGCAATCAAGGCACGGAGTCACATTTTTTATCGGTCCGGCCTGAAGCTTTATCCCGATAAGCGAAATATCTACTATGACGGTTCTCGATCTACACGGCAAAGTCTATTGCGCTTTGCGAATTTAGGCGAAGTGGCAACAACTGTTCGTTGCGGTTTGCAAATACATCACGAAAACTTCCCCTGTGCCGCTAAAGCGGCTGATACCCACCGTCGACATACCGATCGCGAAGTGCGAATTTCTGTATCTTCCCAGATCCCGTAAGGGGGAATTCAGCGACCTGACACCAAACAGTCGGTGTCTTTTGTGGCGAAAGGTACTTGCGGCAATGTGACTTAAGAGCATCTGGCTCGATGTGTTGCCCGCTTTCTGGTCGAGCAAAACAGGCAATAATCTCGCCCCATTTTGGATCCGGCAGACCAACGATGGCAACTTCGGACAGAGATGGGTGCTCAAGTAGCACATTTTCGATCTCGGCGGGGAAGTGATTCTCGCCACCGCGAATGATCATCTCCTTCACGCGGCCCGTGATCGCCAGATATCCGCGACCGTCCATCCGCCCCAAATCACCGGTGTGGAGCCAGCCGTCAGAGTCGATCGTTGCCGCGGTCGCCTCTGGATTGTCGTTGTACTCGAGCATCAGGCAATAACCGCGCACGCAGATCTCGCCCTGCTCTCCCAATGGCACGACAGCATTATGGTCCACAGAACGTACCGATACCTCTGTGCAGGGCATCGGCTGGCCGATCGTGTTGCACAGGTCATCCTCGGTCTCCCCCAAATGGTGCTGGGTGAGCAGTGGTGCCGTCTCGGTTTGCCCGTAGACGATCTGAAATTCGCACCCCATCGCATCGGTGACGTTGCGCACAAGTTCGGGCGGCACCATCGCTCCGCCGGATATGACAACCTGCATCGAGGACAGATCGAAGCTCTGCACCCTCAGGACATCCAGCATGGCGACCAGCATGGTCAGGACGGCGGTGAAGGAGGTGATCCGTTCCCGCTCGATCGACCGCAGAACGGCCACGGGATCGAAGACATTGAACAGAACCATCGGCGTCGCGCGTTGCAGAGAGCCCAGCGTCGCCATCCCGCAGCCCGAGGTGTGGAACATCGGCATGAAGTTTGCGAACACCGTCCTTTTTGGGGCCTCGAACCGGTCGAAGAACAGCCGCGCGTTGTTGGTCAACGCCCGATGGGACAAGACGGCGCCCTTTGGAAACCCTGTGGTCCCAGAGGTGTACTGAATCTGCGCGGCGTCGTTGGCACCAACTTCCGGCAGGTTTTCGGGGTGGTCACCCCGTCTAAACAGGGCTGTATGGTCGTCCATGTCGATGACGGCACGGATAAGCGGCTTGCTTCCAGCGGCCTCAGCGGCGATCTCGGCCATTGGGTTGCCGCGGTAGCTTTCGACCAGAAACAGCGCCACCGATTGCGACTGTTCCAGCACATATGCCAGCTCCTTGGCTTGATAGGCCGGGTTCGCCGTAACGAGCACGAGCCCTGCAAGGCCGCAGGCATACTCAAGCAGGACCCATTCTGGGGTGTTTGGTGACCACACACAGATGCGTTCGCCCGGCGAAAACCGTGTCGAGAGCGCCCTGGCCAAACGCTCGGCATCGGCCAGCAGTGCGCCATAGGTCCATCGGCGGCCGGCCTCGCCGTCGAACTTAGTTTCCGTTAGTGCAGGGCTGTCAGTATGAGAAGCGGCAACATCTCGCAGCAAGCCGCCGACGGTTGTATCCCGAATATCCGTCGTCTCCTGCGCCGGAACATAGGATTCGGTCAGGGCCAGAGTGTACATTGCGTCACCTCCCACGGTCTTTTTCCGTGAGTAAGCAATCAATTCCAGCGCTTCGCAATGCCAAGACGCGCAAAGTACACGTCTATGATGATCGGCGGCGTTTCAGGCTTTCCAGGATCACCCCGCCGTCTACGAATTCGATCCCCTCGTCGATCAGAGTGGCCTCTAGCTTGTCCAGCTTGCCCACAGTGATATCGCCCTCACCGATCTCAAAGCGTGCAACAGTTCGCTCCGACACGCCGGAGCGCTCCGCAAGATCGGCCCGCGACCACCTCAGAAGCGCCCGGGCGGCGTGAATTTGCTGCTTTCTGATCATTTCTGACCGTATTTGACTTCTATCGTGCGAATTCTCACATATATCTGACACATAGTTATTGTATCACGCAAGCCAATCAATGGGAGGAGAATTGACCGCGATATCGTTCTTGCTCGACGCTGGCATGGTGCCGTTCACGATGGCCCTGGCGCTGGCGGCCGGTCTGCTGATCCTGGAAGTCGTGATGAGCCTGATTGGGTTCTCACTGATGGGCGATGGTGCCGACGCCGACTTCGATGCCGAGATTGACGTAGGCCTGGATCCCGACTCAGTGCTTGAAATCGAACCGGAGCTCGAAGTCGGTGACCCGGTTGACGCCAACGGCGTTGGAGAAACCGCGGCGCCGGCTGGCCTGGCGTCATGGCTGGGGTTTGGCGAAGTGCCGATGATCTTGTGGGTCGCAGGCATGCTGACCGCCTTCGGGCTCAGTGGGTATCTCGTTCAGTTGGCGGCGCAGGCAGTCATCGGAACCACACTTCCTGCGATTGCTGGTGTGGCGCTGGCCATATTCCCAGCGTTGCGGGCAGGCCGCTGGTTCGCCCGCACGCTGGGCCGTCTCATCCCGAAGACCGAGACGACCGCGATCAACCGGCGCAGCCTGGGTGGCCGCGTCGGCGTCATCTCGCAGGGTACTGCGCGGCGGGGACGACCGGCACAGGCCCGCGTCCTCGACGGCCATGGAAACTTCCACTTCGTTCGGGTCGAGCCGGTCGATGACGGCGCGGAGCTGACCCAGGGTACCGAGGTGATGATCCGCGACGGACGCGGTCCGGTCCTGTTCGCGATCGCGATTGACTGATTAATGAAGCCAAGGAGGAGAGAACAATGGACACTTTGACGAGTATTCTGATCCCGGTGGGCGCCGTTCTGATCCTGCTGCTGCTGATCGGCCTGGTGATGGCTCGGCTGTACCGCCGCACCACTCGAGAAATCAGCATGGTCAAGACGGGCCTGGGCGGAAAGAAGGTGATCATGGACGGCGGGGCGACCGTGATCCCGCTATTGCACGAGATTTCCTATGTCAACATGAAGACGCTGCGGTTGGAAGTGCAGCGGCACAGCGAAGGAGCCTTGATCACCAAGGACCGTATGCGCGTCGATGTCGGCGTCGAGTTCTACGTGTCAGTCAACGCCACGTCCGATGGCATCGCGCGGGCGGCGCAGACGCTGGGCGACCGGACGTTCCACGTCGATCAGCTTCGCGACATGATCGAGGGCAAGCTGGTCGATGGCCTCCGCGCCGTCGCCGCTCAGATGACCATGGATGAGTTGCACGAGAACCGTGCCGATTTCGTCCAGGAAGTACAGAACGCCGTTACCGAGGATCTTCTGAAGAACGGCCTGGAACTGGAATCGGTCTCGCTGACCGCACTCGACCAGACACCGTTCGAAGCGCTGGACGAGAACAACGCCTTTAATGCTGTCGGCATGCGCAAGCTGGCCGAGGTGATCGCGAAGTCGAAGAAGGAGCGTGCCGAGATCGACGCTGAGGCCGAGGTTGCCGTCGCTCAGGCCGCGATGGAAGCTGAGAAACGCCAGCTCGAAATCGCCCGCGAGCAGGAACAGGCGCGCATCAGCCAGCAGCTCGACATCGAGACCCGCCGTGCCGCACAAGTCGCCGAGATCGCGCAGCGCCAATCTGAAGGGGAACGCGCCGCTGAGGAAGCGCGTATTGCCAAGGAGCGGCAGGTGCGTTCAGCCGATATCGAGCGTGAACAGGCCATTCGCGCTGCCGAGATTGCAAAGGAGCGCGAGATCGAGGTTGCCGATCAGGAGCGTCAGATCATCATCGCGCAGAAATCCGAGGAGGAGAGTCGCGCCCGTGCTTCGGCTGACGAGGCCCGTGCGCAGGCGACCAAGGCAAGCGAGGCGATCACGACGGCACGCCAGGTGGCCGAAGCAGAACGGGTCAAGGAGGTCGCTCTGATTGAAGCTCGCCGCGAGGCCGAGCGTGCAGCAACGCGCGTTCGTTTAGAGGCGCAGGCCGAAAAGGAGGCCGCCGCCGACCGTGCGGAGGCTCGCCGCGAAGAAGCACAGGCCGATGCCGACGCGCTCACAATCAGGGCCGAGGCGAAGAAGAAGGACTTGCTGGCCGAGGCTGAGGGTCAGCGGGCGATCGTTGCCGCTGAGAATGCGCTGGATCAGCCGATCATCAACATGAAGCTGGAGGTGGCGCGCCTTGAAGCGTTGCCAAAACTGGCGCAGGAACTGGTCAAACCGGCGGAGAAGATCGACTCGATCAAGATCCACCAGGTCACAGGTCTTGGCGGTGTGGGGTCATCGGGCGCTGGCGGCGGGGGCGGAGATAAGCCGGTCGTCAATCAGGCGCTGGACTCGATCCTGGGCATGGCGGTGCAGATGCCTGCCATGAAAAAACTGGGCGAGGAACTCGGCCTGAGCCTGGAAGATGGTCTTGGTACCGCGAAGGACGCCAAACAGATCGAGGCACCCACCGAAAGCGCGGATACAAACGCGGGCAAAGGGGCGCCGGAAGCGGTCTAAGTCCGCAGAACCGAATGCTCGAAAGGCGTCCGCATGGGCGCCTTTCGCCGTTCAGGCGGGCATGCTCTGACGAGCGATCACACCCATAGCCGCTGCGATCAAGCGCGATACAGTGATCGCGCCGATGCCGTCGATGTCGCCGTCTGGGAAGATCTCGACTACGTCCATTGCCGCGACTCGTCCACGGGACGCGACGCCCTTGATCAGTCCCAGCGCCTGGACATAACTCAGCCCGCCCGGCGCCCGTCCGATCGTGTTCGGCGCGATCGCAGGGTCCAAACCGTCGATGTCAAAGCAGATGATGACATCTGAACCGTCCGGAATCGCCTCGATCACCGGCGCAATGCCTTGGGTCTGCATGTCTTCGCCGGTGAAGAATACGGCACCCCAGTCGAGCGCATCACGGTAGTCGTCGGGATGAGCCGACCCGATCCCGCGTGCGCCGACCTGGATGATCCGCTCGATATGCGCCATCTCGGAGGCACGCCGCATGGTCGAGGACAATCCGAAGCGTTCGCCCATATGTTCGTCGCGCCAGTCGATATGGGCATCGATCTGCAGGATCGTATAGCGGCCACCCGTATCGCCCAGCGCATCCAGCATCGGGATCGGCACCGAGTCGTCCCCGCCGACCACGATCGGCGCGACGCCCTGCCCCGCAATCGTCGAGACCGCCTGCCGGATCGTGGCACGGTTCGCAGCAAAGTCGCTTTCGCTGTAGGGAAGGTTCCCGCAATCGACAGCCGATTTCGTGCCATCCGGAAACAACGGCCCGCCGATGTCGAAGTTCATCCGGTCGATGTTCGCGGCTAAGGACGCAATCGACCGGCGCAACGAGTCCGGTCCGTCCTTCGCATACGGCCCGACCGATCCGTAGGGCGTGGCGCAAGGCACCCCGATGAAAGCAGAAGATGCGTCGATCCTCGACAGGTCCTCGCATCGCTCGAGCCCCAGGAATGTATCGACCTTCGGTGCGCCGAACAGGGCTGCGAGATCGGGCTTTTCGGTCATTACGACCTCCCTCAGCGATACAGATCCATGCGTGACGGTGGCAGCGGTGGGACGCCTTTGGCACTGAATGAGGCCAGCGTTTGATTGATCCGTGCTGACCCCCGAAGGAAAGCCAACGAGCATCCGCCCAGATAGGCTGCCCAAAGCCGGTAGATCTCGGGTCCCGCGATTTCTTCGGCCTCGGCCCGCCGCGCGGTCAGGCGTTCGCACCAGATCTGGGTCGTGCGCGCATAATGGCGCCGCCACGCCTCGACATCGTGGATTTCCAGCTTGGCTTTCTCCATCTCGGCCACGGTGTTGCCTATATCGTCCAGCTCTCCGCCCGGAAAGATGTATTTCTGAAGTGCCCGCTGCTCTGGGCGCTTGGAGAACCGGGCTTTCTTACGCTTCGCCCCACGGCTGATCGCATGGTTCAGAAACAGAGCATCCGGTTTCATCAAGCTGCGTACCTTGCCGAAATAGTGCGGGATGTTGTCCAGCCCGATATGCTCGTACATGCCAACGGACGAGACCTTGTCGAACTGACCGGTCATGTCGCGATAGTCGATGATCCGCACCTCGGCCTTGTCCGCTAATCCGTCCGCCTGTACCCGCGCGCGCGCCGTGTCGGCTTGTGCCTGGCTGAGGGTGATACCGACAACGTTTACGCCGTAGTGCTTGGCGGCGAACCGGATCAGCCCGCCCCATCCACAGCCGATGTCCAGCAGCGTCTCGCCTTCCGTCAGACGCAGCTTGCGGCAGATCATGTCGAGCTTGGCGATCTGCGCGTCTTCCAGCGTTTCTACGCCTTCCGGGAAATAGGCGCAGGAATATTGCATCTCCGGATCCAGAAAGAGCCGGTAGAAGTCGTCGCCAACATCGTAGTGGAAGCGGATGAAGCCTGTGTTCTCCCCTTCCTTGCGGCCAGCGCCCTCGGCATCGCCTTCGAACCCGCGCGAGGCATCCGGATTGTCCCCCTTCGCCAGCAGGAACGGTGCCAGCAGGCGCATCATCTTGGCCTTCGACAGCTTGCGCGCCCGACGCTTGTAGGAGTTGTCCAGTGCAAAGGGCCGTCCGATGTCGCCCCAACTTCCGCCCTCGATGTCCAGCCGTCCATGCGCATAGTGCCGGATCGCCCGGTCCAGCGTCGGGCGCCTTAGCAGCGAGGGCAAGACACCCGGAGTTGCCACCTTGATCGCCAGACCTTCCGGTGCGTTACGGCCCAAGGGCGCAAGTGACCCGTCCCACAACCGAAGCGAAAGCGGCAGGTCGACCTGCTCGCGGACAAACGCAATCGCTGTCCGCGCGGATCGCAACAATCTGTCCTCGGCCATCGACAAGCCCTCCCGCGCGCTCATATCCGGCAGACCGGCGCAAAAGGGAAGCCCCCGCAGCATCCGCAGGCCTTGGCAAATGGTGACCGTGACCTTATACGGGCGTGCTTGGACTCGGCTTTGAGCCCAGCCCACCCCCCGCAGGAGAGACCCATGGCCCGCCGCAGGATGGTCTACGAAGGCAAGGCGAAGATTCTCTACGAAGGCCCGGAACCGGGCACGCTGATCCAGCACTTCAAAGACGATGCGACGGCGTTCAATGCTGAGAAGAAAGCGGTGATCGACGGCAAAGGGGTGCTTAACAACCGGATTTCCGAGCACATCATGACCGCGCTGACCGGCATCGGCGTGCCGAACCACTTCATCAAGCGGCTGAACATGCGCGAACAGTTGATCCGCGCGGTCGAGATCATTCCGCTCGAGATCATTGTGCGCAACGTCGCTGCCGGATCCCTGTCCAAGCGTCTGGGCATTGACGAGGGCACCCAGCTTCCGCGCCCGATCATCGAGTTCTGCCTGAAGAACGACGACCTCGGCGATCCGCTGGTGACCGAGGAACACATCATCGCGTTCAACTGGGCCAGCCAGCAAGACATCGATGACATCGTGTCGCTGTCTCTGCGGGTGAATGACTTCCTGTCCGGCCTGTTCATGGGCGTCGGGATCAAGTTGGTCGACTTCAAGATCGAATGCGGGCGGCTTTACGAAGGCGATTTCCAACGGATCATCCTGGCCGATGAGATTAGCCCGGACTCCTGCCGCCTGTGGGATTCGAAGTCCGAGGAAAAGCTCGACAAGGACGTGTTCCGCCGGGATCTAGGTTCGTTGACCGAGGCTTATACCGAGGTCGCACGCCGACTGGGAATTTTGCCCGAGAACGGCAATGTTACAGCCGGGCCGAAACTGGTCCATTGATTAACGCTCGTACGCGAACTGGCGGGACAGCGACACGCGATCAGGCGGCGTTCGATGTGACTCCGTAGCTATTCATAGCTACCAAAACCTCGGACAGCGTTCGCCGCGCGCCGGTTTGCAGGTACTCCATCGCGCGCAAGGCCGCCTCGTGCGCATCCTGGCTCGACCCAGCCACGCAATCCTCGATCACCCGGCAGAAATAATCCGATTGGTGGCCATCGACGAAGGTGTAGTGGACACAGACATCGGTCAGACCGCCGCACAGCAGAAGCGTGTCAACCTTCAGCCCACGCAGCAGGATCTCGAAATCTGTTCCGAAGAAGGCTGAGTAGCGCCGCTTGCGGATCAGGTAGTCGTTCGGCAGGAAGCCCATCTGAGCGACTGCGATCTCGGTGTTTGGGTTGCCCTCGACGCAATGCACATCCTCGTCACCGTCGAGCTCGCGCCCGAAATCGACAAGATCCGGGCGGTGCACTTCCTGGATGAAGATCACGGGGATGCCGCTCTCGCGTGCCTGATCGATGGCCTGGCGCGCCAGTGTCATTCGGTCGGCATAGTCATCCATGTGGTCGATTGCGCGCGTATCGCTTTGATCGTTGAACGTCCCGGCCTGAATATCGACGACAATCAATGCGGGACGACCCTCGATCAATGCGCGCTCTTTCCGTGACGGGTTCGCCATCGTATCCTCCGGGGTAACGTCTGTTCCGATCTGATGCCACGCTACCGCATCGATACGACCGCAGACCAGCACCATGGGAGGTGAAGATGCCCGAAGACTCCGCGATCCACCGGTCCCCGCAGGCGCTGGCGGCAAATGGCACCACTCCCGGATATATGCCTGGTTTCGGCAATGACTTCGAGACCGAGGGTCTGCCTGGCGCCCTGCCACAAGGCCAGAATTCGCCGCAGAAATGCGCCTATGGCCTTTATGCCGAGCAGCTATCAGGCTCGCCCTTCACGGCGCCGCGCGGCACAAATGAGCGGTCCTGGCTCTACCGCATGCGTCCTTCGGTCCGGCACACTGCGCGTTTCTCGACGGTCGAGCGGCCGCTCTGGGAGTCGGCGCCACACGTTGTCCCGCATGGGTTGGCATTGGGTCAGCTTCGCTGGAACCCGACGCCGATGCCCGATGAGCCGACAACGTTCCTGGACGGTATCCGCACGATCACGACTGCCGGGGACGTTCAGGGCCAGGCTGGCATGGCGGCGCATGTCTATGTGCTGAACGCGGATATGGAAGACGATTACTTCTTCAACTCGGACGGTGAGTTACTCGTCGTCCCGGAGGAAGGTGAACTGTCGATTTTCACAGAGATGGGCATCATCGACCTAAAGCCGTGCGAGATCGCGATCCTGCCGCGCGGCATGTTCTTCAAGGTTCGGCGCGGCCCTGGAACGCTGCAGGCGCGCGGTTATATCTGCGAGAACTATGGTGCGAAGTTTACCTTGCCCGAGCGCGGCCCGATCGGCGCCAATTGCCTCGCCAATCCGCGCGATTTCAAGACGCCTGTCGCAGCGTGGGAGGACAAGGAAAGCGCCTGCCGTGTGCATGTGAAGTGGTGCGGGACATTCCATGTGACCGAGATCGGGCACTCACCGCTGGACGTGATCGCGTGGCACGGCAATTACGCGCCCTGCAAATATGATCTGAATACGTTTTCACCGGTTGGTGCGATCCTGTTTGATCATCCGGACCCGTCAATATTCACTGTCCTGACCGCGCCCACGGGCGAAGAAGGCACTGCGAATGTGGATTTCGTGATCTTCCCACCGCGCTGGATGGTGGCGGAGCATACCTTCCGTCCTCCCTGGTATCACCGCAACATCATGTCCGAGTTCATGGGCCTGATCACCGGCACTTATGACGCCAAGGAGGAGGGCTTCGTGAAGGGCGGGATGTCGTTGCACAACATGATGCTGCCGCACGGGCCGGACGTGATGGGGTTCACCAAGGCGACCGAGGCGGACCTGCAACCGGTCAAGCTGGACAATACGATGGCCTTCATGTTTGAGACGCGGTTTCCGCAGCAGCTCACGCAATTCGCGGCTGACCTGCCAACTATCCAGGAGGATTACATCGATTGCTGGGCCGGCCTCGATCGTAAGTTTGACGGGACGCCTGAGGGTCAATAACGAATCGCCCTTGCAGTCCTGACGAGCAATTTGTCAGGAGTGTCGGCAAGACACCCTTGCGCAAATATCACTGGTCTGGCGCGCGTCGGCACGCTAGGTGCCCGGCAGGAGGTGCCGAATTCATGCTGCGGCCCACGGTATCGGTCGACGCCGTCGATCATTTGCCCCATTGGCGACGTCCCGAGATCCTGCTGCTGCTGATGCAGGGCACGGTCTGGTTCGGCCTGTCGATCTACATGGTGCTGATCAACAACTTCGCGGTCGAGGTTGCCAGTTTCGACGGCTCGGACACCGGTTGGCGCGAAAGCGTGCGCGAGATCCCGGGCTTCCTGGCCTTCCTCGTGGTGTTTG
Source organism: Paracoccaceae bacterium (assembly GCA_050043005.1). GTDB lineage: Bacteria > Pseudomonadota > Alphaproteobacteria > Rhodobacterales > Rhodobacteraceae > Thermohalobaculum. The sequence goes on from JBHJIZ010000024.1 coordinate 10,747, forward strand.
TCATCCGCTTCATCCGCGAGCAGACACTGGCCGTGCTGTCGATTGTGGTGTTGGGCGGTGCTACAGCGCTCACCTCGCAGTTCCCGACATTCTGGGGCCTGCTGCTGGTGACTTACGTCGGCTCGATGGGGTTTCACTACTTCGAGACAGTGAACCAAAGCCTGCAATTGCAGTGGCTGAAGAAAGAGACCGCGCCCCGCAAGCTTGGCTGGATTGTTGCGGCAGGCTCTGCTGGGTCACTGATCGCCTACGCCGGTGTCCTGGCGGCACGCGAGATCTTCGACCTGGATTACGATCCGCTGTTCATCGTTGGCGGCAGCATCTGTCTGGTGTTCGGTCTCTGGTGTTGGGCGGCATTCCCGCGCTTCGAAGGTGGAACGCCACAGCACAAGAAACTGCTGCTGCGGACACGCTACTGGCTCTACTATGCGCTGGTGTTCATGGGTGGCGCACGGCGGCAGATCTTCATGGTCTTCGCACCCTTCATGATGGTCGAGAAGTTCGGGATGGAGGTCGAAGGCCTCGCCGCACTCTTCCTGATCAACTACGTCGCCAACATCATCTTTGCACCTCTGATCGGGCGCTTCATCCAACGCTATGGTGAGAGGCTGTCGCTGATCGTCGAGTATGTCGGCCTGTTCGTGGTCTTCTCGCTCTATGTCGGTGTCTACTATTTCAACTGGAGCTGGGAGGTCGCGGCGGCGCTTTACGTGATCGATCACCTGCTGTTCGCGATGGCCTTCGCGCAGAAGACGTACTTCCAGAAGATCGCCGATCCGGCAGATCAGGCACCAACCGCCGCCGTTGCCTTCACGATCAACCACATCGCTGCGGTGTTCCTGCCCGCAGCGCTTGGCTTCCTCTGGCTAGTCTCGCCTGCCGCTGTGTTCGGGCTGGCGGTGATCTTGTCGCTGATCTCGCTTGGGCTCGCCTTCTTGATCCCGCGTCATCCAGACGATGGAAACGAGACAATCTTCGCACGCCGCCTGATCGCGACCCCAGCGGAATAGGCCCTGATGGAGGCCAAGTTCACGACCGGCTCGACCATGCGCCACGTGGTCGTGATGACAGTGACGGCGTCCGCTGGATTGCTGTCGCTGTTCCTGGTGGATGCGCTGAACCTGTTCTACATCTCGATGCTGGGTGTCACCGAACTGGCGGCGGCGATCGGCTTCGCGGGCACGATCCAGTTCTTTATGATCTCGGTCTCGATCGGTTTGTTGATCGCGGGCACCGCGACGATCAGCCGGGCAATTGGCGCCGGTGAAAGCAAACGTGCGCGCGAGCTGGCTGGCTCGTCCATCGTGACGGCATTTCTGATGATGTCGGCACTTGCCGCCGTGCTCTGGATCTACCGCGAAGACGCGCTGCGGCTGCTTGGCGCGAAGGACGAGGCGCTCGAACAGGCGAGCTTCTTTCTCGCTATCGCGCTGCCTTCGGTTCCGCTGATTGGTATCGGCATGAGCTGTTCCGGCACATTGCGCGCCATGGGTGAGGCGCAGCAGGCGATGTACGTGACACTGGGTGGCGGCGCCATCGCGGCGGTGCTGGACCCGATCCTGATCTTCGCGCTCGACCTGGGTTTGACGGGAGCAGCGATTGCGCTGGCTTTGACGCGGCTCGGGATCGCGGCAATCGGCCTATGGCTGCTGATCGTGCGGCACAAGATGGTCGCACGGCCGAGCCTGCCGATCTGGTTGCGCGACATTCGCCCGTTGGCACAGATCGCTGGTCCGGCGATGGCGACCCAGCTTTCGACGCCGTTCGGCAATGCGTACCTGACCACTATCGTGGCGGATTTCGGCGATGACGCCGTCGCAGGCTGGGCCGTGATCGGGCGGATGACCGCATTGGCATTCGGCGGCATCTTCGCGCTTGCGGGTGCGGTCGGGCCGATCATCGGTCAAAACTACGGCGCAAAGATCTGGCCGCGTATCGCCATGACCTATCGCGATGCGCTAATATTTGCGGCAATCTATGTCGTTGTTGCCTGGGCAGCGCTGGCGGCGTTGACGCCATTCATCATCGATGGCTTCGGCCTGGTCGGCGCTGGGGCCGAGATCGTATCCACATTCATGACCTATGCAGCGGGCGCATTCGTCTTTACCGGGGCGCTCTTCACATCGAACGCCGCGTTCAACAACCTGGGTAGGCCGCTTTGGTCGACGCTGTTCAACTGGTCGCGCGACGCAGGTGTCATTCCTCTTCTTGCGCTGGCACTGGGCGGCAGCCTGGGCGTCGCGGGTGCGATCTGGATTCAGGCCCTGGCAGGAGTGATCGTCGGCACAGTCGCCGTGATTGTCGGCTGGCGCTGCGTGCGCAAAATAGCGTCTCGCGATCTGCCACCGGCCATCGCAGCGTCCGTAGATGTGCCCGCCTTTGCCTCGGGCCGAATTGCGCCGAACCTCGCCCCGGCTGTTCTTGACACACCTGACGATCAATCGCGCCCGCAGCCTCTGGCATCAGCGGATAAGAATCGCTAGATAGCCCGGCAGCCAAACACACAGGCACCCGAATCCAGGTGCCCAGCAGACCGAGGACGGGCAGATGCCGAAGATTACTTACATCGAGCACGGTGGGACGAAACACGAAGTCGACGTGGCTGAAGGCCTGACCGTGATGGAAGGTGCCGTGTCGAACAACATTCCCGGCATTGATGCCGATTGTGGCGGTGCGTGCGCGTGTTCGACGTGTCATGTTTATGTCGATGAAGCCTGGGTCGAGAAGCTGCCCGGCAAGGAAGACATGGAAGTCGACATGCTGGATTTCGCGTTCGAGCCGGACGAGACTCGCTCGCGCCTGACATGCCAGCTGAAGGTGACAGCAGCTCTGGACGGGCTGGTCGTGCAGATGCCCGAGAAGCAGATTTGATCCAACGCGCGGCAGCGCTGGGTCTTTTTGCGGCGTGCGTGCTGGCGCATGCTGCTTCTGCGTCGGATACACCGACGGCCGAAGATGTCGTCTGGGGCTGTGACGACGCGGGCTATGTGCTGCCGACGACGGAATACAAGCACGCCGTTCTGGGTGACGACATCGAATACAAGGGTCTGTTCCTGCTGATCCATACGGCGACGGGCGTGCTGCCCGCGACGTTCGAGTTGCCTGAGGGCCAAGTCTACGAGGATATTGCACCGCGGTGCGGGGATCTGGATGGCGACGGCGATGCCGAGGTTGTCGCGGTTGTTTCGGACGCGAAGGTCGGTGCGCGACTGGCCGTCTACGACAAGCAACGCGGCCCAATCGATGAGACACCGCCGATCGGGCGCGGCTTCCGCTGGCTCGCGCCGGTCGGGATCGCCGATGTGGACGGCGATGGCCAGAACGATGTCGCCTATGTCGAGACCCCGCATATTGGTGGCACGTTAAGGGTCTGGACGCTTGTCGATGGCAAACTCACCGAAATTGCCAACGCCGCCGGGTTTTCGAACCACCGGATTGGTGAGGATTTCATCACAGGCGGGATGCGTGATTGTGGAAGCGGCACCGAGATGATCGTTCCTGCCTTTGATTGGTCAGAGCTCTTGTCCGTCCGGATGGAAGGCTCTAGCCTTGTGCGGCGCACAATTTCGGGGGAGACCGATCTCGCCACGGTCGAACGCGCGCTTGAATGTGAGATAGACTGACGGAGACGACATGACCCGGCCCGTGATTGGCATCGCTTGTTCCCATACCATGGTCGAAGACACTTACGCGGTGCAGATGACCGGCGAACGGACCATGAATGGCGTTGGTGTTGTCTCGGAAGGGCTGCCACTGATGATCCCTGGTATGCCATGCTCGATCCGCATTCAGGATCTGGTAAACACGCTGGATGGACTGGTTCTGACCGGCGGGCGCGCGAACGTGCACCCGAAGTTCTATGGCGAGGAATTGACCGACGCACATGGAACGATGGACGAGAACCGTGACGAGGTCCTGCTTCCGCTGATCCGTGCTTGCATCGATGTCGGCATCCCGATCCTGGGCCTTTGCCGCGGCATTCAGGAGATGAACGTCGCCATGGGCGGTACGCTTTATCCGGAGGTCGGCGCGTTGCCCGGCCGCCATCGCCATCGCATGATCCCGGGCTGTAAGGATGCAGAGGTGACCTTCGAAAAGCGCGAAGAAGTGCGTCTGCGTCCCGGGGGCGAATTACAACGGATGTTGGGCGACAACATCATCTGGACGAACTCGCTGCACGGTCAGGCGGGCAAGGATCCGGGCAAACGTGTTATGAACGAGGGCTGGGCCAAGGACGACACGGTCGAGGCGATCTCGATCGAGGGCGCCCGAACGTTCACGATCGGTGTCCAGTGGCATGCCGAGTACGAGCCCGATGTCGATCCTGTCAGCCGGATCCTGTTTGGCGAATTGGGCAGTGCGGCACGGGCGCGTCAAGCCCGGCGGCTGGGAGCGAACGCGGCCTGACCGCATCCCTCCCTAGAGTCGTCGCGACAAGGCGAACGCGCCGACTGCACCGGCTATGACAAACACCGGGAACAGTAACGTCGTGGCGGCCTTTCCAAGGACTGCGTCCAGAGCCAGACCCGTCAGGGCGTTATGAATGATCCCGATTGCGACGTAGATCACCAATCCCGCAAGCGCGCCGCCAGCCGTGCGCAGAGCCGTTGCGAGGAGACTCCCTCGGCGCCGTGGTTTCTTGCCCGCGATGATCTCTGCCAACCTGTCTGCGTCATCGGAGAATCGGGCATTGCGGATTTCGAACGCATTCAGCCGCGAAAGCTTCTTCAGATCGTCTGGCAGAGCTTCGGGATCGGGCATTTCGGCGCCGTCGACCAGCACGGGCAGAACGCGCAGCCGGGCATTCAGTCCTGCACGGATCTCGGCCCGTACATGATCCCGGTCATCGTGCAGCCGCGCGCCCGCGCCTTCCGGATCGTTCCAGTGACGCCCGATCATGACCAGCATGACCTGGCAGCGGGTGATCTCGGTCTCGATCGCTGTGACGAAATCCTCGCCGATGCCGATCTTGTCAACATCCAGGAACACCCGATCGACACCAAGCTCACCTGCCAGATGATCCCGGATACGCCCGGATGTAGCGGCTGAGTCCTGACGGCGGTAGCTGACAAAGATCTTGGGCGTCGCCATCCGGCCCTACTCAGCCGAGAGCAGCCGGTTCAGCCGCGCCTGCGCCAGATGGGTTCTGCCGCTCAATCGCCCGGGTGCCAGAACGACCGCATTGCTTCCCGGGACACGTTCGAACTCGTAGATCAAGGCCGTCAGCTCATGCCGCCGGGTGATCTTCTGCTCGGCCACCTCGGGTGGCAGCATGACCATTCCGCGCCTCAGCCAATAGAACGCCTCGGCGGGCGTGGGTTCTTCATCCGTCGTTCGCTCGAAATCGGTCGAGAACAAGAAGACGATCACGCGGAAGTAGCCCGGGTCGGTGTAGAATAGGGCTTTCAGATAGCTGCTCAGATCGAAGCGTTCGCGCAGGTTCCCTGTCGGCCAGCGCTTGCGCGGCTCGACCGAGGTGCCTTCTTCGGTAATCCGCTCGAGACGTGTCACCAACGCAAATCCGCCAGGCGCAAGCCAGTATGACCGGTCAAAGTATTCCCCATCGTCCAGCACGCGTTCCAGAAGGTCGGCGACTTCGCCATGGGTTCGTTCTTCGAGAAAGCTTTCGAACCGTGACAGCGGCAGACGAACAACCGTCGAGGCTTGAGGCGGAGGCCACGGGAACTGTGGCCGCTGAAACCCGCTTGTGTCACCGGTTGAACTCGGCACACCTCTTGCCGAGGTTTTTGGAACGACCGTGGATGGCCGTTCGGGCTTTGCCGGTACAGCATCATCACGCGCCTTGACCGGCGGTATCGGGGCCGGTTGCGGGGTGGGCGGTAGGGTTGTGGTTGGAAGCGTAACCTCTGCACTGTCCGACGCGGTTTGTGGGGCTGCTTCAGGTTCAGGAATCGGAAGCCCACGGCTGGTGGCGACCGGCTCCGGTTCTGCCTCGGAAGCGGAAGGCGGCGGCAGCAACGCAATTGGCTCGGATACAGTCGGCTGAGTTGTCGACGGACCAGCAACGACTCCGTCTGGGCTAACTGGCTCGAGTGCCCTTGGAACATTTGAAGTTCCTGCGCCAACGCTCGCGGTCAGATCACTGGTTGTGACAGGGTCGGTCGAAACACCGGCTCCGAGGGACCCGGCGCTCAGCGAAGCAGGCTCTGTGCTTTCTACCGATGGGAGCGCGAGGCTATCGGTGCTCTCAGGTGAAGGTGTGACAGGAAGGTGCACCGCCGATGAACCGTCTGACGACTCCCTGGGCAACAGTTTGGCAAAGTGCTCCTCGACGTCCTTCGCTGTGTAATCGGGTTCAGGCAATGCTTCGTCTGCGGTCAAGACAGGGCTTGGCGGAGACTGATCCAGAGGGGCGCCCGACAGCATCAAGGTCAACAGTGCCGCGGCGCAAGCCGCCGCGATCCCCGCTAAAAACCATCCTGTCTTCTTCGTCATTCAGATAAGCCTGCAAAATCCGGTCGGCGCACAATCCCACAGCCGCCACATGTTGCAAGCCACTTCTGAACTCTCTCCCGGATTTAACGCCCCGCATCGGTTGTCCCGGCGCAGGTATCCAGCACGTATGCGTTTTGACTTCGCGTCCGCACCGCCGCAAGAAGGCTGCGGCTGCAACGCCAAAGGCAGCGCGAGGAGGCCCCATGTCGAAACCCTGCATCATCTGCTGCGCAATCACCGGGTCAGTACCGACCAAGGACGACAACCCTGCCGTACCGATCACGATCGATGAGCAAGTCGAGTCCACTCATGCAGCGTTCGAGGCCGGGGCCGCGATCTGCCATGCGCATGTCCGTAAGGAAGACGGCACGCCAACTTCGGATCCCGACCGCTTCGCACGCCTGAAAGAGGGACTCGAGAAGCATTGCCCCGGCCTGATCATCCAGTTCTCGACAGGGGGCAGATCCGGGGCTGGCCATGAACGTGGGGGCATGCTGTCGCTGCGCCCGGACATGGCCTCGCTGACGGTCGGGTCGAACAATTTTCCGACCCGCATCTACGAGAACAGCCCCGATCTGGTGGATTGGCTGTCCGGTGAGATGCTGGAATATGACATCAAGCCCGAGATCGAAGCTTTCGACCTGAGCCATATTTTTCAGGCTGTGAAGATGTCAACTGACGGGCGTCTGAAAGGCCCGCTCTACATACAGTTCGTCATGGGCGTTAAGAACGCGATGCCTGTCGACCGCGAGGTTTTCGAATTCTACGTGCAAACCGTGAAGCGCATCGCACCGGACGCAGAATGGTGCGGCGCCGGGATCGGCGCCGGTCAGATCAAGCTGAACGAGTGGTGCATCGCAGGCGGTGGACACGCGCGTACCGGGCTCGAGGATAACGTGCGGCTCGACAAGCAGACCCTTGCGCCATCGAATGCAGCCCTTGTTGCCAGGGCGGTCGAACTTTGCGCGAAATACGAACGCCCGGTTGCGACCCCGGCGCAGGCGAGAGAGATGTTGGGATTAAGGGCGGCCTAGGCGTCCTCGCCCATCATTCGCCCGAAGCCACCTTCATGAGCGTCGCGGGCGTCCGCCAGTGGGACCGATACACCGCCAAGGCGGATCGCGTCACCGCCAACGTGGCCAGCCCAGCGGGTTAGCACGCCGCTCGCGACAGCCATATCCACAACCCGGTTGGCATGCTCTCGCCTGCAGGCGACGAGATACCGACCCTGATCCTCGCCAAAGAACCAAGCATCGGGTGCAAACTCTCCATGTGCTTCGATGCCGACACCGATATCGCCTGCCAGTGCCATCTCGGCCGCCGCGATGGCTAGACCGCCATCGGATAGATCATGTGCCGCGTTGATCAGACCTTGGGCGTGCAGAGCGCGCACCAAGTCTCCGGCGCGGCGTTCCGCATCCAGATCGACTGGCGGAGCGTCACCTTCGGCGCTTTCGAACAGCTCCCACGCATAGGCCGACTGCCCAAGGTGTCCCGTGGTCGTGCCCAGCAGGATCAGCGCATCACCATCGTGCGGGACCATACTGATGATCTGATCCAGAGTTTCCAGCAGACCCACGGCGCCAATGGTTGGTGTTGGCAGGATCGCCTGGCCGTCCGTCTCGTTGTAAAGCGAGACGTTGCCCGAAACGATCGGCATGTCCAACGCGCGACAAGCCTCGCCGATCCCTTCGATGCAACCGACGAACTGACCCATGATCTCGGGCTTTTCCGGATTGCCGAAATTCAGGTTGTCAGTTGTCGCCAGTGGTTTCGCGCCCGTGGCACAAAGGTTGCGGTAAGCCTCGGCAACCGCCTGCTTGCCGCCCTCGACCGGGTTCGCCTTGCAATAACGCGGCGTCACGTCCGAGGTGAAGGCGATCGCCTTTTCGGTTCCATGCACGCGGACCACCGCTGCGTCCGACCCCGGGCGCACCACGGTATCGGCCATCACGGTGTTGTCGTATTGCTCCCAGACCCAACGACGAGAGCAGATGTTTGCCGAGCCAAGCAGTCTGAGCAAAGCCTCAGCCGGATCGGTCGCTGGTAGGATGGGCGCCTCGCCCATCCTTGTCGTCGCAACCCACGGCCGGTCGTATTCCGGAGCGGTTCCTGACAGCGCCTTGAGGGGAAGATCACCCTTCACCTCGCCGTTCAACCGGATCAGGAAGCGCTCCTCGGCGATGGTCTCGCCGACGATTGCAAAGTCCAGATCCCACTTGTCGAAGATCGCCTTGGCTTCAGCCTCCTTTTCGGGCTTCAGCACCATCAGCATCCGTTCCTGGCTCTCGGACAGCATCATCTCATATGCTGACATGCCGGTCTCACGCGTCGGCACTTTTTCCAGATCCAGCGCGACACCCAGATTACCCTTGTCGCCCATCTCGACCGCGGAACAGGTCAGGCCAGCGGCTCCCATATCCTGGATCGAAATCACCGCGCCGGAGGCCATCAGCTCCAGACACGCCTCGAGCAGCCGTTTCTCCGTGAATGGGTCGCCAACCTGAACCGTAGGGCGTTTCTCTTCGATGTCTTCGTCGAATTCGGCCGAGGCCATCGTCGCACCGCCAACACCGTCACGCCCCGTTTTGGCGCCCAGGTACACGACCGGCATTCCGACGCCCGATGCTGCCGAATAGAAGATTTTGTCGGCATCGGCGAGCCCTGCCGCGAACGCGTTCACCAGGCAATTGCCGTTATAGGCCGGATGGAACCGGACCTCGCCACCGACGGTCGGTACGCCGAAGCAGTTGCCGTAGCCGCCGATCCCGGCAACGACACCCGAAACCAGGGACCGCGTCTTCGGATGCTTTGGATCGCCAAAGCTCAACGCATTCATCGCCGCGATTGGCCGGGCGCCCATGGTGAAGACGTCGCGCAGGATACCGCCGACGCCGGTCGCCGCACCCTGATAGGGCTCGATGTAGCTGGGGTGGTTGTGGCTCTCCATCTTGAAAATTAGCGCCTGTCCATCGCCGATGTCGACGACGCCTGCGTTCTCGCCCGGTCCGCAGATGACCTGCGGACCGTCGGTCGGAAGCGTGCGCAAGTGGATCTTTGACGACTTGTAAGAACAATGTTCGTTCCACATGGCCGAGAAGACACCAAGCTCGGTGAACGTAGGTGTGCGCCCCAGGAGTTCCAGAATGCGTTGGTATTCGTCCGGCTTCAGCCCGTGGTCGGCGGCCAGTGCCTGAGTAACCTCTGGCTCGGCGATGGTCGGGCTGGACATGTCTCGGGCGCTCCTGTTGGGATGAACGCCCGTTGCCTAGCCGATCCGGCGGCAAGATCAAGATGCTGCGGGATGCGATGCGGCTCGTCGGGGCTCAACGGAAACTGTGCTTCCAGGAATCCGTGATGCGCTGGCGATGGATCTCGAAGATCCCGGCGATCCGCCGCGCCAGCAGATGCCCGTCGATCGGCTTCCGCGCTGAATGAACCACAAGCGTTGCGCGCGTGCCCCGATTGTCGCCAAAGGTACATGTGATTACGGCGTCATGGCTGCCACCCACGCCGTTCGCATAAGCAACCCATTGCGATGCGCGCAATCGCCCCTCGCCAAACTCGCCGACGATGGCGCGGAAGGTGACCTTCGCGGCATCCATACAATGGGAGTCTTTGTAGAGCCGTCCCAGATCCCTCACGCTCCACGGCTGAGAAGCGTACACAGGGGCAATCACTGCCGAAACCAACAGCAGACTGATCACCGCGCGGATCATTTTGTGCGCCCCAGAGCTCTCATCTGTGCAGGATCACATGAAGTGGTAAAGCTGCGGTTCACGAGGCAGCGGAAGGCAGTGTCGCATGACCAGTCCAAACGGGGCGCCGGGCGACGTGCGCCCATGGCTCGGGATGCTTGGCGGTGCGGTCGCCGTCGCGATCTGGGCCGGTTGGATCAGTGCAACGCGGTTTGCCGTTAGTGATCCAGGCACTCGCGGCGATCCTCTGGTGTTGGCGAGCTGCCGGGCGGGCCTGCCTGCGCTGGTGCTGGCGCCCGTGATCCTCAGGCGCGGTCTGGTGCCGAAGGACACGCGGCTCGGGCCGATCATCCTGATGGCCATAGGATGGGGTGCGCCGTTCACATTCTTCGTCGGCAACGGATTGATGACTGTGCCGGCCAGCTTGTTCGGGCCGCTGGTGCCGGGACTCGCACCGATCCTCGTGACATTGCTGGCATGGGTCATCCTGCGCGAACGTCCCGGACTGAACCTGATCGCCGGGCTTGCCCTGATCGGCTTTGCGATGGTGGCGGTCCTGGGTGAATGGATTTCCGACGGGGATGTCGCAGCACTCGGTGGAACGCCCTGGCTGCTGATGGCGTCGCTCGGCATCTCGCTTTACACGGTGATGTTCCGCCTGAGTGGCCTCAACCCGGTCGAAGCGACGGCCTATATCAGTCTGTATTCCCTTCCTATCCTTGCGGTCTGGGCGCTCCTCATGCCTGACGTGCTTCTTGATCCGACGCCGGGTGAATGGGTTTTTCACCTTCTGACACAGGGATTGCTGACCGGAGTTTTTGCCGTCCTCGCCTATGGCATGGCGGTGCGTCACCTGGGTGCGGTACGCGGTTCCACGGCGAACGCATTGGTCCCGGTTTGCGCGGCCCTGGTCGGCGCGACCGCGCTGGGCGAGACTCTGAGCATCCTGGGCTGGTGCGCGGTGATTGCCGCGTCACTTGGCGTCGCAGTCGTCAACGGGATGATCGGCGCGCTGTTTCTCAACCGACGGCGGTGACGCCGTAAACAGCATGCAGATAGGCGACATAAAACGCCATTGATGCAAGGAGCAGCAGGAACCCGATCATCGAGGTCTTCAATCGGATCCCATCCTTCTGCACGGCAAACTCGACGTTTGTCTCGTCACCGCTGCGCATCGCCTTGATGAAATGGGCGACCGCCGCCAGCACGCCGACAGCCAGCATGATCAGGGTGATGTAGTAAAAGACCTTTGTCTGAGCCTCTTGTTCGATCAGGACACGGTTGCGGTGGTCCAGCGCTGCGCGCGCAGCCTCGAGTTCCGCGATCTGGTGCGCAACCTCGGCTTCTCGGCGCTGTGTCTGGAGGTCCAGCGTGCGTTCGAGAAACCGGGCACAGGTGTCCGATGGCGGATCGCTCCCGACCACCCGATTGGTGCAGTGATCGATCAGCCGGACTGCCATTGCGTCACCGATGTGGGACGCAGGCGCCTGTTCGCTTCCGATGACGTTCGCCTCTGGCACCTGGGAGAGAGCCGTGCACGGCAGAACCAGACTCGCCAGAAAGACGATGAAAGCCATCCTGACTTGCGGTAAAATTGTGAATGAGTTGAAGCACATTTTACACTCCGGTGGCGGAGGGGATCATGATCAGATGCAACATAGGATCGCTGGCTTTTGCATTTCTGGCAATGCTTGCAGTTGCTGGCTGCGGTGGCGCGCAACCTCAGGCGACTCAACCCGAGTCACCGGTGCAACCTGATCAGGACCGACGTGAACCGCGGAGTCTCGAGTCCTATCTCGAGGATAATCCGCGTTTCGAGCCGTTGGCCATCTATGCCGCCGATCAGCCGGTGCGTGTAATGAGTCGCCCTGTCGGAATGCTGCGAGTCTGGTTCCCAGGCAGCAAGACGCCAAAACAGTGCACCGCGATCCTGGCCGACAGCGCGCAGGATCATGATCTGATCCTGACAGCGCGCCATTGCTTCGAGAACGCAGGGCGCAGGCCGCGCGCGGCTACGCTGACGATGGGCTTCTATGACGATCGTGCACAAGGGTTGCGCGACTACGAGGTCGATCCCGTACCGATGGCGGCGGGACGGCGGCTGGACTACGCGCTGGCCAAGGTGGGCGGATCGCCGATCCGTGTATGGGGAAGCGCCAGTTTCACCGATCGCGCGCCACAGGATCGCGAACAACTCCTGGTGATCCACCACCCGGGCGCACAGCCCAAGCGGGTCACACGTTATCGCTGTCTGGCCGACGCGCCACCGGTGCAGGGCAAAGATCTGCGCCACCTTTGCGATACCGTACAGGGCAGTTCGGGTGCGCCTGTATTCTCGAACGCCGGTAGCGTTATCGCATTGCACTATGCGGGATTCGAGATGGGTGAACCGACGCGCGCCAACTATGCCGTTCTGGTGCGGGATATCTTTTCCGAACTGTCGCAGGATATTAGATCTCGGCAATCGTCCAAGAAACGCAGCGATCCCGATGCACAGCTTCCCGAAAGCTTCGAGGCCAAGCCGCGCCAGCCGAGCCGTGTGCAGTCCCAACGGGGCGTTATTCTGTTTCCCGAGATTATCGCCCGGCGGGATTCCACGAACCAAAGGCGCGTCGGTATCGATTGCCGGATTGTCACCGACAATCCACTGGTATCTTTGAAGGTTAAACCCGATCGGTTCGCCGTCGATATTCGCCGCATACCGGTCGCGTCGTACCAGGTGATGCAGAAGAAACTCGTCCGCACACCATTGAAACGCGAAGTCTGGTATCGCATCGAACTCGATGGTCAACGCGGTTGGGTTGTCGGCGATAATTGGAGCATCGGCTCGCGGAAAGGGTCCGAGTGTCTCTGACCGGGCCTACCCGACAATCGATGGGCAACTCGTGTCGCCGGTCTTTACCGCTTGGTCCAAGGTTTCGACAAGACGGGCGCGCTGTACGGGGTCTTTGAGCGCAGTTCCGGTCAGCTTCCAGCGCGATCGTGCGCCTTTCAGACCCGCGTAATCGGCCGCCACCAACAGATACTTGTCTCCGACGATCTCTACATTGCCGGTCGGCTTCACGATCAACTGTGCGCCCGCGACCACGCCGTCCAACCAGCATCGCGCCGAGACATTGTGGATCAGATCCCGTGCACGCTGCCCGGTGGCCGCGACCAGAACGACGATTGAGTTGTTCTCTTCCGGGTACTGAATCTTGGCGGGTGGAGGGATGCGAGCGGTCTGGCAGGCGGCAAGGGCAACGATCAGTCCGAGGGCGAGAAAGCGCATCAGGCTGTTTCCAAACTTGCCGTCAGGCTCTCGAAAAGACGCTTGCCGTCGTTGCCGCCAAGGGAGGGGTCCGACAGGCGTTCTGGGTGAGGCATCATTCCCAAGACACGCCGATTCTTGGACAGTATGCCCGCGATGTCGCGCATCGCTCCGTTCGGGTTGCCGCCTTTACGGCCGTCTGGCTGGCAGTAACTAAACGCAATCCGGTCCTCCGCCGTCAGGGCGTCCAGTGTCGTATCATCGGCGATGTAGTTGCCATCGTGATGCGCGACCGGGACGCGGATCACGCCGCCATTGCCATAGCAATTGGTGAACGGGCTTTCCGTCGTCTCAACGCGCAGATGAACATCGCGGCAGACGAATTTGAGCCCGGCGTTCTGCATCAGCACACCCGGCAGCAGCCCAGTCTCGCACAGGACCTGGAACCCGTTGCAGACCCCCAGCACATGACCACCTTTTTGCGCGAAATCGACGACTGCCCGCATGATCGGAGAGCGTGCGGCGATCGCTCCGCAGCGCAGATAGTCACCGAAGGAAAACCCGCCCGGGATGGCCACAAGGTCAAGCCCGTCTGGCAGTGACGCATCCTTGTGCCAAACCATATGCGCAGGACGGCCAGTGCCTTGTTCCAGCGCCACCGCCATGTCGCGGTCGCAGTTCGCTCCGGGGAAGACGATAACGGCTGTCTGCAAGACGCTGCTCCTTCTCGTTCCCCGTCCGTTTACACCGGAGTTCAGGCCGGTGCCAGCGTCGTGCACGAGTTGAACGAGATGATTATGCGGTCCTTATCGCCCGTGTAGGGCAGCGCAGAATGCAGCAGATAGGACGGAAAGATCACCAATCTGCCGTTCGCTGGCTGAATATCCAGATAGCTTCGGCCGAGATAGGCGTTGCCGTAGTCGCGGACGATCCCGCCTGCACCGATCGGTGAGTAGAACCGGTTGATCCCGTTTCCGGCAACGCTCGCGCCGTCTTGCGGAACCTCGTCGGCGTTCCCGGCATCAAGATAGAAGATCCCGCACCACGAACACGCTCCATGCGTGTGAGCGTCATGGAAACCGCCGGAGTTCGTGATGTGAAACCAACTCTCGGTGAACGCCACCTGCATGCGCCGCATTGGAACGCCATCGTTGCTGACGTTCGCAATCGCGCCACGAACGACGTTGGCGCACCAAGTCGCCAGCCTTGCAACCTCGGGCGGACCCGCGCTGTCGAAGAAATCCAGCGGGCTTTCCGTCAGCCCGCTGGCCGGTTTCGCGGATTTTGCCACGCCGCTCGCGACAGGCTCTCTAAACCCCGCGGCTTGATTGCGAATGTGTTCGATAATCGTTGGGGCGCATTCCTTGAAGTCGGGCCACTCCGCCATGAACAACGTGCTTGGCCAAGCCGGATTGACCGAGATCTGGTTTTGCCTGGGTGCCATCGTGTCTCGCCCCTGTGATCCGTTCGCGGGTTGTCTAGCCTGTGCGTGAGGACCGGACCAGAGCAATGGCTCGACAATCTTCGATCAGGGTGATTTGTTCCGAATGCCGTTGCGGGAGGAGATAGATCGAATGCGCGAGATCGTGATTGGTGCGGCCCAGATGGGTCCAATCCAGAAGGCGGATACGCGAGACGTGGTGGTCGCACGGATGCTGGCGCTGCTTGAACAGGCGATTGATGCGGGCTGCGACATGGTCGTCTATCCCGAGCTATGCCTGACCACGTTCTTCCCGCGCTGGATGATGGAGGATCAGACCGAGGTCGACACCTGGTTCGAGGCCGAGATGCCGAACGCCGCGACCCAACCATTGTTCGACCGCGCGGCGTTGGCGGGGGTCGCGATCTCGCTGGGCTACGCCGAGCTGACGCCAGAGGGTCGTCATTTCAATACGCAGATCTTCACCGACAAGGCGGCGAATACGATTGGCAAGTATCGCAAGGTACACTTGCCGGGACATTCCGAATGGGATCCGGAGCGCTCGCATCAGCATCTCGAGAAGCGCTATTTCGAGCCAGGTGATCTGGGTTTTCCGGTCTGGCGCAATCTGGATGCATGGATGGGCATGCTGGTCTGCAATGACCGGCGCTGGCCCGAGGCTTATCGCGAAATGGGGTTGCAGGGCGTCGAGTTGATCATGCTCGGCTACAACACGCCGACCACCAACGGGCAGGGCGGTGAGGAGGATCTCGAGAAGCGGATTTTCCACTCGACAATGTCGATGCAAGCCGGCGCTTACCAGAACTCGGCCTGGGTGGTTGGGGTCGCCAAGGCAGGGGTCGAGGACGGACACGGTCTGTTCGGCGGCTCGTGCATCATCGACCCTGACGGGACGGTCTGCCAGCAGGCTGTGACCGATGGCGACGAGTTGCTTGTCCACGCCTCCGACATGGACAAGGCACTGTTCGGAAAGCAGACGATCTTCGATTTCAAGAAGCACCGCCGGACCGAGCACTACCAGCGCATCGTAACCCAAACTGGGGTGATCTATCCGGATGGAACGCCGGGATGAAAACAGATCGACCATCCGTTCGTACTGGGAGACGCACGTTCTTGACCGGCGTAACCGGACGCGCCCAACCCTCCGTTCGCTGGGGCGCATGGCGGCTCTGCATATTGTTCGTCCGCTTTGCGCGCTTTGAAGCGCTGAGCGCGCCACGACCGCTGCAATGCGGCTTGCCAGGCTTGGGCGCACCTGCCGCGATACGCGTTACGCCAAAGGTGAGTTTCCGACGATGAGCGGCCCATTCGACCTCGTCATTCGCGGTGGTGAAATCGCCACCACCACAACGCGCACCCGTGCCGATATTGGTATCCGGGACGTTAAAATCGCAGGCCTGGGCCACGACCTGACGGCGCCGGACATCATCGATGCGAGCGGCAAGCTGGTCCTGCCGGGAGGGATCGAGGCGCATTGCCATATCGCCCAGGAATCCGGCATGGGGATCATGTCGGCGGACGATTACGAAACGGGCTCGATCTCGGCGGCATTCGGGGGAAACTCGTCCTTCGTACCCTTCGCCGCGCAGCGCAAGGGCTGGGGGATCTTAGAGACGCTGGATATCTAAGACGGTCGTGCGGCACCGATATCTGTGATCGACTGAAGCTACCATTTGATCATCTCGAACCCGACACCGGACGC
>JBHJIZ010000025.1:0-46076 GCA_050043005.1 Paracoccaceae bacterium
TGGTCCTCCGGTTGGGCCGCGGGGACGGCAATTGCAGAGAAATAGCACCTGCGCGACGTAACCCGTCGCATCCGGGCTTGCGACTCGCCACGACCGGTGTCGACGTCAGCGTGAAGGAGAAACCCCGATGCGCACCACGCCTCTGCACCCCGATTTCGGCGTCGAGATCCTCGATTTTGACCTTTCCAATGTCCGGGAAGACTCCGGTTATCCGGAGATCCGTGCGGCGTTCGAGGAACACTCTCTCTTGTTGTTCCGCGCGCAAACGATGGATGACGATGACATTCTTCGACTGGGGCGGTGCTTTGGCGAGATCGAAAATCGCACCGACGGGCCAATTTCAGTTCCACGCGTGTCGAACGTTCTGCCTGACGGTTCGGTGCTGAAGCCGGATGCGATGCGCCTGAAGGATCTGAAGAGCAACATGCTGTGGCACACCGACAGCACATTCCTGCCCACCCCCGCCTTGGCCAACATAATTACGGCCCGGATCGTCCCGAGTGAAGGGGGCGCCACCGAACTGGTTTCCACACGGGCCGGGTTCGCGCGGCTGCCAGAGACACTGAAGGAGAAAGCGCGGTGCGCCAAGCTGCGCCATGCTCTGGCGCATTCGCGTGCCAAAATCGATCCGGATCTCGCCAAGGCGGCACATATCGCGAAATGGGAGGCGACCTGCTGGCCGGCTGTTTGGACGAACCCAGTGCACGGTAAGGAGGCGCTTTACATCGCGAGCCATGCATTTGCGGTCGATGGAATGGACGATGCCGAGGGTCAGGCGCTGATCGATCACCTGATCGAGCTCATGGTCCCTGAGAATGCGATCTATTCCCATCAATGGCGCGTCGGCGACGTGTTGATCTGGGACGAACGCGCGACGCTGCATCGTGGGATGCCATGGCCTTACGAGCAAGCACGCGAACTGGCGAGCATCTGTGTGACGGCGTCCGATGACGATGGCGTGACCAAAATGCGTGCCGCCTGACAGACAGGTTGTAAAGTCGGCGCGAGCGCATAGCTCCGCAGTCCCACGCGGCATGAACAGAAATCACACGACCTATTCGGAGAACACCATGTCCCTGCGCATCAACGATACCGCTCCCGATTTCACGGCTGATACCACTGACGGTCCCATCAGCTTCCATGACTGGATTGGTGACGGGTACGCGGTATTGTTCAGTCATCCAAAGGACTTCACGCCGGTGTGCACGACCGAACTGGGTCTTGTGGCACAGATGAAGGACGATTTCGCCAAGCGCAACGCGAAGATCATCGGGATCTCGGTCGACCCGGTTGAAAGCCATCACAAGTGGAAATCAGACATCCAGACCGCCACGGGCGGTGCAGTTGACTATCCCTTGATTGGCGACACTGCTCTGAACGTTGCCAAGCTCTATGACATGTTGCCGGCGGCGGCGGGCGATACCTCGGAAGGCCGAACGCCAGCGGACAACGCGACCGTGCGCTCGGTGTTCGTGATCGGCCCGGACAAGTAGATCAAACTGAGCCTGACCTACCCGATGACCACGGGCCGGAACTTCGACGAGATCCTGCGCGCGATCGACTCGATCCAGTTGACGGCCGCGCACACGGTCGCGCCCCCTGCCAACTGGAAGCACGGCGACGACGTGATCATCACGCCTGCTGTCTCTGACGACGAGGCTAAAGAAAAGTTCGGAGAGTTCGATACGGTCCTGCCGTATCTTCGCAAGACCGCTCAGCCGGTCTGACGGCCGCGCTAGAACTGAAAGAGACGTCCCAGACCAGGCAACTGGTCCGGGATCCCGGCGGCGCGCAAGGTCCTCCAGACCAGAACGTGGTTTGACGATGTGACCGGCATCCCGAGCTCACTTTCTAGACGCTCGATCTGGTCGAAGAGCCGGATCGATGTGCAAGATACGAAGATACCGTCTAGTTCGGCTGCTCCAGCGGTGCGCAGAACAGCAGACCTGAGCGACGCGGGCGTGATCGCAGAAACCACGGTATCGCTTGGTTCGTTGAACGATGCGAAGACCGGAACGTCGTAACCGGCGGCCTCGATAAACCTCTGAATGCCAGCATTCACATCCGCGGTGTAGGGCGTAAGAACGCCAACACGGTGAAGACTCAAGGCTTGGAACGCGCGCAGAGCCGACGAGATCGGATTTGTCACAGCAACGTCAGGCTTGGCATCCTGGATGCGTGTCACCACCCGATCTGGTCCGATAACCATGCTGGCTGATGTGCATCCGTAAGCAATCACATCCAGCGTATCGCCCGGCAAAAGCGTTGCTGCGGCATCCGTAAGACGAAGCTCCATTGCCGCAAGCGTCTCAGGTGTGATTATCGGGTCATTCAGGACGCGCGTGACGTGCAAGGCAACGCCAGGCAGATGCTGCAAGACTTGCTGGAATTCGTACTCGACCGTGTAATCCGAAGCCAAAGCAACAAGGCCAAGCCGCGCCCGGGACGCGATCCCGGCATCGGTCTCGAACGGCAGGTTCTCGAAGAGCACGGTCATCGCATATCAGGGCAGTTGGAAGCCATATTCCGCCAGGACCTCCGCCGTGTGCTGACCCAGTGTGGGTGCCGGACCGCGCACGCTGCCTGGCGTTGCAGTAAACTTCACTGGAAGACCGATGCACTGCACATCGCCGGACGTGGGATGCGCCTGCTTGGGGACCATGTCTCGTGCCTGCGCCTGAGGGTCGGCGTGCATCTCGGCAATCGACAGGACTGGGCCAGCCGGAAACCCGCCATCTTCAAGCAGCGCCAGCCATTCAGCAGACGGCCTTTGTGAAAAGATGCCGTTTAACACGCCTTCCAGTTCGAGCCGATTCTCCATGCGCTGCGTGTTGTGCGCAAAGCGTGGATCCTTAGCCAATTCCGGCGCGCCGATCAGGTCAACCAAACGCTCCCAGTTGCGTTGGTTCGCAGCGCCGATATTGATGTAACCATCCGCTGTGCGGATTGCCTGATAGGGCGCGTTCAGCGGATGCGCCGAGCCCATCGGCCCAGGGCTTTCTCCGGTCGCAAAAGCGATCGCCGATTGCCAGTAAGTGTGTGTGATTGCCGCCTCGAAGAGCGACGTTTCGACCACCTGCCCCTCGCCCGTCTTCGCCCGGTGTTGTAGTGCCGCGCAAACACCCATCGCCAGCAGGATCCCAGCAGTGATATCGCTGACCGGCGGACCAACCTTGCACGGTGGCCGCCCGGGTCCCTCGCCCGTCACGGACATCAGCCCAGACATCCCCTGCGCGATCAGGTCGAAGCCAGCCCGGTTCGCATAGGGTCCCGTCCGACCGAACCCGGAAATCGAGCCATAAATCAGCCCGGGATTGTCCTTCTTCAGCTCTTCATAGCCCAGACCCAGCTTCTCCATCGTGCCGGCGCGGTAGTTCTCGAGTACCACATCGGCGGTGCGGATCATCTCGCGCAGCATCGTCTGTTGCTCCGGATCCTTCAGATCCAGCACGACGCCGCGCTTGTTGCGGTTCATCATCATGTAGCTGGCGGCCTCGTCGCCGATATACGGGGCCGAATGGCGGGTGTCGTCGCCCGTGGGCTTTTCCACCTTGATGACATCGGCGCCCATATCGGCCAGCATCAGCCCCGCGACCGGCCCCGCCATCACATGCGCAAGTTCGATTACCTTGATGCCGTCGAGTGGCCCGTTCATACCCCTTTGAACTCCGGTTTGCGTTTTCCCAGAAAGGCCTCCATGCCCTCCTTGAAGTCATTGCTCATGTAGCATGTCTCAATCAGGTCTTTGTCGTCGGCGCCTGCGCCGTCGATCCGGAGTCGTCGAAGTCCTTCTTTGGTGACACGCATCGTCAACGGCGCATGTCCCTTCAGTGGCTCGGCAAGCTCCAGCGCGCGTGCCAGCGGATCCTGCGAGATCTCCATCACAAGCCCAAGCGCCTCGGCTTCCTCGGCCCGAACCAGCCGCGCAGTGAAGATCAACTCGCGCACCCTGCCCTGCCCGATCAATGCTGACAGCCTTGCCAGAGAGGCGATCGACAGACAGTTCCCCAGGGTTCTGGCAATCGGAAACCCAAACTACAAGCGGTCGTCACAGATCCGCAGGTCGCAGCACGCAGCAATCGCGGCACCTCCACCTGTGCTTGCACCATGGATCGCCGCGATGGTCGGCACCGCTCACCGCTCGATCCGCGCAAGGATCGCGTCCATGTTCTCTTCATACCGCCAACCGTCCTCCGCCGTATCAAACGCGCGAAACTGAGACATGTCGGTCCCTGCAGCGAAGGCGCCACCTGCCCCGGAAATCACCAGCGCCCGGGGAACTTCATTTCCTTGGCCCGGATCATCGCAAATCTCGGCCAGCCGTTCGTACATCGCGAATGTCAGAGCATTTCGCTGTGACGGGCGGTTGAATGTGACTTGTCCGACCCCGTCCAAGATCTCGTAAATCAGATCCTCACTCATATGCCATCTCCTGCGCCGCCCAAAATCACGGCCATGGTTGCCGCCATGGTCGCAACAAGCCTTGTACCCTCACCCGATATCGCCCAGCACTTTCCCTCGGTGAACACAAGCGTGCGCCCTGGCTTGATAACGCGTCCCTCGAACCGGAACCTCTCTCCTGTCGCATGACGCAGGAAGTTGGTCTTCAACTCAGCGGTCAGAACACTGTCTTCGGCTGCCTGTAACGAGGCCGCCGCCGACGCACAGACCGTATCGAGCCCCGTCGCGACAGTTCCGCCGTGCAATCCGCCACCGGATTCGCAGAACCGCTGATCCCAGGGCATCTCGACGTCGACTTCGCCCGGCGCGACGCCAACCAACGACATACCCAGCGTGCGCATCATGTATTGCGCTGCGTGGCCTCGGCGGGTGCGCGTCTCCCAGCCCGGATCGCGCGGTTGAAAGGTCACGCCGCCTGTTCCTCCAGCACCCGCATCGCGGCGTCGCAACCGCCCTTCTGGTGCGGAACGCCCGCAAGGCTCAGGCCCATCTCGACGCCCGAAAGCGTGCCCATCAGCATCAGATCATTGAAATCGCCCAGGTGACCAATCCGGAACACCTTATCGGCGATCTTGCTCAGGCCGGAGCCAAGCGACATGTCGAACCTGTCGAGCACGACACCGCGGAAAGCGTCTGCCGAATGCCCCTCGGGCATCCGCACGGTTGTGAGCACGGGGGAATGTTCGCGATCGTCGGTGCACTGGACCTCGAGCCCCCAGGACTGGACGGCAGTGCGCGTGGCTCTGGCGTGCCGCTGGTGACGCGCGAAGACACTATCCAGACCCTCTTCCTCAAGCATATCAATCGCCTCAGCCAATCCGTAGAGCATGTTGGTGGCGTTGGTGTAGGGGAAGTAGCCTTTCTCGTTCGGTCCGAGCATGTCTGACCAATCCCAATAGGACCGGGGACAGGCAGCCTTGCCGTGCGCCTCGAGGGCCTTCGCGGAGAATGCGTTGAAGGACAGACCGGGCGGCAGCATCAAGCCCTTCTGACTGCCCGAGACAGCGACATCGACGCCCCATTCGTCCATGCGGAAATCGGCCGAGGCAAGGCCCGAGATCGTATCGACCATCAGCAATGCAGGATGCTCGGAGTCATCGAGCGCAAGGCGCACCTCCGCGATGCGACTGGTACATCCCGTAGAGGTTTCATTGTGCACGACACACACGGCCTTGATCGTGTGATTGGTATCTGCGCGCAGCGTTTCGCTGATCAGATCGGGGTTTGCCCCAGCGCGCCAATCGCTTTCGATCACTTCCGGCGATAGGCCCACCCGCGTCGCCAG
Organism: Paracoccaceae bacterium; assembly: GCA_050043005.1. Taxonomy (GTDB): domain Bacteria; phylum Pseudomonadota; class Alphaproteobacteria; order Rhodobacterales; family Rhodobacteraceae; genus Thermohalobaculum. Next base: position 5,747 of record JBHJIZ010000025.1, read on the forward strand.
TTTGTGCCACAAATGCGCGAAATGTCCGGTCTCGAACATCAACACCTTGTCGCCGGGCGAGCAGGTGTTGACGAGGGCGGCCTCCCAAGCTCCGGTGCCAGATGCCGGATAAATCACGACATTGCCGTTCGTCTGGAAGATCCGTTTCATACCGTCGAGGCACTTGCGCCCCAAAGGTCCGAAGTCGGGCCCACGATGGTCGATGACCTGTTGGTCGATGGCGCGTAGGATCCGGTCAGGCACGGCAGAAGGCCCCGGGATCTGCAGAAAGTGGCGTCCGGCCATGGCGGTCCTCCATCCGGCGGATGTCCGCCTTGTCCGTTTGCGCTATCTATGCAAGGCGAGGCACGGCAAAACAATGATAACGATTTCCGGCAGGTGATATATGGATTGGACACGGCTTTCCCGTGAGATCGCAGGTGATGTGCTGTCCGGCCCATTCGATCGCGGCCGGTACGCAACGGACGCGTCTATCTATCAGATCATGCCGGCCGGGGTTGTCGTTCCCAAGAGTTTCGAAGACGTCAATACAACCCTGTCAGTCGCGCTCCAGGAAGGGATTGCAATCACCGCCCGCGGCGGTGGCACCAGTCAGGCCGGACAAACCGTCAATACAGGTGTGATTGTCGATTTTTCCAAACATTTGAACCGGTTGCTTCATCTTGACGTCGAAGGGCGCCGGGCGGTCGTCGAACCCGGGATCGTACTGGATGATCTGAACCGACAATTGCGGCCACACGGGCTTTGGTTTCCCGTGGATGTCTCGACCGCGTCCCGCGCCACGATCGGCGGTATGACGGCAAACAATTCTTGTGGGTCGCGGTCGATCAAATACGGGCTCATGCGCGACAACGTTCTTGCAGTCGATGCTTTGATGGCGGACGGCACGCGTCGCCGCTTTACCGAAACCGACCGCGATACCAACGATATGCTGGTGAGGGATCTGCTGGATCTCGGCTCGCGGGAGGCCGACGAGATCATCGCGCGATTTCCAAAGGTTCAGCGCCGCGTCGGAGGGTACAACCTGGATGCGCTCGTGCCGGGCCCCAGTTCGCCGCGTCTCTCCGACCTTCTTGTGGGCTCGGAGGGGACACTGGCGCTGAGCGAGAAGATCGAAATCCGCCTGTCGCCCATTCTGACCGATAAGGTATTGGGAGTCTGTCATTTTTCGACGTTCTGGGCAGCAATGGATGCGGCACAGCACATCGTGAAGCTGGGGCCGGTGGCTGTTGAGCTGGTGGATCACAACATGATCGCGCTCGGGCGCGACATCCCTCAATTCCGGCCAATCGTTGACGAGTTCGTTCGCGGCGATCCGGCGGCCCTGTTGCTGGTGGAGTTCGCCGAGCCTGACCACGCTGAGAACTTGGCGCGCTTGGCTGGTCTGCGTGATCTGATGGCAGATCTAGGCGGTGAGTTGGTTAAAGCCATCGATAAGGCGTTTCAATCCCGGATCTGGGGCGTGCGGACGCAAGGCCTCAACATCATGATGTCGATGCGCGAGGCCGGGAAGCCGGTCAGCTTCGTCGAGGACTGTGCCGTCGAACTGAAGGATCTCGCTGCGTTCACTGCCCGCCTGACAGGGGTGTTCAGGAAGCACGGGACAGACGGCACTTGGTATGCGCATGCATCTGTCGGTCTGCTGCACGTGCGGCCGGTCCTGAACTTGAAGGAGGATCTCGGTGTCCGCCAACTCCGTGCGATTGCCGAGGAATGCTTCGACATCGTCGCCGAGTACAAGGGCTCGCACTCCGGTGAACATGGCGACGGCATCGTCAGATCCGAGTTTCACGAAAGAATGTTCGGTTCGCGCATGGTCCGAAGTTTCGAGGTTGTTAAGGATCGTTTTGATCCAGACGGCCTGCTGAATCCAGGCAAGATCACGCGTGCACCGAAGATGGATGATCGCAGTCTGTTCCGCTATCCGCCTGAATATAGTCATAAAACCACAAACACGCAATTTGACTGGTCGGGCTGGCCGGCTGGTCTGCACGGCGCTGTCGAGATGTGCAACAACAATGGGGCTTGCCGAAAACTGGCTGGCGGCGCGATGTGCCCTTCCTATCGCGCCACAAGGAACGAACGAGACCTCACGCGGGGCCGCGCAAACACGCTGCGCCTGGCCTTGACGGGCCAACTGGGTCCGAATGCGCTTGCTTCAGACGAGATGGCCGAGACCATGAAGCTCTGCGTCGGATGCAAGGCCTGTAAGCGCGAATGTCCGATGTCCGTCGACATGGCAAAGATGAAGACCGAAGTCCAAGCCGCGCGTGCGGCGGTTAACGGATGGTCAATACGGGATCGTATGGTGGCGCATCTACCGCGGTATGCTCCATACGCAAGCATGGTCCGGTCGGTGCTTAATCTCCGGAATGGGATCCCCGGCGCACCTTGGGTGATGGAGCAACTGACAGGGGTGTCAGGTGAGCGTGATCTGCCGATTTGGCGGCGCCCCTTCCGCGAACCGGTCGACCAACCGCAAATGCCGGATGTCGTTTTGCTTGCCGATACGTTCAATCGATACTTCGAGCCAGCAAACCTGCGGGCTGCACAGCACGTTCTAAACGCTGCGGGCCTGAAGATCGGGTATGCGACCGCGCCCGATGCGCGCCCGCTTTGCTGCGGTCGAACCTATCTGGCCGCGGGAATGGTGAACGAGGCCCGCAACGAATTGCGGCGCAGCATCGATGCGCTGAGGCCCTTCGTCATGGCGGGTATTCCAGTCGTCGGGCTTGAGCCGTCCTGCTTACTGACCTTCAGAGATGAAGCGCCCCGGCTCATTCCCGAGTGGAGCGAAGAAGATGGTCACAGCGTCATGCTGATCGAAGAGTATCTTCAAACGCTAGATCTTCCTCTCAAACCCCTTGATCGGTTGATTAAACTGCATGGGCACTGTCATCAGAAGGCCGAGAATGTCATGTCATCCGTCCAGGCGGTGCTTTCAAAAGTCCCCAATTTGAAGGTCGAACCGATCGATAGCTCTTGCTGCGGGATGGCGGGAGCGTTCGGCTATCAGGCAGAGACGCTCGAAGTGTCAAAGCGCATGGGAGAACTGACCCTCATGCCAGAGATCCGCGCGAGCAGCAGCGAAACACTCATCGTCGCGGACGGGACGTCTTGCCGACATCAGATTGCCGATGCCACATCTCGCAATGCCATGCACGTGGTTCGGGTCCTTGAGATGGCTCTTGATGCCCGTTAGGAGACGCTCGGGAAACGACACGGGGGCGGTATGACGAATTGTAATCTTTATCATCTGCTTCGGGAGAGGCTGCCGACTGAGCACGGCGATGCCGTCTTTGCGGTGCTGAACGACGGAAGAAACTACACATATAGTGACGTCGAGAACGTCACCGCCCGGTTCGCGCAGACGTTGGTGTCACTGGGACTGCATCCCGGAGACCGCGTTGCAGCACAGGTTGAGAAGTCGATCGAAGCCTTGCTGCTCTATCTTGCGACGGTCCGTGCCGGCGGTGTTTTTCTGCCCCTGAATACGGCCTACACGCCGCACGAAATCGAATACTTCCTGACTGACGCCGAGCCACGCATCTTCTTTTGCGATCCGGCGAACCTGAGCGCACTGACACCGGTTGCGGCGAAGGCGGGGGCGCTGATCGAGACACTTGGTGTCTACAAGAACGGCGACGACTTAAGCCAATTCGGCTCGTTCCTGCCAAAGGTTCCCGAGCGGGCCGAGTTTCGGACCGTCGCGAGAGCAAAGGACGATCTCGCGACGATCCTTTATACCTCGGGCACAACCGGCCGTTCCAAGGGTGCGATGACTACCCATGAGAATCTTTGGTCCAATGCTGTAACGCTTTGCGATTACTGGCACTTTTCCCCCAAAGATACGCTGCTTCACGCCTTGCCGATCTTTCACACACACGGCCTGTTTACATCGACGAACACGATCCTGGCCGCGGGATCTTCCATGATCTGGTTGCCGAGATTCGATGCAGACCGCGTCATTGCCGAACTTCCAAATGCCACCACAATGATGGGCGTTCCGACATTCTACACACGCCTTCTCGATCGGGAGGATTTCACGAAAGACTTGGTCAGCCACATTCGGCTGTTCGTTTCGGGATCTGCACCAATGCTGACTGAAACACATGAACAGTTCCAAGTGCGGACCGGACATACTATCCTTGAGCGCTACGGAATGACTGAAACGCAGATGAACACCTCAAACCCTTATAACGGCGAGAGAATTCCTGGAACCGTCGGGTTTCCGCTGCCAGATGTCGACATCAAGATCACCGATCCTGAGAGCGGACAGGTCTTGCCGTCCGGTGAGATTGGGATGATCGAGGTGCGAGGTCCTAATGTCTTCAAGGGATATTGGCGGATGCCGGATAAGACGGCGGAGGAGTTGCGAGAGACCGGCTTCTTCATAACGGGTGATCTGGGCAAGATCGACACTTCCGGATACGTTTCGATCGTTGGTAGGTCCAAAGATCTCATTATTTCAGGAGGTTATAATATTTACCCGAAAGAGATCGAAGAGGCGATTGACGATCTTCCGGGTGTCCTGGAGAGCGCTGTGATCGGTGCGCCTCATCCGGATTTCGGCGAAGGTGTGGTCGCAGTGGTTGTTCCGGCGCCAGGCATTGAGTTGAGTGAGAACGGCATCATCACGGGCCTCTCGGACCAGCTTGCCCGGTTCAAACAGCCAAAGCGAGTTTTCTTCGCCAAGGAATTGCCCAGAAATGCAATGGGCAAAGTTCAGAAGAAGGCGCTTCGGGACGAGCACGCAAAACTGTTTTCCACATAGATTTTGCGCGACCACGCGCTGATCGCCTACGCAGATCTGACAAGCGCTGGGACGTGTGTATTCGATTGCGTCGCAGCGCATCAGCTAAGTGGACATCAATGTGGGTAGTCTTTGTTCAGGTTGATGTTCATGTGGGTAAGATGCGGCCTGACAGGGGTGTCTTGACTCCCGGTTAACTACTCACCGCTCCAGTCCGGCAACCGCCGCTCATGCGTCGCGGCAACCCCTTCTTTGAAGTCCAGCGTTTTGCGGAGCCAAGTCTGTTCGTAAAGCTCGTGATCCGTTTGCGCTTTCACCGCCGCTGCCAAACCATCACGCAGCGTGTCGCGCGTCGAAGTAAGGCCCAGTGGCGAGTTCACGGCAATCTCCCGCGCCAAATCCCACGCATCCTGGCGCACGGCGTCAAGCGTCGACATCTGATCGATCAAACCCATGGTGAAAGCCTCATCGCCCCTGATCCGGCGCGACGTCAGAAACATCAACGCGGCCTTTTGGTGACCGATGGCACGGGGAAGCGTATGGGTCAGGCCAAAGCCGGGGTGAAATCCCAGGCGCGTGAAGTTAGCGGCAAATCGGCTTTCGGGACATCCAACGCGAAAGTCAGCGGACATGGCGAGTCCGAGCCCGCCCCCGATGGCTGCCCCCTGCACGGCGGCGACGACCGGTGTCTTTGCGGCGAAAATCCTGACGGCTTCGATGTAGAGGTGATCGATGCCGACCCGGTTGACCGAGCCTTCAACGGAACCGTCATCCTGAACGGTTGACCCATCGCCGAAATTGGCCCCCGCACAGAAAGACTTCCCGTTCGAGCAAAGCACGATCGCCCGGACCGACGGATCCTCGTCGATCTCCTCGTACGTATCGGCGATCTGGCGGATCAGCGCGAAGTCGAAAAAGTTGTGCGGCGGGCGCTGGATTTCGACGGTAGCGACGAAGTCGCGAATCTCGACGGTCAGTTCCTGGGCGTCGTATGTCATGGATGTCTCCTGTCTCGGATCGTACGCAAGCCCGCCTCCGAGCGCGGGTGGGTGGGTGGAGGGAGGAGGCGGGCTTGCCCGAAATCGGCCGCCCACGCTTCGCCTCGGGACTCTCTTGCCGGCTTCAACGCATGCCCAGACCACGGGCGATGATGCCGCGCAGAATCTCGGTCGTACCGCCCTGGATTGTGAACTTCGGCGCACAAAGCGACGCGAATTCAATCAGGTCGTCAAAATCCTGCTCGTTCGACGGGTCTGGCTTGGCAAACGCACCGAGCGTCCGTGCCTGAGCGGGCAGTGCCTGCTCCCAGACTGTCCCGAGGTCCTTGACGATCGAACTTTCGAGAACCGGTTCCTTGCCTTCGTGCAACATCCCCGCGACAGATACCGACATGCGCCTGAGCGTATGGAGTTGCGCGACCAGACGGCCGAGCCCTTCGGCGCCGCGCGCATCTGGCTGTTCGCCAAGTTCCTTGGTCAGCGCTGTCAGGACGTAGAAGGTTTCCAGAAACCGCTCTGGCCCGGATCTTTCATACGCCAATTCGGCTGTCGCCTGCTTCCAGGCGCCATCGACTTCGCCCAGCACGTGATCTGCCGGGATCATGACATCCTCGAACAGCACCTCGTTGAAATCCGACATGCCCGGCATAGCAGAGATCGGATTGATCGAGACGCCGGGTGTGTCCATCTTCACGAGAAACTGCGTCAGTCCGTGGCGCCGGTTCTCCTTGGTAGGTGGCGACGTTCGGAGCAGTGCGATCATGTAATCCGCGCGGTGCGCATTGGATGTCCAGATCTTGCGGCCATTGACCCGGTACTGATCGCCCTCCAGCTCTGCCTTGACGGATGCGGCGAACAGGTCCGAACCCGAGTTCGGTTCCGACATGCCGATGGCGAAGCACAACTCGCCGCGCGTGATCGCGGGCAAGATCTCTTCCTTCATCTCGTCGGTGCCATATTTGATGATGACCGGGCCTGATTGACGATCCGCCACGAAATGGCACCAAGTTGGCGCCGTGACGGCCCGCATCTCTTCCGTCACGATATAGCGATCGAGATGCGTCATCTCGCGGCCGCCGAACTGCTTGGGCCAGGTCATGCCGATCCAGCCCTTGGCGCCGACACGCTTCGAGAACTCGCGATCGAATGAGTCCTGCTTCAGGCCAAGCGCGGGCGAGAACGTCCCCCGCGAGATTTCATCGGCCAGGAAAGCGCGGACATCGGCGCGAAGCTCCTCGGTCTCTGGTGGAAGGCGCTTCTGTTCGAACTTGATCGCGGTCTGCATCGGGATCCTCCTAGCGGGTCGTGATCATCGGCCATATGCTCTCGGCGCCGCCGCTGGCCACATGATTGCCCAGCCTTACCGCCCAGTGGGATTCTGACCCAAAATCGTCACGCCAGCCCATCATGCGTCGGGAATAGCGCTGCAAGGTATAGTCTTGCGTCCAGCCGATGGCGCCGTGCGCCTGGTGGGCGATGGCGGTTCCGGTCTCGACCGCTTCGCCGACGCGGATCTTGGCCGCGGCGACTTCGAGAAAACTGGCGTCCGATCCCAGCGATTCGTTCGTCACCGTATCCGCGGCAGAGCCCGACGCGGTCAACGCGGCTGCGATCTCTCCGGCCAGTTTCGCCAGGTTTTGCTGCACGGCCTGGAACTTGCCTATCTTGCGTCCGAAGGCTTCGCGTTCGCCGGTGTAGTCGGTCGTCAGGGCAAGGGTCGATTCCAGCGCACCCGTCATCTGACAGGCGCGTGCGACCGCGCCGATCATCTCGCCCCCGGCACTGCCGCCGGACAGGTGCGCAATCTGTTCGGGCGCGGAAGCGTCAAAGCGCAGATCGGCTCGCTCGCCACCCATATCCGTATCTCGTGGGGTCATCACCGCCGCATCGGGCGATAGCACAGCGAGTTGAGATCCCTCGATCACGACAATTGCAGCCGCATCGGCCGTATGGGGCACAGAGCGCAGCGTGCCGGTGACCACACCGTCCGTGATCGCCACTGCGTCGCGAGCGCGCATCATTCCAAGGGTCAATGGCCCTTCAGGCACGTTGAGCCCGGCTTCGGCCATCGCCCAGCCCGCGACCAACGTCTCTGCTATTGCAACGGGCGCCGCGTAGTGGCCCGAGACCCGGAGGATTTCGAAACCCGCGTCCAGCGAGATGCCAGCACCGCCCTTGTCCTCGGGAACCCAGGCACGCGTCAGCCCGGCGTCTTCCAACGCCTGCCATAGGGGCGCCTTCCAGGCATCGGTCCTTGCGGCGTTCACCGTCTGGGGATCCGCGAGATCGGCGAAGATCCGGCCCGTCGCCTCGGCAATCATGTCGGTCTCGTCGGTCACGCAGTCCTCCCGGTCGGTCCGGTTGAGCTAGCCAAATTGGCGGAGGGGCTCAAGCCGTGCTACCGGTGCGGCTTACGACGATCAGAAGGACGATGCCGTGCAGCGGTCGCTAACCCTCGCCATTCTGCCGCTGGCGGCCTATGAGACGCTGATCTGGGCGGCACTGTTCTACTCGTTTCCAGCACTTTTACCGGTGTGGGAGGCCGATCTGGGTTGGAGCCGGGGCGAAATTTCGGGCGCATTGACCGCATCGATGATCGTCACGGCACTGATGTCGCTTCGCATGGGTACGCTGATCGATCGCGGTCATGCCGAAAAGATGCTGCTCGGCGCGACGGTGCTGGGGGCCTTCTGTCTTGTCGCGCTGTCCCAGGTTCAGGCCCTGTGGCAGTTCTGGGCGGTGTGGATCGTGATCGGCCTGGTGAATGCGTGCGTTTTGTACGAAGCCTGTTTCGCGATCATTACGGTCACGGTCGGATCGCGCGCAAAACAGGCGATCACCGTGGTCACGCTGATGGCAGGCTTTGCCGGAACCGTTTCTTTTCCGGCCTTTCACCTGCTTACCGAGGCTTACGGCTGGCGCGGCGCCGTGCTCATCTTTGCCGGGATCGTGGTCGTTGCGTGCCTGCCTCTGGCTGCAATCGGGCTGAGGCGGATCGAGGGCTTTCGCGAGACGCTCGAGGACGTGGACAGCAGAAAGACGCTGACCCGTCGTACGATACTGGCGCGACCGGCGTTCTGGTGGATCGCGATCGGTTTCTCGGCGATCGGTTTGGTGCATGGAATGGTGATCAGCCACATCCGGACGATTCTGGCCGACGCGGGCTTGGCCCTCGCGATGACGGTTGTCGTGGCGAGCATGATCGGCCCGATGCAGGTATTGGGCCGCCTGATCATGGTCTCGGTGCAGCGCTGGGTCGACACTTTCGGGGCAGCGCTTGGAGCATTCGTCGGCGTCCTGCTGGGCATCACGGCTCTGATCAGCAGCGATATGATCCCGATCCTGGCGTTCGCCTTCGTGGTTCCCTACGGTGCTGCCTACGGCGTCTTCTCAATCGTGAGACCCGTGCTGGCTGCCCAGTTTCTGGGCCGTGAGGGCTTTGGGACCATCGCCGGGATGCTGGCCCTGCCCTATGTTCTGGCGGGCGCTTTGGGGCCAATGCTGGCCGCCTGGATGTGGGGGTTGGCGGGCTACGATATCGTGCTGGGGCTGTCACTGGGGCTGACGGGTTTCGCGCTGTTCGCGCTGACATCCGCACGGCGCGCTTCGATGGCTTGAGCTGAACGGGCCGTTCAAACCGGCGGATCACCGGCGAGCGTGATGCGCCACATCTCGCGCCGTTGACCGTCGTAATCGTTGATCGCGCAGTGCTGAGAACTGCGATTGTCCCAGATCACCAGAGTGCCGGGCGCCCAGCGCACCCGTGCCGTGAACTCCAGCCGGATCTGGTGCTGGAAAAGAAACTCGCGGATCGGGGTGCTTTCGGCGTCGGTCATACCCTCGAACCCGACCGTGTGAGACGGGTTGACGTACAGCGCGCACCGCCCGGTTTCAGGATGGCGCCTGCCCGCCGGGTGGACTGCCGTCATCACGTCCGCGCGGCCCGTTCCCTGCATTGTGCCCGTCGCCAGATGCGTGCCGCGCAGCGCCGCTGCGTTCTTGCCAGAGCTTGAGACACCGTTGAGGCCCATCAGGATCTTCTTCATTGGTTCGGAGAGTGCCTCGAACGCCCGGTACTGGCAGGCAAAGACCGTATCGCCTCCCGCCTCGGGCGTCTCGCGACAGTAGAGCATCGTGGCCTTGGGCGGCTCGGGCTTGTAGGTCGTGTCGGAGTGCCACATCCCACCGAAGTTCGAGGTCTGATGCGGCTCCTTGATGATCACCGTGATCTCTGGATGGTCCGCGACGCCTTCGGCGAAGGGATAGGCCACGGGGCTGCCGAACCGCCTGGCTGTTTCTAGATAGGAGGCCGCGTCCAGGGTCTGGTCGCGAAACACAAGGACCTGATGTTCCAGAAAAGCTTTGGTCAGCTCCGTGAAGCCAGCGTCTGACAACGTGGCCAGATCAACACCTGTGACCTCGGCACCCAAGGCACCTGCCAGTGGTCGCACCCTCGACGCCATCTCGCTCATCCCATCCATGATCATGCCCTTTCAGCCTGCCCTTGAACCGGGTCTTGTGCCGGTTAGGATAGTACACGCGCCACCGCGAGACCATCGACGGTGCGAGCAGGGAGAAGATCATGCCGCACAAACCTGCGTCGACGGCGCTGGATCACATTCGGGTGCTCGATCTTACGCGCGTGCGGTCGGGTCCGACCTGTGTCAGGCAGTTGGCCGATTGGGGCGCCGACGCGTTGAAAATCGAGATGCCAGAGGCGCTCGAGGCAGATGGCGCGCTCGGCGCGGGTCGTGCGACATCGGATTTCCAGAACCTTCACCGCAACAAACGTGGTCTGACGCTGAACCTGAAAGATCCGGATGGCAAGGCGGTCTTCCTGAAACTGGTCGAAACGGCGGATGTCGTGGTCGAGAACTTTCGGCCCGATGTGAAGACACGGTTGGGACTGGATTACGAAGCGTTGTCGGCTGTGAATCCGCGCATCATCCTGGCCAGCATTTCCGGTTTCGGACAGGACGGGCCATATGCGACGCGGCCGGGTTGCGACCAGAGCGCTCAGGGCATGGGCGGGCTGATGTCGATCACCGGCGCGCCCGGCAAGGGACCGATGCGCGTCGGCATTCCCGTGGCGGATTTGACCGCCGGGCATTTCACGGCACAGGCAATTCTGATTGCGCTGATCGAACGCGACAAATCTGGCCTGGGACAGTGGGTCCAGTCTTCGCTCTTGCAGGCGCAGATCGCGATGCTGGATTTCCAGGCCTCGCGCTGGCTGATGGCGGGAGAGGTCGCGCCGCAGACCGGGAATGAGCATCCGACGACGGTGCCCACCAATCTCTACCCCTGTTCAGACGGCGCCGTGAATATTGCCGTGTCGGGCGATGTGATCTGGCGACGCCTGTGCGATGCACTGGGCAAGCCCGAATGGGATGACGATCCGGATTTCGCCGGGGCCGCGAAGCGTAAGGAGAACCGCGACAGGCTGAACGCTGAAATCGCTGCAGTGACAGAGACGATGACCATGGCGGACGTTGTCGAGACACTGCTGTCCAAGGGCGTGCCGACGGGACCGGCCTACCAGATCGACGAGGTCTTCGCTGATCCGCAAGTGCAGCATCTTGGGATGGCAGCGGACATCGAAACGCTGCCCTTTGGCCAGACGCAGATGGTGGCGCAACCAATCCGAATGTCGCGCACGAACACATCGATGGCAGCGCACCCGCCAGATCGCGGGGAACACACCGACGAGGTTCTGGCAGAGGTTGGATATGATGCAGACGCCATTGCCGACTTGCGCAACCGCAACATTATCTGAGCAACGCCGCACCGTGCGTTGCCCTCGCCGCACGGCGAGGGATGGAAGAGGATCGACCTGAATGACTGAGAAGATGCTCATGCGCCGCGACGGCGCGATCGGCCACATGATCTTCAACCAGCCCGAAAAGCGCAACGCCGTGTCGCTGGAGATGTGGAAGCGTGCACAGGAAATTCTGGACGAGTTTCAGAACGATCCGGAGATCCGGGTGGTCGTTTTGTCTGGTGCGGGCGGCAAGTCTTTCGTCTCTGGCGCCGACATCTCGGAGTTTGAGAAACAGCGCGGAACGACGGAGGCGCAGCTCCATTACAACACTCAGACCACCCAGGTTTATCAACGCATCGAGAACTTCCCGAAGCCGACGATCGCGATGATCCAGGGGTTCTGCATTGGTGGCGGATTGAATCTGGCCTGTGCGTGCGATCTGAGAATCTGTTCGGACGATCTTCAGATCGCGATGCCCGCCGCGAAGCTGGCCTTGGGCTATCCGTTCTCTGCGATCGAGCGGTTAAGGAACGTGGTGGGTATCGCCAATGCCCGGATGCTGATGTTCACAGCCGGGCGGTATGGCGCCGCCGACGCCTATCGCATGGGGTTCGCACAGATGCTGGTCGCGCCCGAAGACCTGGACGGTGCAGTGAATGAGCTTGCCGGGACGATCGCGGGGAATGCTCCTTTGACGGTTGCGGCCATGAAGTTCATCTCGACACAGGTCCTGACGGATCCAGCCGACCGAGACCTGGATACATGCCAATCCATGGTGGACGCCTGCTTTGCGTCTGAGGATTACAAGGAAGGCCGCACGGCGTTCCTGGAGAAACGCAAACCGGAATTCAAAGGCCGCTGAGGCGGCCTGCAAGCCCGCCACCTCCCCCACCCACCCACCCGGAGGTGCCGGGCTTGCAAGCGCGAAAGGTCAGTCAATGAACAAGTACGCGACATTCCAGGGCCGGATTGAAGATCATCGCTTTGTCACCGGTGCAGGGCATTATGCAACGGACCTGACCGCGCCCGGCATGGTGCACGCGGCCGTCGCACGCTCGGACGTCGCAAACGGTATAATCGTGTCTATCGACATCGATGACGCGAAGAACGCGGATGGCGTGATTGCGGTCTACACGGCTTCGGATCTGGTTGCATTGGGCGCGCCAGCGCAGCTGCCGTGCGGCCCGAACCTACCGATGACCAATGGCGAGCCTGCATTCCAGGCGCATCGCCCGCTTTTGGCGGTCGACCGCGTGCGTCATGTCGGTCAGGCGCTGGTCTTTGTCGTTGCCGAAACCGAGGCTCAGGCCCGGGACGCGGCTGCATTGGTCGTGGCCGAGATCGAGGACGAAGCAGCCGTGACGAAGTCGCTGGATGCGCGGGCTCCGGGCGCACCGGTCGTCCACCCGGAGGTTCCGGATAATGTCGCCTATGTCTGGACGCGCGGGGACCACGAGGCAGCGAAAGCCGCGATCGCGGCGGCCCCGCGCAAGGTTGAGTTGTCTTCCCAGGTCAGCCGTATCGGCGTACACGCGATGGAGCCGCGCGCTTGTCTGGCACAGATGGATGGGGATCGGATCTTCCTGCAATCCTGTTCGCAGTCGCCGCACGCAATCAAGGGGCAAATAGCAGGGATATTCGGCGTCGATCCGTCCCTTGTCCGGGTGCTGACCCATGATGTCGGCGGTTCCTTCGGCATGAAAATCACGGCCTATGCCGAGGATGTTCTGGCGATCATCGCGACGCGTGCCTTGAACAGGCCTGTCAAATGGGTGGCCGATCGGACCGAGGCATCGCTGGTCGACGATCATGGCCGTGATATGCGGTTTGACGCTGTTCTGGGGTTTGACGACGACGGTGCTCTTCTGGGTCTTCACGTGCACTGGGACATCAATATCGGTGCGTTCCTGCAAGGTCGCTCGTTGGGTGGATTGGGTAATCTGGGCGGTGTTTCAGGACCTTATCGGATTGGGCCGACAGCGGCGGATGCTTTCGGCGTGTACACCCACACGCACACAACGGGGCCCTATCGTGGCGCGGGACGGCCCGAGGCGACATATTGTATCGAGCGTCTGATGGATCTGGCCGCTGCCGATCTCGGCATGGATCCGATTGCGCTGCGGAAACGCAACCTTGTGTCGCCCGACGAGATGCCCTGGAACACCGGGTTCATGTTCGAATACGACTGCGGCGAGTTCGAAGAGAACATGAATGTGGCAGCGGAGCGCGCTGACCTGGCTGGATTTCCGGCGCGCAAGGCAGAATCCGAAGCGCGGGGAAAATTGCGTGGGATTGGCGTCTCGAACCCGATCGAGGTTGCGGGTGGCCCGTTCACGAAACCCGGCGCCGATCATTGCCGGATCACGGTGAACGACGACGGATCGGCGGTCATCCATCCCGGTGCGATGTCGGTGGGTCAGGGCCTTGCAACGGCATTCTCACAGATGGTGTCCGAGAAGTTCGACATCCCATTGGACAAGATCGACTATCGCCAGGGCGACACGGACGATCTGCCCGGCGGACGCGGATCGGGCGGATCAGCTTCGGCGCCGACCGGCGGCTCGGCTTTGGTGCTGGCGATGGACAAGGTGATCGCCAAAGGGCGCGACATGGCGGGGGATTTGTTGGAGGCCGCCGCAGACGATGTCGAGTTCGATGCGGGGACGTTCTCCGTTGCGGGGACCGACCGGCGGGTGACGCTGCCAGAGGTGGCGAAGGCTGCCGCCGAGCGCGAGGAGACGCTTGACGGCCAGAGCCATTTCGAGCCGGGCAAGGTCACGTTCCCGAACGGATGTCACATCTGCGAAGTAGAGGTCGATCCGGAGACCGGTGAGATCAGCGTGGTGCGCTACACCGTGGCCGAGGATGTCGGCAAAGCGCTGGAGCCGACGCTGTTATCGGGGCAGATGCATGGCGGCATCGCCCAGGGCGTTGGCCAATCGTTGCTCGAGGACATGGTATTCGACCCGGAAACCGGTCAGGTACTGACCGCCAGTTTCATGGATTACGCGATGCCGCGCGCGGATCTGCTGCCCGATCTTGACTTCACCATCCGCGAGGTACCCACCAAGGTGAACCCGGTTGGCGCAAAGGGTGTTGGCGAGGCGGGTTCGGTCGGGTCGATGGTCGCAGCGATCAACGCTGTGTGCGACGCCTTGGCACCGCTGGGGGTCAAACATATCGAAATGCCAGCAACGCCGCATCGGATCTGGCAAGCTATTCAAAACGCTAAGGGAGAAAGCTAATGCTTCTGGATGTACGGACCTATCGCTGCAAACCCGGGACGATCAACGGGCACCTGGACCTCTATGAGAAGATGGGTAAGACACCGCAGTTCCGCAATCTGGGTGAGCCGATCCTCTATATGAAGACCGAGACCGGCGACCCGAACGAGTATGTTCACATCTGGGTTTACGAGAGCGCCGGTGATCGCGAAGCCAAGCGCGCGAAACTCTGGTCCGATCCCGAATGGCTGGCATACACGCGGGCGTCGGCCGAGTTGGGTGCTTTGGAAAGCCAGACAAACAAGCTGATGACGCCAGTGGGTTTCCACACACCGAAGGTCTGACCTTTTGGATGGGCGTAAACCCATCCAGAACCTTCAGCGTCGACCCAGTGGCCTGAGAAATGTCAGTGCGATTGACGCGACGATCAGCGCAAGAGCGGTCAGCTTTTGCCATGTTGGCTCGTCGCCCAGCAACGCCATCGAGGACGACACCGCAACGACGGGCGCCAGCAGGGTCGCGATCGCGGCGACGGATGCTGGCAGCCTGCTGACGAGCGTCGTCCACAAGGCGTAGCACAGCAACATTGGCCCCAATATGTGAAAGGCCAGAACCCAAAGTACCGTCGGCGACAAACGTGTGAGGTTGGGAACCGGCTCGAATACCGCGACGAGCGGCCAGCAGGCCACTGCAGAGGCGCCGAGGAACCACACCGCCTGCCCCGCCGGGCCGATCGACCAGGAACGCGCCTTGGTCGCGACGATGCCGAGCGCCCAGGAGACTGCCGATCCGAACATGATCAAGGGTCCAAGCGGATTGGCGATCAGAAACGCCAGGTTCTCCGAGGCCATCACGGCAACGCCGGTCATGGCCAGAACCAGGGCAAGCACACGGTTCGGCCCCAGCCGCTCGCCAACGAAGAAGACCGAGAAGATCGCGGTCAGGGCCGGCATGATGTAGGCGATGATCGCGGCGCGCGACGTTTCGGTCAGGATCTGGCCGAATGTCACGAGGATGTTGAAGCCGAATACTGTAAGCAGTCCCGCCAGGATCAATGGCCAGGTCTCGCCTCGGGCGGGACGCAACCGGTCACCGCGTTGCCACACCCAAAGACCAAGGAGTAGTGCTGCTACACTCAGCGAAACTGCGCGGATCGTGATTGGAGGGATCTCGGACAGCAAGGTCTTCACGGCTGGCCAGTTCAGCCCCCAGAACAGACCGATCAGAACGACAGCGGCAAGTGTTGAAGCGTTGTTGCGAGCCATTACGCGAGGTCCCCCGTGGCCTGCACTTGGTCTAACGGCGCACGATGCGATGTCCACAACGTTCGGGATTGGCGCAGTCCTGACGACGATGGAGGTGTCTGAGGGCTGCGTTAGGTTCCCTGTCCCGCTCGGCCCCAGTTGCCAAGCCGTGGGATGACTTGGCGTTGTGTTTGAGAATTCGACCAACTCACGGAAATGTCTGAGATTCGCATTGGACAAGCTTAAGGGGCATGGTTAACGATGATTGAATGAAAGTGCGTTCGTACAATCATTACCTGAATTGAAAGTCTGATCGCTTTGCCCGATCCATCCCTCGAGCCATCCTACTACGAAGTTTTTCGTAGCGCCTGGATGCGATGGTGGGACGGTCTGTCATCGAACATTCGCGGCGGCATACTCTTCATCATCGGATCGCTGCTCTTCACGGTGATGATCGCGTTGATCAAGATCGTCGGCGAGCGTTTGCACGTCACCGAAATCCTGTTCTTCCGGCAGTTGACCATGACGGCAATCGCAGCGCCGGTGATTATCGCGGGCTGGCCTCAGAGTATTTATTCGGCCCGGCCGAAACTCCAGGTGATACGTGTGATCATGGCCTTCCTGGCGATGGTGCTGGGGTTTCTGGCGTTCATCGAGCTCACCATGGCAGAAGCGACGGTGATCGCGTTCTCGAAGACATTTTTCACAACGCTGATGGCCATCTTCCTGCTGGGCGAGATCGTGCGCGCGCCGCGCGGGATAGCGCTCGTCCTGGGGTTCGTCGGCGTCGGCATCATCGTCTGGCCCGATGAAGAGTTCGGGCTTAACGTCTGGCACATCATGTCAATCGCCAGTGCAGTTTGCGTTTCGGTCGTCATGATCATCATCCGGATTCTGGCGCGCCTGGACAAGCCGGTGACGATCTTGACTTATCAGGCCGTTGGCGTCGGGGGGTTGATGATCCCGCCGACGATCTGGTGCTGGCAAATGCCGACGTTGTCCGAGTGGATGCTGTTGCTGGCGATCGGCATGGTATCCGCGATGGCGCAGTATCTGAACATCCTGTCCTTCAAGCATGGCGAGGCGAGCGCACTTGCTCCGCTGGAGTACACACGGTTGCTGTTCGCAACGATCCTGGGTCTGTGGCTGTTCGCAGAGTGGCCAGAGCCGCGTGTCTGGGCCGGTGCCGCGATCATTGTCGCGGCCGCGATATACATGATGCATCGCGAACAAAAAGCCGGATGACCCTGCAGGCGGTCAACGGTAGATATGTCTTCATCCGCGCGGAACGATCTGCTATCGTCATCTTGTTGAGATCGGGGGATCTGGGTGATGACCATCGGCGGCAGAACAACGCGTTCAGAAGAGCAGAACGAACCAACCGTTTTTGAGACGCGTCAGTTGCAACGGCAGAGTAACAAGTCCGGCGACCGACACAGAAGCGACGCAAGCGTGCCGACGCGGTACGCTCGGCCATCGCATCATGCGCGACCAGCGACGTTCGAGACCTGGCAACAGGCCGTCGTGCTGGACGGTATCTTTTGATGTGACGGCGCTTTAGGCGAGTCCTCCAACCTCCGGCAGGTTGAAAAAATCGTCCGGAATTTCAAACTCGTCGAAGAAGAACGTATCCGTGGCGATCGATTCATCTGCGGCGAAAGTGACTTGGCGCCCAATCCAAAGTTCATCACCATCACCGTCCAGGATGTGGCGTTCGAACGCTGATCCGGATTGATAGTAGGTAGCGATGGCGTCTCCATCGTCGTAGTCGATCAGGGTTGCTTGAATCGCGCCTTCGGCATCGTAGAACGTAAGAAACTGGCTCCAGTCGTGAGCACCCGGCCCGTCGCCATCTCCATCAGTCCAGTGCGCAAACGTCCTCTGACCCTCGACAAAGTCTTCGTACTGAACGCGCCCATCGTCATAGTCGGTGATTCGAAGTGTTAGCCGTCCCACGTCATCATAGAGTGTCTCGACCCGTGACCAGGGGTTTGCACCATTTCCATCATCTCCGCCGGTCCCATCGATCTTGACCGTGTTTTGCAGAACCCCGCCTTCGAACTGGCTGGTAACGCTCGAGCCGTCATCGTTCACGGTTATCCGTTCCGAGACGCTGCCCTGACCGTCGTAATAGACCTCAATCGTGGACCAGGACCGGGCGCCCATGCCCGCGACCGATGAACCGGGATCGATCGCATCGAAGTGAAAGGTTTCCGTGCGCTGGCCGCCGACGAAACCTTCAAGCTTGGATGTTCCATCATCAAACAGAGTGAAGCGCTCCTGCACATGGCCGTTCGCATCATATGTCGTGTTGATGATTTCCCAGATCTCGGCGTCGCCGAACAGGTCGGTCTGGCTAACGGTTGAACGAACGCCGCTCTGGAACGTCTCAAGCTTCAGGACGCCCGTGTCGAAGGTCGTCTCACGCGCCGAGATCAGCCCCGACAGGTCGTACTGAGTGACGATTTCATCCCAGATCTCTTCACCTGCGCCATTCGGCCCGTTCAGCGAATCGAGCTGGTACGTCTCCGAACGGATGCCGCCTGCAAAGGTTTCCGTCAGGACGGCACCGGTATCAAACACGGTTTCCCGGAACGCGAGAGCCCCCGACTCGTCATACTCAATCGTAATCGTTTCCCATGGCATCACGCCAAAGCCGTCAGGCCCGGAAAAGTCAGTGAATTCAGTCTCGATTCGAAGACCGGACAGCGAGAACTGATCCATTCGCTCCGTCAGATCATCGAAGATCGTCAGACGCTCGACCAGCACCAGACCGGATGCGGTTTCTTCAAGACGTTCTTCAATCACGTCCCAGTCGTAAAGATCGTCAAGATCCTCGCGCACCCGAAACTCGGTCATCACACGCACCTCTACTCATCAATGGCGCGTGGATCATCCAGACCGACTGCTAAGAGCGGGTTCTCTTTGAAAAAGAAAATTCCGCGAATACACGATAAATGCTCTGGTCCAGAACAGGCTAGTTCTGCCCGGCAATCGCGCCCAGCACCGCATCGGTCATCTCGCGGGTCGTTGCACTGCCGCCAAGATCGCGCGGACGCGGCTGTCCTGCGGCTGTCACCTGTTCGCTCGCGATGAGCAGAGCCCGCGCGGCGACGGGCTCGCCGATATGCTCGAGCAGCATCGAGGCTGACCAGAAAGCACCGATCGGATTGGCGATACCCTGCCCCATGATGTCAAAGGCCGAGCCATGGATCGGCTCGAACATGCTTGGATAGGCACGTTCCGGGTTCAGGTTGGCCGTCGGCGCGAGGCCGAGCGACCCGGTCAGGGCAGCAGCCAGGTCGGACAGAATATCCGCGTGCAGATTGGTGGCGACCACGGTGTCGATCTGATTGGGATGCAGAACCATGCGCGTTGTCATGGCATCGACCAAGACACGATCTGTTTCGACATCCGGATAATCCGGCTTGATGGTCTGAAAGATGTCGTCCCACATCACCATTCCGTGGCGCTGGGCATTCGACTTTGTCACCAGGGTCAGGTGTTTGGCCGGGCGTGTGCGCGCAAGCTCAAACGCGAACCGCTGGATCCTCTCGACGCCCGCGCGCGTGAAGACTGTGACGTCCATGCCGACCTCGTGCGGGTGGCCCTGATGCGCCCGGCCTCCCGAACCGGCATACTCGCCCTCGGAGTTCTCACGCACGATCACCCAGTCGAGATCGCCCGGCCCGATACCGCGCAGCGGACTTTCCAGGCCAGGCAAAACACGCGCGGGCCGAACGTTGGCGTATTGATCGAAGGGCTGACAGATGGCGAGCCGAAGCCCCCAAAGCGAGATGTGATCCGGCACACGCGGATCTCCGGCAGATCCAAAGAAGATAGCGTCGAACGGACGGAGCTGGTCGAGACCATCTTCGGGCATCATCGCGCCAGTCGACAGGTAGCGGTCCGAGCCCCAATCGAACCCGCTCACCTGCAGCTCAAAGCCTTCCCGCGATGCGATCGCGTCGAGCACTTCCAGCCCGGCCGATACAACTTCAGATCCGATCCCGTCCCCCGGGATCGAGGCAATTTCATAGCGCTTCATGAGGGCACTCCTGCAGCAGTCGGATGATCAGCAACCCAAAACGTCGGCGATCCCCTCGATGTGGTCCGTGACGATGTCCCAGTCCCCCGTCGCGTGCGTATCGCGGCTCTGGTCTTCACCGTATTCGGTCGGGCGATTGATGTATGCCGTGCGCATTCCGTGACTGGCGGCGGCTTCAAGATCGTTGTTGTGCGCGGCACACATCATGACCTCGGGCGGCGTCATGCCGAGCATCTCACATGCGCCAAGATACGTCTTTGGATCTGGCTTGTATCCGCGCGTCGCGTCCGAGGACATGATGACATCCCATGGGATACCGGCGCGCTTGGCCATGTTGATCAACAGCGGGGTCGAGCCATTGGACAAAGGACCGACGATGTAGTTTCGGGCAAGGCGACGGAGGCCGGGGACCGAATCTGGCCACGGATCGAGCCTGTGCCAGGCGAGATTAAGATCAGCGCGTTCCGCTTCATCAAAGTGCGCGGCAATCCCGAAATCCTCCAGGATGACATCCAGCCGTTCGCGGTGGATCACGTCGATCGGCGTCCACGGGCGTTCACCAGCGATGACGGGTGCCATTCCAGGGTGATATCCCGCACGCCAGGCCCGGGCGAAAGCTTCGGTATCGAGACCTTCGATGCCCTTCATTTCTGCCAGTCGGGCGACCTGTCGCGCGACCGAGCCGCGCCAGTCAACGACCGTACCGAACGTATCGAACAGCAAAGCCTTCACCTGATCCATCGCGACCTCCTCAAGCCGGCGTGCGGCGGCGGTCCATCACCGCCGGGTGGGTGGGTGGGGGCGGTGGTGGATTGACTGCGCACGCCGGCATCAATCCAACCAGATCCAGGGCCGCAAGGCCCTGTCCGTTTCCTGCCATGCCGCGATCCCGGGCAACTGCTGTGCTGTCAGACCGAGATCGTCTAAACCCTTCGAAAGGCCTGACTTGCGGAGCCCATCGATCTCGAACGGCACGGGCGTACCGTTCGGCGGGATCACGACCTGCGCCTCCAGATCCACCCGGAACGGTGCATCTGGTTGCGTCTTGGCGATCTTGGCGAAGTTCTCGACGGTCTCGGTCGGCAGCACGATCGGCAATGTGCCGTTCTGGTAGCAGTTGTTGCGGAAGATGCCCCCGAAACTGGGCGCGATGACCACGCGTATCCCAAGGCAGTTCAATGCCCAGACAGCACCCTCCCGCGAGGATCCGCACCCGAAGTTCGGCCCGGCCAGCAGGATCGGCGCGGACTTCCAGTGTGGCTGGTTCAGCGGGAAGTCTGCGATCTCGGCGCCGCTCTCGTCGAACCGCCAGGCCTCGAAGGCGTAGGGTTCAAGCTCATCGCGTCCGAAGTCCGACAGGCGCTCGATCCGGATGATCACATCCGTATTGACGTTGGCTTCCATCAGCGGAACCGCAGGGCCCGAAATCTGCGTAAGTGGTGTCACTGTGCGCGGCCCAGCTTGCGAACATCCGTGATCTTACCGGTCACCGCCGCTGCGGCGGCCATGGCGGGCGAGACCAGATGCGTCCTGGCGCGCGGTCCCTGGCGCCCGACAAAGTTCCGGTTTGTCGTCGAAACACACCGCGCGCCCGGTGCCACCACCTCGCCATTGGCAGCCACGCATTGCGAACATCCGGGCTCGCGCCATTCGAAACCTGCCTTACGGAAGCTCGCATCCAGCCCTTCAGCCTCGGCCTGGCGTTTCACCGCTTGAGACCCCGGAACAACCCAGGCCGACGTGCCCTCCGGAACCTTCCGGCCATCCGCAATCGCTGCCGCGGCACGCAGGTCCGAGATCCGGCTGTTGGTGCACGAGCCGATGAACACATGATCGACGGCGACATCTTCGAGGGGTTGCCCAGGGGTAAGCCCAATGTAATCGAGCGCCCGTGCCCAGTCTTCGCGCTTCTCCGGCGTGGCTTGCGCCGGGTCCGGCACTTGGTCCGAGATTGACGTGACATGCTCAGGAGAGGTTCCCCAGGTGATCTGAGGTGCGATATCCGCCATGTCGAGCGTGACCTCACGATCGAACTCCGCATCCGGATCGGTCGGGAGTGCTTCCCAGTACTCACGCGCCGTCTCGAACACGTCGCCTTTCGGGGCGTGCGCCCGTCCTTCGAGATAGTCGTACGTGACGGCGTCCGGGGCGATCATTCCCATCTTGGCGCCGCACTCGATCGACATGTTGCAGATTGTCAGACGGCCTTCGATGTCCAGTGCCCGGACTGCCGACCCGGCATATTCCAACGCATAGCCATCGCCACCCGCGGCACCAATCGCGCCCATCAAATAGAGAATCATGTCCTTCGGGGCGACCCCTGCCCCGGCTTGACCTTCAAAGGTCACACGCATCCGTTGTGGTTTCTTTTGCACGATCGTTTGGGTTGCCAGAACATGCAGAAGCTCGGTCGAGCCAATCCCGAAGGCGACGGCACCCAGCGCCCCATGGGTCGAGGTATGACTGTCACCACAGCAGATCAGCGTGCCCGGCAAGGTCAGACCCAGTTCAGGCCCAATGACATGGACGATCCCCTGCTCTGGATCGTTGACATCAATGTAGCGGATGCCAGCCGCTTCAGCGCGCTGCTTAAAGACCGGCGCCAGCCGCGCCGAAATCTCGGTCGAGGCCGCGTGGCGCCCAGGCGCCGATGACACCGCATGGTCGGGCACGGCGATGTTCAGCGCAGGCGTGTGAACCGACAATCCGCGCCGCTCCAGATCGGCCAGTGCCTTGCCGCCTGACAGATCATGCAGCAGGTTCCTGTCGACGTGCAGCAGTTGGTAGCCGTGCCCCATTTCGGCAACGACGTGAGCATCCCAGACCTTGTCAAACAGCGTTTTCGCCTGTTCAGACATCAAAAAGCGCTCTCCCGCGCTTTGATCAGGGTTCTGACGAACCCATTCATCGGCGTCTCGATGCCCAGCGGCGCGCCTTCGCGAACGATGGCTCCGTTGATGGCATCGATCTCACCCTTCTTCCGGGCCGCATGGTCTTGCGCGGTCGAGGGAAACCCGTTCGGCATCCGTTCGACGTAACCCTGAAGATAAGCGATCGGATCATCGGTCGAGAGGGAGATTCCCTTTGCTTTCGCGACGGCAAACGCCTCGCTGATGCACCTTTGGCTGATCTCGCGGCCGTGCGGATCGGCCAGCAAAGGTCCCGTGCGCAGGTTCGTAATCGCACACGGTCCGTTGACGGCGCAGTTGATCAAGAGCTTGTCCCAGACCATGCGGTGTATGTCGTCGAAGACTTGAGCATCGAACCCTGCCGATTTCCAGATGTTCGCGATCCGCTCGAGCCGGGCCTGATCATGGTTGGCATAGCTGCCGAAACGAACCATCTCCATCCCGTTGTGGAAGGAATGGCCCGGTCCCTTAAGGTTGGCCTGGAACCCGCCGACAACGCCCATGGACAGGCGGTCGCCGCCGCCGCTGTCGGCAACGATATCCGCCGACCCAAGTCCGTTCTGCACGGTCACCAGATCCGTGTCATCGCGCATGACCTTGAGCGCCTTGCGCGCCGCATCTGCGACCCCGTCATACTTCGTCGCGATGATGACATGATCGGCGGGTGCCATCCCGTCGACATCGACCTGCGCCGGGATACGGATTGTCCGGTCACCGGACGCCCCCTCGACCCGCAGGCCGTTCGCATTGGTCGCGTCCACATGCGCTTGGTCGATGTCGACGATCGATACGTCGTGCCCCGCGTCGGCCATCAGAACAGCGTAGATCGATCCCATGGCCCCGGATCCAATGACGACGATGCTGGACATGACATCTCCCTTTTCTTCACCTGCGTGATGTCTGCACGGCGCGTCCGAGTCAAACGTGCGAAGCGCTGGACGCACAGCAATCACCCACGTAGCGTTTGAGATATGGAGCATCGCATTATCCAACTGAATGGCCACGACACCCGTGTCTACATCAGCGGGAACGATGGCCCGATATGCCTGTTTTTGCACGGATTTCCGGAACACGGCGGCGCCTGGGCGGATATCGTCGAGCGCCTTGATGGCTTCCGGTGTTTCGCGCCTGACCAGCGCGGTTACGGTGTCTCCTTCAAGCCAGAGGCCGTGAAGGATTATTCCGCCGGTAAGCTGGCACGCGATGTCATTGCTCTGATCGATTCGCTCGGGCTGGAGCGTGTTCATCTGATCGGCCACGACTGGGGCGGGCCGGTCGCCTACGCCGTCGCCTTCATGCGGGATCCCAGGATCGCCAGCCTGACCGTCATCAACGGCGTGCATCCAGCACCAATGCAGCGCGCGATCGCGACGGGCGGCGACCAATGCGCGGCATCGCAGTACATGAACTGGCTGCGCAAGGCGGGTTCAGAGGAGATCCTGGCAGCCAACCGGTTCGAAAAACTCGCCGGGTTCTTCGCGAAGAACATGGACATGTCCTGGATGACACCGGACGTGCTGGAGACGTATCGCGCTGCCTGGCAGAACGTCGATACATTGCGCTGCATGGTGAACTGGTACCGCGCGTCGCCGATTTACGTTGGCGAGCCCGGCGCGCAAGCCCCATCGGATAAGCTGCCAGCGCTACCGGAGCACAGACTACAGGTAATGGTTCCACACCAGTTGATCTGGGGCATGGGCGACGCGGCACTTCTGCCGGACGCGACCGAGGGGCTGGAAGCATTCTGTCAGGCCGGGCTGACCCGTCACGAGATCGCCGACGCCGACCATTGGGTCTGTCATCAGAAGCCGGATGAGGTCGCGGGGCTGATCCGGGATTTTGTGTTGGTACAGAATTGAACTTTACCGGCACCCGGCGCAGCGGCACAATCACAGCGACAGCATCGGGAGGGTTTGATGGACTACTTTGATCTCGGGACCTATGGGCGGAAGGTCACGACCACATCTGACGACGCGCAGATGTGGTTCAATCGAGGCCTCAACTGGCTCTATGGTTTCAATCATCAGGAGGCGATCAGTTGCTTCGTCAAGGCTGGCGAAGCCGATCCCAACTGCGCGATGGCGTATTGGGGTGCCTCCTATGCCGCTGGTCCGAATTACAACCTGCCCTGGCACCGGTACGATCCGAAGGGCCGGGCAGGCACACTGGAGGCCTCGTACGATTTCATGCAGCAGGCGCTGGCCGTGATCGATCATGCGGCACCGCTGGAGGCCGATCTGATCCGCGCGCTGGAGATCCGCTATCCCAGCCGGGACGTGCCGGACGAACCCAAGGACATGAACGACTGGAACGCAGCGTTCACCAACCGGATGCGCGAGATCCACAAGGTGAATTCAGGCGACATGGACATCCGCTCGATCTTCGTCGAGTCGATCATGAACGAGACGCCCTGGATGATGTGGGACGTGGATTCCGGTGGCATCCCCGAGAACGCTGGCACGGCGGAGGCCATGGCGGTGCTGGAAGACGTGTTCGAGACCCAGGCCGAAAGCTGGACCTGCCCGGGGCTGCTGCACCTTTATGTTCACCTGATGGAGATGTCGCCCTTCCCCGAGAAGGCGCTGCGCCAGGGCGATGTGTTGCGGACACTTGTCCCGGACAGCGGGCACCTGGTGCACATGCCGACGCATCTGGATGTGCTGTGCGGGCATTATCATAACGTGCTGATCTGGAATCAGGACGGCGTTGCCGCCGACAACCGCTACTTCGACAATGGCGGCCAGCCGGGCGTCTACACGATGTACCGTACCCACAACATGCACTTCGCAGTCTACGGCGCGATGTTCCTCGGTCAGTACACGCCTGCGATGGCCGCAGCCCAGATGATCATCGACAAGACGCCGGAGGAGTTGCTGCGGGTCGAGAGCCCGCCGATGGCAGATTTCCTCGAGAGTTATCTCTCGATGAAATGGCACGTGATGATCCGCTTCGGGAAGTGGCAGGAGATCATCGACGAACCGCTGCCGCAGGATCAGGATCTCTACACCGGCACGACGGCGGTTGCCTATTACGCCAAGGGGGTCGCGCATTCGGCACTGGGCAATGTGGCGGAAGCCGAGCAGACGCGCGCCGATTTCCACGCGGCGGTCGGGCGCGTTCAGGACGGTCGGCGCATCCACAACAACGTGATGTCCGATATCCTCGGCGTGGCCGAGGCGATGCTGGATGGCGAGCTTGAGTACCGCAAAGCGAACTATGACGTCGCCTTCGATCACCTGCGTGAAGCGGTAAAACGCGAGGATGGCTTGCTCTATGACGAGCCCTGGGGCTGGATGCAGCCTGCCCGGCATGCGCTTGGTGCGCTGTTGCTGGAGCAGGGTCATGTCGACGAGGCGGCATCCGTCTATCGCGCGGACCTGGGCCTAGATGGCACGCTCAGCCGGTCGTCGCAGCACCCGGAGAATGTCTGGGCGCTGCACGGGCTGCATGAGTGCCTGACGCGCAAGGGTGAGGCCACCGAGGCGTTCATGATCAAGCAGCGCCTCGATCTGGCAATGGCGCGTGCAGAAGTTCCGGTCAGGGCATCATGCCTCTGCCGGCAAGAAGCTGCTTGAGGCCGGCGGGGTGGGATACATCCCGCCGCGCGCTGCGCGCGACTTTCTGCAACAACGGTCATATCCACGGCTCGACTGCGCATTGGGAAGGGTCGCGAATCCGCAAGTGTTCTGAGTCTGCCATGCGAGATCATGGCAAATGGCCAGCTGTCGAAATGGTGCGCTGCTTTCCAGTATTTGGCGCGCTGATGGACCATCGGCAGGACTCGAACCCCGAACGAAGTACCGATCAGTGCTCCACGCAATCAAGGCGAATTCGCTCATCTGATTGCGCCAGAGTGCGCTCGAGATCAGGTTGAGGTGCCAGGACCTGTATGAGACAGGGTTAGGCCAACACCTGACTCGGTCAATCTGAACACGCGAGGACGAACATGGCATTCTACGAGTTGCGGCAATACGAGATCAGACCGGGCAAGATGGAGGAGTGGCTCAAGCTCATGGAGGAAGAGATCATCCCCTTCCAGGTTCAGGTCGGCATGGTCATCGCCGGTTCCTTCCGTGGCGAGGGTGATGACAGCGTCTACATCTGGATCCGGCGGTTCGAGAACGAAGCCGAGCGCGAACGCCTCTACGAGGCTGTCTATCAATCCGAGCACTGGCTGACCAATCTCACCGACCGGGTTGGTGCCTGCATTAATCGCGAGACCATTCACGTCCAACGCATCGTACCGACGTCCCGGTCCGTGTTGCAGTAAACGGCGCAGGACCGCACGACGAGATGTCGGTCGCAGGCGAGAGCATGGAGTTGGAGGCGTTCCTGGCAGGGGCGACGAACCAAATTCGCTCACGGATACAGCATGGCGTTGATGCAATCGCAGATATCTGCCAGCACCTGAGTGGCAATCTTCATAAGGAACCCGAATTGAGAGCCCAGGTCGACCGCTTGCACGGCCTTGTGGCGGTTTCATTGGCTGACGCACCATTCCCCAAACGCCGGGCCATAGCGCATGATGCGGCAACGCTGCGCGACGACATCAAACGGCGCTGGATCGATGCCGAGGCACCGCCAATGGTCGGAGAGATTGACGATCACCTGGGCGGGATCACCCGGGCAATTGACGACTTGACGGTCGGCGATGCCGAGATCTTGCGCGGTGTGGCGCGCAAGATCGACGCGCTCTCGTCTGATGCGGCTCAACTCGACGGGATCGAACGCCGCTTCGTGCCGAGGGCCATCGGTGCGACGGTGATGTTCCTGGTCGGGGTCGGCCTTGTTGTTTTTCCCAATCTGGTTGGAGGAACGGCGCGCGGTCTTCCGATGGGACTGATCATCCTTTGTCTTGCCGGACTTCCGGGCGTTGGCGCGGTCTACATGATGCGCGTTATGCCTCGCATGCGGGCAGATTCCGACATGGAGACGCTGAACCGGCAACACTTCATGCCGCTGGGCGGGGTTTATTTTGCTGAAGGCGACCGACCGGCTTGTGTCGTCCCGGTCGAATGGTCCGCAGAGCTAGACGAGGCTGCCTCGCTGGCACAGCCTGACCCCCGTGAGGTTTCCGGTCGGGCGTGGCGGCTTTGGTGAATGACGTCTGGACCCTTCCAAGCACAAAACCACATCACATGAGCAGATCGAGAAAGAGGGGAAGTCTATGCCGACGGTTCTGGTACAAGGCGTGATTGCCGCACCGAAAGCACCTATGCTGGCCGAGTTGCTCGGAAAGGACTGGACGGTGTCGACCTGGCATCCCGACCACGATCCGGTCGAGGCATTCGCGCCCTTGGCCACATCAGCGGACGTCATAGTCGGGGGAGGAATCCCGGTGGACTGGCCCGCGGTCCCCGACCTGAAACTCTATCAGATCCCGTGGACTGGCTTCGACTTTACCGCCCCCGAAAAAATGCCCGCAGGCACGCCTGTTGCAAACACGTTCGAGCACGAAACCTGCATTGCCGAATTCGTGCTGCTTTCGATGCTGGAATGGGAGCTCGGTCTGCCCCAACTCGATCGCGGATTTCGCGAAAATGGGTGGGGCGGCTACGGACCGGGCTTCGCACCGTCGCATGGAGAGGTGAAGGGCAAAACGCTGGGTGTCGTCGGCTACGGGCACAGCGGGCATGAAACGGCCATCCGGGCCAACGCGTTCGGGATGCGGTGCATCGGAATTCGCCGGTCTGCCCGTCCCTGCCCGCCTGAGCTTGACTGGCTGGGACAGTCCGATCGCCTGGACGATCTGTTGGCGGAGTCAGACTACGTGCTGGTGGCCTGTGACATGAACGCCGAGACGATCGGCCTGCTCAACGCACAGCGTTTGGCGAAGATGAAACCGACCGGCGTGATCATCAACGTGGCCCGCGGGAAGATCATCGATGAAGATGCGCTTTACGAGGCCTTGGAGGCTCGCTGCATCGGCGGCGCCGTCATTGACACATGGTACAATTACGGATCGGGCACATGGCCGAGCAACCGTCCGTTTCAGGATCTGGATAACGTGATCCTCAGCCCGCACCGATCCGCTGTGACGGAAGAGATGCACACTCGGCGCTGGCGCTTCGTCGCCGACCAATGCGAACGCATTGCGCGCGGTGAGACACCAGAAAACGTGGTGTTCCACGGAACGGCGGCACGGCAATGACCGAAACGCCGCTGCCGGATGGCGGCACTGTCCGCTGCGAGATCGAGAGGCGCGCCAACGGCCCGGTCGCCCATTTGATCATCGATCACAAGGAACGGCGCAACGCGCTTGGCCCGGCAGTCGTGTCTGCTTTGACCGAACAGGCACTCAAGCTGCACGCAGATCCTGACCTGCGTCTCGTCACGTTGCGCGGCACGGACGCTATGTTCTCGGCCGGTGCAAACGTGAAGGTTCTCGCCAACCTGGACGAAAACGGCGCGCGCGGCTTCATAACCTCATTGCACAAAGCAATAGATGCGGTCCGGCGTATCCCGGTTCCCGTGATCGCGGTTCTGGAAGGACGCTGTTATGGCGGCGCGATGGAACTGGCGGCGGCCTGCGATATACGCTTGGCGGCAGCGAGCCTTGTGACCGGAATGCCGGAGGTTCGCGTTGGCATCCCCTCGGTTATCGAGGCCTGCTTGCTGCCCCGCTTGATCGGTTGGGGAAAGACCTCGGAACTGTTGTTCACCGGGCGCGACGTGGGCGGTGACGAGAACCTTGAGATTGGTTTCGTCGAGCGTTTGGTGCCAAACACCGAGGTCGAAAAAGCTCTTGAAGACTGGGTTGAGATGATCCTGACCTGTGCTCCCGGTGCCATCCGTGCCCAGAAGCGGATTATGCACGGGTGGGAACCAGACGATGCGCCCGGGATCGATGCGTCAATCAATGCGTTTGCGCGATCCTACGCGGGCGACGAGCCAGCACGGTATCTCGCACCTTTGGTCAAGAAGCGCGCATGACGCCTTACCGGACGCTTTTGTTCACACCGGGCAACGATGCTCGGAAGGTCGAGAAAGTCTTCGTGGCAGGCGCCGACGCGGTCATCCTCGATCTGGAAGACGCGGTTGCGGTGTCCGAGAAGGCGAACGCGCGCGGGCAAGTCGTCGCTGCGATGCAGCGGTCCCGCGTGTGCCAAGGTTACATCCGGATCAATGCGCTCGATACCGACTTTGCATTCGACGATCTGGAGGTCTGTACTGCGCCCGGTATCGACGGCCTGGTTCTGCCGAAGGTTCAAACCCCCGCAGATCTGCAAACGGCGGACTGGGCCATGACGGCCTACGAAACGCGGCGGGGCCTTGCCGCTGGCAGTGTCGATCTTATCCCGATTATCGAGACGGGCCTTGGCATCGCCAATGTACGAGAGATCTGCCGCACGGCGCCCAAGCGCGTCCGCCGGATCTCTTTCGGTGCCGCCGATTACGTACGTGACATGGGTATGGTCTGGACGGCATCGGAACACGACTGCGCGGCCGCGCGCGCCGAGATCGTTCTAGCCTGTCGCATTGCGAGCCTGGAACCGCCCATCGACTCGGTGTGGGCGCGGTTGGAGGATGACGCAGGCCTGATCGCCTCGGCGCGGACAGTCATGGAAATGGGGTTTCAGGGCAAGTTCTGCATCCATCCAAAGCAGATCGAACCGGTGCATACGGTGTTCACCCCAAGCGCCGAGGACGTTGCACGTGCACAAGCCGTGATCGATGCATTCGAGCAGGCTGAAAGAAACGGCAACGCATCGATCCAGCTCGATGGACAGTTCATCGACTACCCGGTCGTCGCGGCGGCCCGGCAGACGATTGCGCGCGCAGGTGTGGCGTCTCAGGAGACCTCCGAATGAAACTGGTCATCTTTGACTGCGACGGCGTGCTGGTGGACAGCGAGCCGATCACAAATCGCCTGATCGCAGAGGAGATGACGACGCATGGCCTGCCAATGACGACCGAGCAATCGATCGAGATGTTCGTGGGCGGTACCATCAAATCGGTGTTCGAGCGTGCGCGAGAGATGGGCGCCGCCCTGCCGGACGGTTGGGTCGAAGGCTACTATGACCTGATGATTACGACGCTGGCGGACGAAGTGGAGATCATCCCCGACATCGCTGGCGTTCTGGATGATCTCGACACGGCAAGTATTCCGTATTGCGTCGGCTCGAATGGTCCGATGCGGAAAATGAATGTCACACTCAGGAGAACAGGCCTTTGGGAACGGCTCGAGGGGCGCATTTACTCAGCGCATGATGTCGGCGTCGCCAAGCCTGACCCGGGTCTCTATCTACATGCTGCTGAGGCGATGGGGATCTCTCCCGGCGACGCTGTCGTCATCGAGGACAGCGCAAGTGGTGTCCGTGCGGCCGTGGGCGCTGGAATGCGCTGTTACGGTTACACCCGCGATACGCCCGAGGAAAAACTGGTCGCACATGGTGCGATCCCGTTCGACGACATGAAGCAGCTTCCCGAACTCCTTGGCTTGTCAGGACACGGGATTCGTTAGAGCTTAAAACCCTTGCGTCCGGGCGCCAAGCTCTCCGGGCATCATCTTCCGGAGTGCACACGCACAATGCCCCATGATCTGATCCTGACCGGTGGCCGTGTCATCGACCCGTCGCAGAACATCGACCGCACCGCCGAAATCGCATTCGCAAACGGCAAAGTTGCGGAGATCGGCGACGCCCTGAAACGCGATCCGGAAACAGAAATCCGCGACGTCTCGGGCCAGATCGTGACACCGGGGCTGATTGATCTGCACACACACGTGTACTGGGGTGGCACGTCGCTCGGGATCGATGCCGAAGAACTCTGCCGTACCTCGGGGGTCACCACCGCGATTGACACCGGAAGTGCCGGTCCGGGCAACTTTGCAGGCTTCCGCAAGCACGTGATCGAGCCCTCGGAAGTCCGGATCCTCGCTTATCTCCACGTGTCTTTCGCGGGGATCTGGGGGTTCGGCAAGAACGTGATGGTTGGCGAGTCTCAGGACATTCGGCTGATGGATCCGCGCGGTGCCGCCGAGGTTGCCGACGCCAATCGCGACTTGATTGTCGGTAGCTAGGTGCGGCTCGGCCGCCATGCCTCGGGCGAGCAAGGCATGACACCGTTCGAGTTCGCATTGCAGACCGCTGAGGAAGTCGGCATGCCGATGATGGTGCATATCGATGAGCCGCCGCCGTCGTACGAGGAACTGATCGCCCGGATGCGCCCGGGCGATGTGCTGACCCATTGCTTCCGGCCGTTTCCAAACTCTCCGGCAACCGCGCAGGGGACCGTGAAACCGGCAGTACGCGACGCGCGCAAACGCGGCGTGCTGTTCGATGTCGGGCACGGCAAGGGATCTTTCAGCTTCAAAACCGCTCGCGCCATGCTGGCAAACGGTTTCCTGCCGGATACGATCAGCTCGGATGTGCACCAGCTTTGCATCGATGGCCCGGCCTTCGATCAGGTGACAACGATGTCAAAATTTCTGTGCATGGGCGTGGATCTTGCGACCGTCATCAAGCTGTCGACAGAGAACGCTGCACTCGCCCTGCAACGCCCGGAACTCGGAACACTCAAGCCCGGCGCGGTCGGGGATGCGACGATCCTGACAGTCGATGACGGGAGCTTTGACTATCTCGATGTTCTGGGTGAACATCTGCAAGGCGACCGCAAGATCAACGCGCGCGGCGTCGTTCTGAACGGCAAATGGTGGCACCCGACATGATCCGTCCCGTCCTCGTGTTTATGCTTCTCTGGCTGGCCGCGTGCGGAACCCCGCAGACTGCAGGAACGGC
This sequence comes from Paracoccaceae bacterium, assembly GCA_050043005.1. Classification (GTDB taxonomy): domain Bacteria; phylum Pseudomonadota; class Alphaproteobacteria; order Rhodobacterales; family Rhodobacteraceae; genus Thermohalobaculum. The sequence continues at coordinate 38,424 of JBHJIZ010000025.1, forward strand.
GCCAGAGGGTGCACCGGGCGATCGTCTCAGCGCCGAAGAAGTCAGGCGCATTTTCGTGGGCGTTCCCTGGAAAAGCGCATCGGGTGTGTTCAATTTCAGCCCCGACGGCACGTATCGCTATCGGTCGACCAAGACGACGACCGAATGGGGTCCGTGGCCGTACATCATCAATGAAGATGGTTCGATCAGGGGCGTCAGCGCAACCTACACATTCTACCGCGTTGGCAACGCATATCGTTACTACAACTCTGAATCGGACGCGTTCTATCTGGCGTTTCCGAACACGGCGAGTTAGGGCGCAGCTGCGATAAGCGGCGCCCCGTGCTCGGTCTTCAGCGAACCTCGATCAGCTCGAGATTGTCTTTTTCACGCACTTTCCTGCATCCGAGGAATAGGTGAAACCATCAGCGCAGGTCTTGTGGCATCCCTGCGCGTAAACCATTGTGGCGCCCGCGGTGTAAAGAACGAAGGCAGCGGCTGTGATTAGGATCTTCATCAAACATCTCCTGTGCAGCTTGCTGACAAGAAAGGTGCCTCAATCCACGCATGATTTCCACTACTTTTCGGTCTTCACCGACCGGACGGGAAGGATGTTGCGTCTGCTTGTCTTGATCGTAGCTCTGGTACCCCTGGCACCCCTGGCAGATGACACGATTGGCGAGGGTGCCGCAAACCTGCCGATCTTCGATGCGCACATCCATTACAAGCGGGAAGCCTGGGGGCCCTACCCGCCCGCCACCGTGATCGAATTGATGGATCAGAACGGTGTCGCGATGGGCCTTGTGTCATCGACGCCGGATGAAGGCACCATCAAGCTGTGGGAGCACGCCCCGTCCCGCGTCATCCCGGAATTGAGGCCGTATCACGGCGATGCCGGTTCATCGAACTGGATGGCGGCCTATGGGATGGAGGGTTATCTCGGTGCACGGCTGGACCGATATCCGCACGAAGGCATCGGTGAATTTCATGTCCATACGATGGGCGGCGCAAACCTGGAACTGCTCGCGAAGATCGCCGAAATGGCGGTGGCACGGGGCATCCCGATACACATTCACTCGAACGACGAACCCGTGCGCTTCTTCTTCGATGCACAACCCGATCTGACCGTCATTTGGGCCCATGCTGGCATGAGTTTGCCGCCCGAGGTGATTGGCCCCTTGATGGACGAACAGCCGCGTCTCTTCGCTGACACGTCATATCGCGAGAGCGACATTCTGGACGGCGATGAACTGAACCCTGAGTGGCGGGACTTGCTGATCCGTCATGCCGACAGGTTCATGATCGGCTCTGACACCTGGGTGAACGGCCAGTGGGCTGATTACGACGGAATCATCGATCTGAACCGAGAGTGGCTCTCGCATCTCCCGCGCGATGTGGCAGAGAAGATCGCTTTCCGCAATGCCGAGGATCTGTTCGGGCGAGCGGTGTCCCGCGATCTTCTCGGCACCCGATGAGCCGTTACGGATTCATCAAGCTTTTTTGAAGTCTCGCGTTGCTTGACGCAGGTCAACGTCTCCGGTGGCACGCTCCGGCCTGATCCACGTGCGCAGTCGCGCGGGAGGAAGCCATGCTGAACGCAACTAAGACTGCCGACACCCAATCAGCGCGGACGAATACGCTGCTGATGATCGTCGATCACGTTGACTTCTGGTACGGCGAGAAACAGGCGCTGTTTGATGTCTCGCTCGAGATCTATCGCGGCGAAATCATCGCGTTCATGGGGCCATCAGGTTGCGGAAAGTCGACACTTTTGAAGCTGTTGAACCGGATGCAGGATGACGTGCCGGGTGCGCGCTTTGAAGGACGGATCGAGCTGGATGGGGATGATATCTATGCTCCGGACATTGACCCGGTCACGGTTCGGCGTCGCTTTGGCTGGGTGGCGCAAGCACCAAACCCGTTCCCGAAATCCGTGCACGAGAACATCGCCTACGGGCCGCGCATCCATTCTCTGGTCGACGGTCAAGCGCAAGAGGTTGAGTTGGTTGAAAGCTGCCTGAAGCGCGCACGGCTGTGGGATGAACTCAAGGATCGCCTGGATGAGCCGGGAACCTCGCTGTCGGGCGGTCAGCAGCAACGGCTCTGCATTGCAAGGGCCCTGTCGATCAGTCCAGACATCCTGCTGTTGGACGAGCCCTGTTCGGCCATCGATCCGGCGGCGACCAGCGCGATCGAGGACTTGCTTCTATCGGAAAAACACGAAACGGCCATCGTGATCATCACGCATAATCTGGAACAGGCGCGACGCCTGGCAGATCGGGTGGCGTTCTTCCATCTCGGTAGTTTGATCGAATACGGAACGGCCGATCAGGTATTTTCCGCACCGCGCCACGATGTGACGAAAGGGTATCTGTCTGGCATCTTCGGTTGAGCCGGACAAACCCCAAGATCAGCTCGGGGCGAACTCGCCCATCAGCATGTCCACAACCGCAACGCCAGCCTCTTGCGGCGTCGCACCGTCGGACAGCGCCGCGCCCCAGGCCCGGCGTTGCCGCATGGCCGAGTTGCCCTCTCGTGTGATCTGCGTAACGCGCTGAAGATAGGCTAGCCCCCCCAAATGTTCGGCGTCCTCGGACAGCATATCGACCAGTTCCGCAGCCAGAGCGCCGAAGGGAATTTGGCATCTCTTGCCGTGATCAACGAGATTGCCGTCGATCCCATAACGCTGGGCACGCCAGCGGTTCTCCATAATCAAGGTGCGCGGATAAAGCCGCCAGCGCTGATTGCGTGTCCTCAGGCGATAATGATGCGACAGCAGTGCCTGAAACAGTGCCGCGACTGTCGCCGCATCGTCGACGCGTGAGCAGACATCGGTGACCCTTTGCTCGAGCGTCGGGAACTTGTCGGACGGTCGAATGTCCCACCAGATCTTCGTGGCGTCCTCAATACAGTTGGCGTGGACCAAAGCATCGATCAGACGCCGGTACTCGGCAAACGAGTCCACGACATCCGGCAATCCGGTTCGCGGCAGCGCGTCAAAAACCGTCAGCCGATAGGACGCAAGACCGGTGTCCTCGCCCTCCCAGAACGGCGATGAACAACTGAGCGCAAGCAGATGTGGCATGAAATAGGCCGCCTGGTTGAGCAGATCGATGCGTAGATCATCATCCTCGATCCCTACGTGCACATGGCAACCACAAATCAGAAGCCGCCGGACCGCCTGCCCCAGATCGGCGCGCAGTGCATCGTAGCGTTCCTTTCGCGTGCGGGTCTGCTCGCGCCAGCGCGCGAACGGATGCGTCGAGGCCGCGATCACGCCGTATCCGTGTTCGGACGCGGCCGTATGAATGGCCTTGCGCAGGGTGGCGAGATCGTCGCGTGCATCAGGAACAGTCCTATGCGGTCTCGTCCCGACTTCGACCTGGCATTGCAGATATTCGGTGGTCGACCGACCGTCGGTCAGATCCTCACAGCGTGACAGAAACGCCGGATCAGCCTGACGAACCAGGTCTCGCGTTTCCCGGTCGACGATCAGGTATTCTTCCTCGATCCCGATCGTGAAGCTCGGCGCTTCCAGCATGATCCGCCCCGTAGTCCGTGTAACACACCCATCCTGACGACAATCAAAACGGACGGCAAGCCTTTGGATCGAGACAAGATTTGTGCTGCGGTTCTACCGTTTGAGAGCAAACGTATCTTGGATGTTGATCCTGCCGTCTGCCGCCTCAAGCAACGTTAGCGCGGTGATCCATCCATCGATCTGCGGGACTTCATCGTTCAATCTCATACATAGATCCTTCGCGGCACGAGCACTCTCGACCCTGCCCAATGTGATATGTGGAACAAACGGGATCTCTGGCCGCATATGATCGGCAAGTTGTGCGGTGTGAAGCGTGTCACGAAGGCGGGAGATCGCTCCAAAGCCCTGATCTGGCACCAGAAAGGCATAGAAAACTGGTTCCTGATGATCCCGACCAAGCATCACGTAGCTGCACCTGAAAGCAATTCGGGGCACTCTGCCAGCGACATTGGAAAGATGGGCAGCCAAATCGGCTTGCGACAGCCCATCTATCGCGAAAACCAGCGTGAAATGCGCCGCGATAGAGCACGCAAGCGGGTCATGGTCGTTGCGGACACTGTCGATCCACGCGGAGTGTTCTCTATTCAGCTCCGGAAACGAAACGACGTAGAAGCCGGATGTCGGCATCAGGACCCATCGTCCGGGGCAAGACCCAAGTCCGCACCCCAATCCGGCGGAGCGCCGGTGATGCGCGTCGCGATCAATGGCAACGCCTCGCGACCCCAGAACACCTCCTCGCCATAGCGGTACCAAGGAACTCCGAACACGCCAGAAGCCTCGGCCTCGTCACGAAACCTGTCGTGCAGGACCCCACCGGGCCCGTCAGTGTATGCTTTAAAACCCTCGACCTGCGCGCCAGCACTGCGCAGAAGGTCTTCGACCACGGTGAAATCCTCGGGGTCCAGATCCCGGCGCCAAAACGGGGGAAACGCCGCATCAAGCAGGGCGTCGAGCACGGCCGGCCCCTGTTCACGAGCCCAAAGCATGGCGGTGGAGAACAGCCGCGTGTCCCAGATCTTCACCGTTCCACGGATCGTCAAGCCACGCAGATTGGCGTACCGCCGCACGTCCATGTAGGCATACTTCACCCGCCGCCACTGGTGGGGCGTGCGATCCTGTTCGACGACCTGCCCCGCATCATCGACCCGAGCACTCCCCAGATAAGACGGGATGTCCAAGGTATAGGGCAACCAATCGAGCTCCACGCCAGTGCGGCGCGCCAAGCGCCGGGTCGGCTCGATCGCAAGATAAGCATAAGGCGACTTCAGATCGATATAGGCAGTCAGGAGTTCAGGCATTCAGGCCTCGCGCGCTGTGTCCACGTACCTGAACGCATTGCGTGAGCCGGAGCAATCCTGTCTCAGACGCGTCGCAGCCAAAGGCTCGTCTCAAAGGCACCATCGGGTATTGGCAATGCGGCAACGCCTCGCCGCTCCGCCGCATCCATCCGTGTCAGCGCATAATGGCTGGAAAACACGATCTCACACCCGCCGAACAGCCATCCTGCAAGCCCGTTCTGTTCGGTATAACCACGCCAGGCCCAAGCGTCGGGATAGGGATCCGGCAGAAGTATGTCGTGGACGTGGATCAGAACGCCCGGCTTCAAGACCGGAAAGATCCGGTTGAAGATCATGTCGACGTCAGACCCGGGCCAGAGAATGTGGCTTGAATCAAAGAACGCGATGTCCCTGGGCTCGAGGCAGGCAAACAGATCGGCGTCGCTCTCCCGAAGGACCCGGCGATGGAGCGTCGTGCCCAACGCGGCGATATCGGCGCGGGGCGCGGGATCGATGCACGTGATCTCCGCACGACCGTCTGTTGCGCAAGCAAGCATTCGTGTCGAGTGCCCCGACCCGACCTCGACGATCCGGCGTGGTTCGAAACGCTTGCAAATTGCGTAAGCCGCCGCGCCGTCCAGCCGGGGAAACCACGATTGGTCCCAGCGGGGCACCGGTGGTGGACCGTTGAGCGCCGGGAGCACGCCTTGCGCCCGGTCAATCTCGTCAAGAGTCTGCTGCATCGCAGAACGGCATGCTTCAAAGCGCACCTCAAGCGCCGGATATCGGTTGGGTTCCGTGACCTGATCGGCATAGCGATAGGGCACAAAGACGCCCTGCGGCCGTTCACCGTTCAGTGTTTCAAGACCCATTTGGCGCCACCGATCGGGCTTTTTCTGCACGTGATTCTCCGATTATCGCGGAGCGAACGCACGGTGCGTCCACTCCCACAGGATAGCGTTCGAGACCGCGACGTTCTGTATACAATTGAATACAGAGTTGCCATTGCTGCGGTGCATCGATCCGCCTAGTGTGCAGCCAAGAATCGTCAAGACTGATACGGAGAGAGGCATGTCCAAAATCAAGGTAGATAACCCGATTGTCGAGCTCGACGGTGACGAGATGACCCGTATTATTTGGCAGTTCATCAAAGACAAGCTGATCCTCCCTTATCTCGATGTTGAGCTGCTGTATTATGATCTTGGGATCGAAAGTCGTGACGCAACCGAGGATCAGATCACGATTGATGCCGCCGAGAAGATCAAGGAAGTCGGTGTCGGCGTAAAGTGTGCCACAATCACACCGGACGAAGCTCGGGTCGAAGAGTTCGGCCTCAAGAAGATGTGGCGCTCACCGAACGGCACGATCCGGAACATCCTGGGCGGCGTCGTCTTTCGTCAACCGATCATCTGCTCGAATGTGCCGCGCCTTGTGCCGGGCTGGACCCACCCCATCGTCATCGGACGGCATGCATTCGGCGACCAGTACCGCGCGACAGATCTGAAGTTCCCCGGGCCGGGCAAACTGACGATGAAATTCGAAGGGGCCGACGGCACGGTCGATGAGCGCGAGGTCTTCCAGGCACCGTCCTCGGGCGTTTTCATGGCGATGTACAATCTAGACGACTCCATCCGCGACTTTGCGCGCGCGTCGATGAACTATGGTTTGAACCTTGGCTGGCCGGTTTACATGTCGACCAAGAACACGATCCTGAAACAGTATGACGGGCGATTCCTGGAACTGTTTGCCGAGATTTACGAAGCCGAGTTCCAAGACAAGTTTGAAGCGAAGGGCATCCACTACGAGCACCGCTTGATCGATGACATGGTTGCCTGCGCGATGAAATGGTCTGGTGGATTCGTCTGGGCCTGCAAGAACTACGATGGCGATGTGCAGTCCGATACGGTCGCACAGGGCTTCGGATCGCTGGGCATGATGGCCTCGGTGCTGATGACCCCGGATGGGCAGATCGTGGAATCCGAGGCCGCGCACGGCACCGTCACGCGCCACTATCGCCAGCACCAGAAGGGCGAGGCGACGTCAACGAACTCGCTCGCGTCGATCTATGCTTGGACAGGCGGCCTGAAACACCGTGCAAAGCTGGACGAGAACGCCGCACTGATGACCTTCGCGACGACACTGGAGAAGACGATCGTTGATACCGTGGAAGCAGGGTTCATGACCAAGGACCTCGCGCTTCTTGTCGGTCCGGACCAAAAATGGCTCACGACGATGGGTTTCCTGGAGAAGGTTGACGAGAACCTGAACAAAGCGCTGGCGGGCTGACACCCGTCACGAAAACGGTGTTGCCCGAAACAATCATCGGTTGTATTCTGCAAGTTGGGCGGCCCCGGAGAAGGCCGCCCGAAGGAACGCGGTGCCTAGGCGAAGCAACTTACGCAGCGAGTTCCGGTTCAGATGACGGGACGTGTTTGGTGTCCTGCCGTCTGTGGGGTAACCGTCGCTCGCAGAATGAATTAACAAAAGTTAACCTTCCCTGTCTGTGGGCTAGCTCACAATCCTTGAATTTTTGCCGCATTTGAGGGGATGCGCTTCCGTAGGCATTTGAATTAAAGTAAACTTACCGAGCCTTGGGGGGTTCCAGGTGCACAAAACTGGGTGCCGCGCGAGCGGTACATGAAAGGAGCGTTGGCCGTCATGTCGGACCAGCTAGATTTCGATTTTCCCGAGGGCAGCACACTGCACGCGTGCGGTCCGGACGGATACGCCGCACTCGCGCAGTTCTGGACAGAAAGCAATTTCCCCCCGAAATCCGTGATCGTCAGCGAAAGCGACACGGATGACGACGTCTTCTTTGTCGTCAAAGGCCTGGCGCGGGCGGCCACATTTACCGAC
>JBHJIZ010000026.1:0-102272 GCA_050043005.1 Paracoccaceae bacterium
GGGCGCTTGGCGCCGTACTTCGAACGGCGCGGCTTGCGGTCCTTGACACCCTGGGTATCGAGCACACCGCGCAGGATGTGGTAGCGAACACCCGGAAGATCCTTCACACGGCCGCCGCGAATCAGAACCACCGAGTGTTCCTGGAGGTTGTGACCCTCGCCGGGGATGTAGCTGATGACCTCGAAGCCGTTGGTCAGGCGCACTTTCGCAACCTTGCGCAGCGCCGAGTTCGGCTTCTTCGGTGTCGTCGTGTAGACGCGCGTGCACACGCCGCGCTTCTGCGGACAGGCCTGCAGGTGCATGGCTTTCTGTCGCTTCACTTTGGGCTGCCGGGGTTTCCGGATCAGCTGCTGGATCGTCGGCATACGCGCCTATCCTTCGTTCGTCTCGTCGAGCAGCACTCTCCGAATTGGAAAGTGCCTTTCACCGCCGATCCACAGGGGAAGAGCGGTGCGTGGAAGAGGACCAGGCCAAGACCGGGTCATTCAGCGATGTTCTGTCAGGCTAACCTGTCAGCGCGATGATAAGACGAGTCGCCTCGTCGTCATCGGCGCGCGGAACATACTCACGCGCCCATAGGCGGTCAAGGACGAAATTCTGCGATCACGGGCGTCTCGCCTGTCACCGCAATTATCGTTCAAAATCAATGTGATCCGAGAATTCTTCGAGCGCGTCGCGCCAGGCTTCAAATATCGCTGACAGCGTTTCTTTCGGAATACCGCCATGCATGGCAACCGGATGCTCGAGCACCGCATGACCAGAGGCGGTCAAGACCGCGCGTCCGTAGACTTTTGTCGCATTCCAGGCATCCATGTCGGTCGGTTTCGGTGGATCGCGCTCCCAGCGCGGATCGAACAGTCGCGCCTGAAACAACAGCGTTTCGCAGTCCCGGCCCAGATCGCACCCGTAGAACGCAATATGGTAGCGCAAGCTCCCTGATCTGGCGACGATCAAAGGATCGCGCAGTGTATCGCGCCGAACCTCGGCATCACCCAGTTCCCTCGCCGCGTGAATGATCTCCCACGGATCGGCAGGAACAGGATCTTTGGCCTGCACAGGCAAGGCACCTGTGACCGCAATCAAGCCGAGCGTTACCAGAAGAGATCGTGTTGTTGGACGGGTCATGAGTTCAGCCGCTGTATGAGCCGGTTTGCGTCGCGCGATCGCCAAGGCTTGGCGCGCAGTGGCATCCTCGTGATCCATGGTTAAGGAGGGCTGAATCCTTGAGCCTACCACTCGGTACGGTGCTCAAACGCATGCGCCCGGGCACTCAGGCCCGGGCGCACATGTCTTCTCTGTGAAAGCGGATCGTCAGAATACGTCGTTGAACCCGCCACCAGCGTTTTCAGGCACCATCGGGTCCCGCGCATCGCGACCATCCGAGGCATCCCCGAAGGGATCGTCGCCGCCAATGACCTCGAGCGCACCGGCAGCCGCCTCGGCCGCCGCCTGACGCTCGGCCAACACCTTGCGGTCCCGGTTCTGGGCTTCCAGCTTGATGCGGGTTGTCGCACCACCGGTCCCCGCCGGGATCAGCCGGCCAACGATCACGTTCTCCTTCAACCCGATCAGACGATCGCGCTTGCCCTGAACCGAAGCTTCGGTCAGCACACGCGTGGTCTCCTGGAACGAGGCCGCCGAGATGAACGACCGCGTCTGCAACGACGCCTTGGTGATGCCGAGGAGGATCGGCACACCCTGAGCGAGATCGAAACCCTCGGCCTCAGCCTTGGAATTGACCTCCTCAAGCTCCTTCACGTCGACCTGTTCGCCCTTCAGCAACGTCGTCTGACCGCCATTGGTGATCTCGACCTTCTGGAGCATCTGGCGAACGATCACCTCGATGTGCGTGTCGTTGATCTTGACGCCTAGCAGACGGTAGACGTCCTGGATCTCGTTGATCAGGTACTCTGCAAGCGCTTCGACGCCCATAATGGCGAGGATATCATGCGGCGCAGGATTGCCGTCCATGATGAACTCGCCCTTCTGGATCATGTCCCCTTCCTGAACGGCGATGTGCTTGCCCTTCGGGATCAGGTACTCGCGTTTCTCCTGCGTATCATCTGCAGGATTGATCGCGATCCGGCGCTTGTTCTTGTAGTCCTTCTCGAACGACACGACGCCATCGATCTCGGCGATGATCGCGTGATCCTTCGGGCGTCGGGCTTCGAATAGCTCCGCCACACGCGGCAGACCGCCGGTGATGTCCTTGGTCTTCGCACCTTCACGCGGAATACGTGCGACGACCATACCGGCATCAATGGTCTGGCCATCCTCGACCGAGAGGATCGCGTCAACAGACATGAAGTAGTGGGCCGGATTTCCGTTATCCAGCTTAACCATCTCACCGTCCGCGTCGACCATCGTGATGGCAGGACGTAGATCATTGCCCTTGGGAACCGCGCGCCAATCGGACACGATCTTCTGGGTGATCCCCGTCGCGTCATCCGTCTCTTCCCGGACCGTCAGGCCCTGCACGAGGTCGACATACTTCGCGACACCGCCCTTTTCGGCGATGATCGGAAGCGTGTACGGATCCCATTCGGCCAGACGCTCGCCACGCTTCACCGCGTCACCGGCCTTGACCAGCAGCTTGGTGCCGTAGCTCATCTTGTGCGAGGCGCGTTCGCGACCCTGTTCATCGACGATCGCCACCTGCATGGCGCGCGACATCACAATCACATCGCCGTCCGAGTTAGTCAGCGTGTTCTTGTTGCGGAACTCGATCGTGCCTTCCTGCGTCGACTCGAGGTATGAGTTGTCCGAAACGTTCGCCGCACCGCCGATGTGGAATGTCCGCATCGTCAGCTGCGTTCCCGGCTCACCGATCGACTGGGCCGCGATGATCCCGACGGCCTCACCGACATTGACCGGCGTCCCGCGCGCGAGGTCACGCCCGTAGCACATGCCGCAAATGCCGTCCTCGGCCTCACAGGTCAGCGGCGAGCGCACCTTCATGCTTTGGACCTTGGCTTCGTCGAACCTGACCGCATCGGCCTCGTCGATCAGCACGCCTTCCGGATGCAGCATTTCACCGGTCGCCGGATCAAGCACGTCTTCAAGCGGCACGCGGCCAAGCACCTGTTCACCGATCGAGCTGATCACGTTGCCTGACTGGATCACCGGTTCTTGGGTGATGCCCTTGTCGGTTCCGCAATCCTCGATCTTGATGATGCAGTCCTGCGCAACGTCGACCAGACGGCGGGTCAAATATCCCGAGTTGGCCGTCTTCAACGCGGTGTCGGCCAGACCTTTCCGGGCACCGTGGGTCGAGTTGAAGTACTCAAGAACGGTTAGACCTTCCTTGAAGTTCGACACGATCGGCGTTTCAATGATCTCACCCGACGGTTTTGCCATCAGGCCACGCATGGCAGCCAACTGACGCATCTGAGCGGGCGAGCCACGCGCACGGGACGCAGACATCATCCAGATCGAGTTCGGCTCTTTCTCACGGCCGCTCTCTTCGTCGATCTGAACCGACTGAATCTCTTTCATCATCTCGTCAGCGACGTGGTCGGTGCACTTCGCCCAGGTATCGACAACCTTGTTGTACTTCTCACCCTGGGTGATCAGACCGTCCTGATACTGTTGCTCGTACTCAGCGACCTGCTCGCGCGTCTTGTTGACGATCTCCCACTTCGTGTCGGGGATGACCATGTCGTCCTTACCGAACGAAATGCCCGCCTTGAACGCCTCGGTGAAGCCCAGGGTCATGATCCGGTCGCAGAAGATAACCGAATCCTTCTGGCCGCAGTGGCGATAGACCGTGTCGATCAGCTCGCCAACCTCGCCCTTTCTCAGGACTTTGTTGACCAACTCGAAGGGCACCATGTGGTGCGTCGGCAAAAGGCTCGCCAGCTTCATCCGGCCCGGCGTGGTCTCGACCCGCTGCACGATCGGGTCACCATTTTCGTCCACCGTGTGGTGGCGCGTGATGATCTTGGTGTGCAGGTTGATCAGTTCCGCCTGGATGGCGTGCTCGATCTCCTGCATATCAGCCAGCATCATGCCTTCGTTCGGCTCACCGTTCTTCTCGAGCGAGAGGTAGTAGAGCCCCAGGATCATATCCTGCGACGGCACGATGATCGGCTTACCGTTGGCTGGCGACAAAACGTTGTTCGTCGACATCATCAGCACGCGTGCTTCAAGCTGCGCTTCCAGTGACAGCGGCACGTGAACCGCCATCTGATCGCCATCGAAGTCTGCGTTGAACGCCGAGCAAACCAGCGGGTGAAGCTGGATCGCTTTACCTTCGATCAGGACCGGTTCAAACGCCTGGATGCCGAGACGGTGCAGCGTCGGAGCACGGTTCAGAAGAACCGGGTGTTCACGGATGACCTCGTCCAGGATATCCCAGACCTCTGGGCGTTCCTTCTCGACCAGCTTCTTCGCCTGCTTGACGGTCGAGGACAGGCCCTTCGCATCAAGCCGCGAGTAGATGAACGGCTTGAACAGCTCCAGCGCCATCTTCTTCGGCAGACCACACTGATGCAGCTTTAGTTCCGGCCCCGTCACGATAACCGAGCGGCCCGAGAAGTCGACGCGCTTGCCCAGAAGGTTCTGGCGGAAGCGGCCCTGCTTGCCCTTGAGCATGTCGGACAGCGACTTCAGCGGACGCTTGTTGGCGCCCGTGATCACGCGGCCACGGCGGCCGTTGTCGAACAGAGCATCGACCGATTCCTGCAACATCCGCTTCTCGTTGCGGATGATGATATCCGGTGCACGCAGCTCGATCAGCCGCTTCAGGCGGTTGTTTCGGTTGATCACACGACGATAGAGATCGTTCAGATCCGAGGTCGCAAAACGGCCACCGTCCAGCGGCACCAGCGGACGCAGTTCCGGCGGGATGACCGGAACAACCGTCAGAACCATCCACTCCGGCCGGTTGCCAGACTCAAGGAAGCTCTCGACCAGCTTGAGACGCTTGATGAGCTTCTTCGGCTTCAACTCACCGGTTGCCTCGGCGAGATCCTCGCGCAGGGTTTCCGCTTCCTGATCGAGATCGATCTCGGCAAGCATCTCGCGGATCGCCTCGGCACCAATCCCGGCACGAAACGCGTCTTCGCCATATTCGTCCTGAGCGTCGAGGAACTCTTCCTCGGTCAACAGCTGGCGCGGAGCAAGATCGGTCAGGCCGGTCTCGATCACGACATACTGTTCGAAGTACAGGATCCGTTCCAGATCACGCAGCGTCATGTCCAGCATCAAGCCGATCCGGGACGGAAGCGACTTCAAGAACCAGATGTGCGCGACCGGAGCCGCAAGCTGGATGTGGCCCATACGCTCACGGCGCACCTTCTGCAGCGTGACTTCAACGCCGCATTTCTCGCAGGTGACGCCGCGATATTTCATGCGCTTGTACTTGCCGCACAGGCACTCGTAGTCCTTGATCGGCCCGAAGATGCGGGCACAGAACAGGCCGTCACGCTCGGGCTTGAAAGTCCGGTAGTTGATCGTCTCCGGCTTCTTGATCTCGCCGAACGACCACGACAGGATCCGCTCTGGCGAGGCCAGAGAGATCTTGATTTCTTCGAACGTCTTCGGCGGCTCCGCCGGATTGAAGATGTTGGTCAATTCCTGGTTCATAATCAGGTCTCCATCATCCCCCGGTTGATCTAGATCACCCCGGCAGACCGCGCGCAAGGGGGGCTGGCGCGGTCAGGGGCCGGGATGGGTCAGATTGCTTCGTCGTCGCCGTCCATCAGTTCGACGTTCAGGCCGAGAGAGCGGATCTCCTTGACCAGGACGTTGAACGATTCCGGAATACCAGCCTCGAAGTTGTCCTCGCCCTTGACGATCGACTCGTAGACCTTGGTCCGGCCCGCAACATCGTCCGACTTGACGGTGAGCATCTCCTGCAGCGTGTAGGCGGCACCGTAGGCTTCCAGGGCCCAGACCTCCATCTCGCCGAAACGCTGACCGCCGAACTGCGCCTTTCCGCCCAGCGGCTGCTGGGTGACGAGGCTGTACGGGCCGGTCGACCGTGCATGGATCTTGTCGTCCACCAGGTGGTGCAGCTTCAGAAGGTACTTGTAGCCAACTGTGACAGGACGCGAGAACGTCTCGCCCGTACGACCGTCGAACAGTCTGACCTGACCAGACTGGCTCATTCCGGCTTTCTCGAGCGCCTCGTTGACATCCGCTTCCTTCGCACCGTCGAAGACAGGTGTCGCGATGGGCACACCACGGATGACATTGCCCGCGGCTTCGGTGACCTCGTCCTCGGTCCAGTCGCTGATCTCGTCCATGATGTGATCACCATACGCGAGCTTCATTGCGTCCTTGACCGGGTTCATGTCACCCGAACGTCGATAAGCCTGCAACGCCTCGTCGATACCCTTGCCGAGGTTTGCCGCTGCCCAGCCCATATGGGTTTCGAGGATCTGACCAACGTTCATCCGCGACGGCACACCCAGCGGGTTCAGCACGAAGTCGACCGGCGTTCCGTCTTCCAGGAACGGCATGTCTTCCTCGGGCACAACGCGGCTGATCACACCCTTGTTGCCGTGGCGTCCGGCCATCTTGTCGCCCGGCTGCAGCTTGCGCTTCACCGCGACGAAGACCTTGACCATCTTCATGCCACCCGGCGGAAGATCGTCACCCCGGCGTACCTTCTCGACCTTGTCCTCGAAGCGATTCTCAAGGACCTTCTTGGCCTGCAGGTACTGACCGTTCAAAGCCTCGACCTCTTGAGCATCGGACTCCTCGGGCAACGCAAGCTGCCACCACTGACCGCGTGACAAGCTGGCCAGCAGATCTTTGTCGATCAAAGAACCGGAACTGCCACCTTTGGGTCCCTTCACCGCCGTCTTGCCGAGGATCATCTCCTTCAGACGCGCGTAGATGTTGCGCTCGAGGATCTCGAGCTCGTCATCCCGGTCACGGGCCAGACGTTCGATTTCCTCGCGTTCGATCTGCAAAGCACGCTCGTCCTTGTCGACACCGTGGCGGTTGAAGACCCGCACCTCGACGACCGTTCCGAAGTCACCCGGAGGCATACGCAATGAGGTGTCGCGTACGTCTGATGCCTTTTCACCGAAGATCGCGCGGAGAAGCTTTTCTTCCGGCGTCATCGGGCTTTCGCCCTTCGGCGTGATCTTACCAACGAGGATATCGGCCGGACCGACCTCGGCCCCGATATAGACGATCCCGGCCTCGTCGAGGTTGCGCAGCGCTTCCTCGCCGACATTCGGAATGTCGCGGGTGATCTCTTCCGGGCCCAGCTTCGTGTCGCGGGCCATGACCTCGTATTCCTCGATGTGCACCGAGGTGAAGAGGTCATCCTTCGCAACCCGCTCCGAGATCAGGATCGAGTCTTCGTAATTGTAGCCATTCCACGGCATGAACGCGACCAGAGTGTTCCGGCCGAGCGCCAGTTCGCCCAGATCAGTCGATGGACCATCGGCGATCACGTCGCCGGCGGTAACCCGGTCACCCACCTTAACGAGCGGGCGCTGGTTGATGCAGGTGTTCTGGTTCGACCGCTGGAACTTGCGCAAACGGTAGATGTCCACGCCCGGATCGCCGAGCTTCA
Source organism: Paracoccaceae bacterium (assembly GCA_050043005.1). Lineage (GTDB taxonomy): Bacteria > Pseudomonadota > Alphaproteobacteria > Rhodobacterales > Rhodobacteraceae > Thermohalobaculum. Next base: position 7,535 of record JBHJIZ010000026.1, read on the forward strand.
TCTCGTCCGTCACACGGATAACAATCCGCATCGCGTCGACCTGATCGATCACGCCACCCCGTCGTGCCGTGATGGCGGCGCCAGAGTCGCGCGCGACCTTTGCCTCCATCCCCGTGCCGACAAATGGCGCGTCCGCTTTCAACAGAGGCACCGCCTGGCGCTGCATGTTCGAACCCATCAGCGCGCGGTTCGCGTCATCGTTCTCGAGGAACGGGATCAGCGAGGCCGCGACCGAGACCAACTGCTTGGGCGAGACGTCGATCAGCGTGATGTTCTCGCGCGGCGAAAGCTGGAAGTCACCGGCCTTGCGCGACGACACCAGGTCGTTTTGGAACGTTCCGTCCTTGTTCATGCGCGCGTTCGCCTGAGCAACCGTGTGACGCATCTCTTCAGTCGCGCTCAGGTACCGCACCTCGTCGGTGACCTTACCATCGATGACTGTGCGGTACGGCGTCTCGATGAAGCCGTACGTGTTCACGCGTGCGAACGAGGCCAGCGAGTTGATCAGACCGATGTTCGGACCTTCCGGCGTCTCAATCGGGCACATGCGTCCGTAGTGTGTCGGGTGAACGTCACGAACCTCGAAGCCCGCGCGCTCGCGCGTCAGACCGCCCGGGCCAAGCGCCGAGAGGCGGCGCTTGTGGGTCACTTCCGAAAGCGGGTTGGTCTGGTCCATGAACTGGCTCAACTGCGACGACCCGAAGAACTCGCGGACGGCCGCTGCCGCCGGTTTCGCGTTGATCAGATCCTGCGGCATCACAGAGTCGATCTCGACCGAAGACATACGCTCGCGAATTGCACGTTCCATGCGCAAAAGGCCGACGCGGTACTGGTTCTCCATCAACTCGCCGACCGAGCGGACACGCCGGTTGCCAAGGTGATCGATGTCATCGACATCGCCACGACCGTCACGGAGGTCGACGAGTGCCTTGATCACCGCCAGGATATCGTCCTTGCGCAGGGTTCGCTGCGTGTCCGGCGCATCCAGTTCGAGACGCATGTTCATCTTGACGCGGCCGACGGCGCTCAGATCGTAACGCTCGGCATCGAAGAACAGTGACTGGAACATCGTCTCGGCGGCTTCGACCGTCGGCGGCTCACCCGGGCGCATGACCCGATAGATATCCATCAGGGCCGACTCGCGGTCGAGGTTCTTGTCGACGGACATCGTGTTGCGAATGTAACCACCGATCGTGATGTTATCGATATCGAGTGTCTCGATCGTGGTGAAACCTGCGTCGATCAGCTTCTGGACGCGCTCTTCATCCAATTCGTCACCGGCTTCGACATGAATCCGTCCTGTTTCCTCATCGATCATGTCGATGGCGGCAAAGCGACCGTAGATGCCCTCGAACGGTGCCAGAACCTTCTCGACACCACTCTCAACAATCTTCTTGAGCGCGCGGGGCGTCAGCTTCTTGCCGGCAGGAGCAATCACTTCGCCCGATTTAGCGTCGACCAGATCGTAGGCCGGGCTCGAGCCGCGCAGACGGTCCGGATTGAACGGAACCGACCAGCCCTCGCCATTGCGTACATACGGGAAGCGATTGTAGAAATAATCGCAGATCCCTTCCTGATCCAGACCAAGCGCGTACAGCATAGTCGTGATCGGCAGCTTGCGGCGCCGGTCGATGCGAACGTACGAGATGTCCTTGGCGTCGAACTCGAAATCGAGCCACGAGCCACGATAGGGGATCACGCGGGAGGCGAACAGCAGCTTGCCTGAAGAGTGCGTCTTGCCCTTGTCATGGTCGAAGAACACACCTGGAGAGCGGTGCATCTGGCTGACGATCACCCGCTCGGTCCCGTTCACGATGAACGTCCCGTTCGGCGTCATCAGAGGCATGTCGCCCATGTAGACGTCCTGCTCCTTGATGTCCTTGACCGATTTGGCGCCAGTATCCTCGTCTACCTCGAAAACGATGAGACGCAGCGTTACCTTCAGCGGGCAGGCATAAGTCATGTCCCGCTGCTGGCACTCCTCGACGTCGTACTTCGGCGGCTCGAGCTCGTAGCGCACGAATTCCAGCACCGCCGTTTCGTTAAAGTCCTTGATCGGGAACACCGACTGGAAGACGCCCTGAATCCCCTCGCCATCGATCGGGGTTCCAGTGTCTCCCGAGTCGAGAAAGAGATCATACGAGCTCTTCTGAACCTCGATCAGGTTCGGCATCTCCGCGACTTCGCGGATCTTGCCAAAGTACTTCCGAATGCGCTTGCGGCCTGAAAACATCTCGCCCATGCGTGCGTGTCCTCGAATGTCAATGCAGAGCGGCCGACACCGGGTGCGCGGCGGCCTCTTGCCCTGCTTGCCTCAACTCGGTTGGCCCAATACGAACATCCCCGACCCCTCGTGGATGCTTCCCGGACCTGATCCGCGCCGTCCGAGAGATCCGCCATGCGGGTCCCTGAGACGAAGCGGGCCGGACCCGGATTTCTCCGGGTCCAGCCGTATCTTCAGCGCTGTCCGCCGCCAAACAAGATCCTGGATTGCTGCGTCTCCGGGATGATTGTCGGCCAGCGGCCGCCAATCACTTGAGCTCGACCTTGGCGCCTGCCTCTTCGAGCTTCTTCTTGATTTCTTCGGCTTCTTCCTTGGTCGCGGCTTCTTTGACGGCCTTGCCGCCAGCTTCGACCAGTTCCTTAGCTTCCTTCAGGCCCAGCGAGGTGATCGCACGGACTTCTTTGATGACGTTGATCTTCTTCGCGCCTGCTTCCAGCAGGATCACGTCGAATTCCGTCTTCTCTTCGGCCGGTGCGCCACCAGCATCCGCACCCGGAGCCGCTGCCATCATGACAGCGCCGCCACCGGCTGCCGGCTCGATGCCGTACTCGTCCTTCAGGATGTTCTTCAGTTCAGCTGCTTCGAGAAGGGTCAGACCCACGATCTCTTCGGCAAGTTTCTTTACATCAGCCATTTCAGGTTCCGTTTCATTGTCCAGTGTGGGGGTCCGGCGCGCATCACACGCGTCCAGCCCGTCATTCGCTTCTCAGGTTCAGGCCGCCTCGCCCTTTTCCTCGATCGCAGCCAGACAGGCAGCGATGTTCGAGGCAGGTGCCGTGATCGCAGCAGCCAGGTTCGCAGCAGGCGCACCGATCATTCCGACAATCGTCGCGATCAGTTCTTCACGGGACGGCATTGCCGCGACCGCTTTGACCCCTGCCGGGTCCAGCACCGACTCTCCCATCGCGCCGCCAACGACTTCCAGCTTGGAATTGTCCTTGGCATACGCTTCCACGACTTTCGCCGCAGTGACGGGGTCCTCGGAATATGCGAGCACCATTTGCCCGTTGAGATACTGCGCCATGTCTGCACATGGCTTTCCCTCGAGGGCGATCTTGGCGAGCCTGTTCTTGGCGACACGGACCCCACCGCCTGCTTCACGCATGCGATTGCGCAGGTCCGTCATCTCAGCGACTGATAGGCCGGCGTATTGTGCAACCACAATCACGCCAGAGTCCGCAAAGATGTTGCCGAGTTCGCCGACAACAGCTTCCTTTTGGGCTCTATCCACAGTCATGCTCCAAGTTTGGAGGTGTGACACCTCCGGCTCATTCATGCTGCGGGCGCAGGCTGCGTCCGCAACGGTTGGTTCCGTCCCGGGAACCGGCCAAGATCGCACACCTCAGAGAGGCGCTAGATCGAAACCATCTTCCCCGTCTATGGCAGGACTTGCAGTGGGAATTCCCACACGCCCACCGTCTCGGACGGTGATGAGGCTGATATGCCCCATCGGCTACCCCGCATCACACGGGGATCTTCTTGCAGGATGGGTGCCCACCCATTCCGCGAAACTCAGGCGTTCAGGCTCTCGACCGAAATCGAAATGCCCGGCCCCATTGTCGAGCTGATCGAGACCTTCTTCATGTAGGTCCCTTTCGCGCCCGAAGGCTTGGCTTTCTGAACCGCATCGATCAGCGCCTTGACGTTCTCGGCGATCTTGGACTCATCGAAGCTGGCCTTGCCAACACCCGCGTGGATCACGCCGGCCTTTTCGACCTTGAACTGCACTTCGCCGCCTTTGGCGTTCTGCACAGCGGTGGCAACATCCATTGTCACCGTGCCGACCTTGGGGTTCGGCATCAGATTGCGTGGGCCCAGCACCTTGCCCAGACGGCCAACGATCGGCATCATGTCAGGCGTGGCGATGCAACGGTCAAAATCGATCGTGCCGCCTTGAATGGTCTCCATCAGATCTTCAGCGCCGACGATGTCTGCACCAGCTTCCTTGGCTTCGTCTGCCTTTGGACCGCGCGCGAACACCGCAACGCGAACCGACTTACCGGTTCCGTTCGGAAGGTTCACCACACCGCGCACCATCTGGTCCGCATGGCGGGGATCAACGCCGAGGTTCATGGCGATCTCGATGGTCTCGTCGAACTTCGCCGTCGCGTTCGACTTCACCAGGCTCACCGCCTCGTCTATCGAGACGTTCTGCTTGCCTTCGGTCGCGGCCTTGATGGCCTTTGTGCGTTTGCCAGCCATCGACTTACCCCTTCACTTCCAGGCCCATCGACCGGGCAGAGCCCGCGATGATTTTCATGGCCTGCTCAACGGAGTTCGCGTTCAGGTCCTTCATCTTTGCCTCGGCGATCTCACGCACCTGCTTCGAGGTCACCGAACCTGCAAAATCGCGGCCAGGCGCTTTCGAGCCCGAGCTCAGCTTCGCAGCCTTCTTCAGGAAGTGCGAAGCGGGCGGCGTCTTGATCTCCATCGTGAACGATTTGTCCACATAGTACGTGATGATCGTCGGACACGGCGCGCCTGGCTCCAGATCCTGGCTCCGCGCGTTGAAGGCCTTGCAAAACTCCATAATGTTGATCCCGCGCTGACCCAGCGCAGGCCCGATTGGCGGCGATGGGTTCGCCTTGCCGGCTGGGACCTGAAGCTTCAGTGTCCCGGCAACTTTCTTGGCCATCTAGCAGCCCTTTCTCTCGTCCATGCCCATGGGACGCGTCCCCCAGGCGTTGCCTTGGAGGTGGTTCGGTCCGGACAGCGCGCTGCCCTCGCCTCCCACCACGAGTGACGCCTCAAGCCGCCTTGGCGACCTGCGCGTATTCCAGCTCGACCGGGGTGGCCCGGCCAAAAATCGAGACGCTCACCTTGAGGCGGGCGTTATCGTCGTCCACTTCTTCGACGAGGCCCTGGAATCCTTCGAACGGCCCGTCGGTCACGTTGACCTCCTCTCCGATCTCGAAGGTGATCATCGGACGCGGACGCTCGGCGCCTTCTTCGACCTGATTGATCATCCGAGCAACTTCGGTATCGCGGAGCGGCGTCGGTTTGCCTTGCGGGCCGAGGAACCCTGTCACCCGATTGGTGTCGTTGATCAGGTGATATGCGCGGTCGGTCATATCCATCTTCACCAGCACGTAGCCCGGCATGAAGCGTCGCTCGACCTGCACTTTTTTCCCGCGTCGGAGTTCTGTCACCTCTTCGGTCGGAACGAGCACTTCTTCGATTTCTTCCTCAAGACCGTGCTGTGACACGGATTCTCGGATCGATTCGGCTACCTTCTTCTCGAAGTTCGAAAGGACACTGACGGAATACCAGCGTTTCGGCATGTACGTTGCGTCCTCTCGCAGCCTTGGCTCAACACGTTCACCGCCCCAAAACATCCAGACACTCCAGAGTCTTAGCACGGTCCTCAACAGACAAGGCGCGCCAGACGAATCGAAGCGCGCCACGAATGGTTGTGAAGATTTGTGAGCTAATGCCCGATTCACCAAAAATCAAGCGTAAAGTGTACCGCGCGCAGCACGCCAAGACTGCACCCCGATGCCGAGATTAAACGCAATCTTGCCCAGCAAATCAAGTTTGAGGATTGATATCGTTCGATATCGAATTATATAGTTTGATATCGAACTTAATGGAGTGCGATCATGACCCTCTCAAGACGCAAATCCCTCGCTTTGATCGGCGGCGGCATCATTGTCGCTGCGGGCGCCGCAGGCGGTGGCTTCGCGCTGACCCGTACACCGCACAAGGCGCTCGCGCCATGGGATCAGGCCGGACAGTACGCCGACCCCCGGATGCGTGCCTTATCCTACGCGATCCTTGCCCCCAACCCGCACAACCGTCAGCCCTGGGAAGTTGATCTGCGGACCCCGGGCGAAGCTGTCATCTGGCGCGATAAGACCCGAGACCTGCCAGAAACCGACCCGCTGGACCGGCAACTGACCATAGGCATGGGGTGCTTCGCGGAACTTCTCTCCATCGCTGCGGGCGAAACCGGACACAAAGTCGCGTTCGAGTTCCTGCCCGACGGCGAAGACGGTCCAGTGGCCCTTGCCAGATTTTCCGAGGGAGGTGCGCTCGACCCGCTCTTCGCCCATGTCATGGATCGCCGCTCCTGCAAGGAGCCGTTTACGGGCCAACTTGTGGATCCAGATCAAGCGTCGGCGCTAACGGACCTGGCCTCGATCCACTTGGACGCTGAGATAGTCGACAAAATCCGGGAGATCGCCTGGGATGCCTTTATGATCGAGGTCACGACTGAGGCCAAGATGAAGGAAAGCGTGGATCTCTTCCGCATGGGAAAGTCCGAGATCAATGCCAATCCGGACGGCATTGATCTGGGCGGACCGTTCCTGGAATCACTGATGTTGTTGGGCATGCTGACCCGTGAAGGCCAGCTCGATCCATCGACGCGGGAATTCGAGATGGGGCTGGACAGGTATCGCGAGATGTTTGCCACGACGCATGCATTCGCATCGATTGTCACCGATACGAACACACGTCTCGATCAGATCGCGGTCGGGCGGCGCTGGATGCGTCTAAACCTGATGACAACCTCCCTCGGCCTCGCGCTGCACCCGGTGAGCCAGGCGCTTCAGGAGTACGACGAGGTTGCCGCACAAAACACGGCGATGCATCGACTGCTTGCGAAACCGGGTCAGACTGTGCAGATGCTGGGGCGTCTCGGGTATGGCCCGCAGACACCCCGGACGCCCAGATGGGCTTTGGAGACACGCCTGAGGAATGCCTGACGAGGACGCGCCGCCAGCCGAGCCCAATCCCGGCACTGTCTTCGAATTCTTCAACGAGATCGGCATCATTCAGCAACTCAGCCGCGCCATGTTCGAGGCGCGGCTGCCAGATGGCATGATCGTCCAGCACTTCAGTGTGCTGAACCACCTTATCCGTGTCGCCGATGGCAGGACGCCTCTGGAGTTGTCGCGGGCATTTCAGGTGCCGAAAGCCAGTCTGACCAACACCCTATCGGGCCTGGAAAAGCGCGGATTTATCGAGATGCGGCGCCATCCGACGGATGGGCGGTCCAAACAGGTCTGGCTGACCGAGACAGGCAGAGCGTTCCGGGAAGAAGCAATCCGCCTGTTGGTGCCTGACATCATGGCGCTGTCTGACAAACTGAATATCGATCAGTTGACGCGCCTTACCCCTCAGCTTGCGGAAATCCGCAAGATCCTGGACGAGAACCGGAGTACTTGAATGCTCAGATTTTGCGCAGTGCAGGGCCCGAAGCCAGACTGCGCGGTGAGCGACCCAGTCAGAGATGAAGCAGGACGTCGATGCCCCAGGCGAGAATCTGATCGACAAAGAAGAAGAAGATTGCGACCAGCGTCGCCATCACGAAGACCATCACGGTGGTCATGCCGGCATCCTTGCGCGACGGCCAAACGACCTTCGCTGTCTCGGACCGGACTTCGTTTACGAAATTTACTGGGTTCTTCATCGCGTTACTCCCGGAAGGACCTGGCAGGGGCGATAGGACTCGAACCTACGACCCTCGGTTTTGGAGACCGATGCTCTACCAACTGAGCTACACCCCTTCGGTCCGGAACCGCGGACATACGGTGAAAGCCTCGCGGATGCAAGGTCTCCCTCACGGCATTCTGAACACGACAAACGCATTGTATCATTGCGCCAAACCGGCCTCTTCGAGGTATTTCATGGACGCTGGAATCCCTGCGTGATCCCGCAACTCCAGAACCACGTGGGGGTTCGACGGCACCTCGGCAATCGCCCGGAACACGGACGGCCAGAGGATGTTACCCTCGCCTATCGCCCAGTGCCGGTCGGCATGACCATCCGCATCCTGAATATGGACGTGCGCGAGCATGTCGCCCGCTGCCCGGATAAAGTAGTCAACAGGATGCGCACCTTGTGACCCATGCGCCAGATGTGCGTGTCCGGTGTCGACAGAAACCCGCACAGCTTCGGAGTTGAAACTGCGCGCGAGGTCAACCCTGACGTGGACATCTTTGTCCGCGATGTTCTCGATGACGAGGACGACGCCCTGATCCTCGGCACGTTTCACGACGCTGTCCAACGTCGCGTGCGTTTCATCATAAACCCATTGAGCCCCGCCCACGAACGCCAGTGCGTTGTTGTGCATCCAAGGATTGAAGGGTGAGTGGATCACCATCTGGCGCGCACCGACCGCCTCGCAGATATCCAGTCCCTGCATCATGCGCTTGGTCACAATGGCGCGAACTTCCGGATCCTTGGAACAAATGTCGAAACCCCAAAACGGCCCATGAATTCCGATCCGACCCTTGTGGCCATCAAGAACCGCATTCGTCTGATCGGCGAGACTGCGCCAGTCCCCGTTCAGAACCTCGGCCGCGTGAAAGGTCTGCAATTCCAGATCACGGTCCTTCTCGAACAACCAGTCGCGGAACTCTGCCAACCGATGCACGGGCAATGCCGCACCGATTGTGAGAGGGAGCGTGTCAGCCATGTCCTTAATCCTTCCTCGCGCACGGGATGAAATGGTGCCGTGCCATGTTTCGCGTCCTAATCCAATTCTTCGTCTGTGTCTTATCGCCTGCGCACGGGTTCCGTCGCATCGCGAATTTGTTCGAGACATGACTCGTACGGTTCTGCGCAAATGGCGGTGCGCCGTGCGGTCGCATCCCGAATTAAGTCAATACTGTCAATCGCTTATTGCTCACCAGAGGCCCTGAGGCTTGCTTGACACCCCTATACCGCCGCCATAGGGTGCGCGCGACCTTGGCCGGGGGACCGGCCGCGCAATGAGGTGTCGCATGTCCGGACGGTCTGGTGATCGCACCGGGGATAAAGCGAAACGACTGGAAGATCTTGAACGGCGCATCGCCGATGCAAGGGATGCCGGGACGCCTAAGTCGCGCGGTGACAAGGAAAAGTTCGGTGCCATGTCGTTCGCATGGCGGGTAATGGTAGAGCTGGTCGTGTCCATCATGATCGGCGCCGCTATGGGGTGGGGGCTCGACAGTCTCTTCGGGACAATTCCCGCGTTCCTGGTGGTTTTTTGTTTGCTGGGGTTTGCGTCCGGCGTGCGCACGATGATGCGCTCGGTCGCGGAGAACCAGAGAAGAGATGCGGCGCGCGCCGCAAAAGACGAGATAGAGAGCTGAAGCCATGGCAGTAAGCGAATCCGGCGCCCCCGTGATCGCCCCGATGGGCCAATTTACCGTCGGGCCACTGTTTGGCGGTGGCGACGTCGGCAGCTTCCTCACAATCACGAATTCAACGCTCTGGATGTTCGTCGCGATCCTCGCAATCTCGGCATTGCTGATCGCGGGCATGCGCGGTCGTGCCTTGGTCCCCACGCGGACGCAATCGGTCGCGGAGATCCTGTATACGTTCATACGTTCGATGGTGATGGACATCTTAGGAGAGGATGGGAAAACCTACTTCCCGTACATCTTCACGATCTTCATCTTCATTCTGTTCTCGAACCTGCTGGGCATGGTGCCGGGGTCATTCACGACAACTTCCCACATTGCGGTCACCGCAATTCTGGCGCTTGCGGTCTTCATCAGCGTGATCGTGATCGGCTTCATGAAACATGGCGCAGGCTTCCTGAAACTCTTCTGGGTCGAAAGCGCGCCGCTGGCGCTGCGGCCGGTGCTGGCGCTGATTGAAGTCATCTCATTTTTCGTGCGACCGCTCAGCCACTCCATTCGTTTGGCCGGCAACATGATGGCTGGTCACGCAGTCTTGAAGGTGTTCGCGGGGCTTCTGGCGCTTCTGATTTATTCGGGTCTTGGAATTCTTGCGATCCTGCCGCTCGGCCTGATGGTCGCGATCACCGCTCTCGAGTTTCTGGTGGCCTGTGTTCAGGCTTACATCTTCGCCATTCTGACCTGCATCTATCTCAACGACGCTCTCCACCCGTCACACTGAGGCGGCTGGACCCGTAAATCCTCAAACAACCCATCATCCAAGGAGATTGAACGATGGAAGGTAATATCGCCGACATGGGTAAGTTCATCGGTGCCGGCCTGGCCACGATGGGACTGGGCGGTGCTGGAATTGGTGTGGGCCTCGTGGTCGGCAACTTCCTCGCTGGCGCACTGCGCAACCCGGCAGCCGCTGCTGGCCAGACCGCGACCATGTTCCTTGGCATCGCATTCGCAGAAGCACTAGGGATCTTCTCGTTCCTGATCGCTCTGTTGCTGATGTTCGCTGTCTGAGGCAGCGCCAACAAGACAACGCGGCGGCCGGTCTGCCCTCGGCCGCCTGAAAGTGGCGCGCAAGCGCCGCACCTAATTCAGGAGCAGTCCATGGCGACGACCTCCGTTCTGGCAGCAGCCGCTGATGCGGCTTCGGACGCCGCCGATCACGGATCGGGCGGGCTGCCACAACTTGATATCGGGACGTTCCCCAGTCAAATCTTCTGGCTGATCGTCACTCTGGGCGTTCTCTACTGGCTGATGTCAAAGATCGCCCTGCCCCGCATTGCGAGTGTTCTGGAAGAACGCGCCGATGCGATCGCGGACGATTTGGACAAGGCAGAAGAGCTCAAGCGCAAGGCTGAGGAAGCGGAAGCAGCCTACGATCAGGCGTTGATAGATGCCCGTGGCAAAGCGCAAGCCATTGCGGCGGAAGCCCGTGCCGAGATCCATAAAGATGTCGACGCTGCCGTCGCCAAAGCCGACGCGGAGATCGCGGCCCGTGCAACGGAAGGCGAAAAACGCATCGCCGAAATTCGCGAAAGTGCCATAGCAAGCGTGACCGAGGTTGCCAATGATACGGCGGTCGCAGTCGTCGATGCCGTGATGCCGGGCCTTGCCGACGCCGACACCGTGAAAGCGGCCGTCAGCCAGAAGCTGAGCTGAGGGAGGACGGACAATGGAAGTTTTCTATAACTCCACACTGGTCGTTGGGATCAGCCTGTTTCTGTTCCTCGCACTGCTCGGGTACCTAGGTGTGCACAAGCTGCTCGGCAAGATGCTGGACGACCGCGCCGACGGCATTCGGACCGAATTGAGCGAGGCGAAACGCCTGCGGGAAGAAGCACAAGAGCTCTTTGCCGAGTTCGAGCGCAAACAGAAAGCTGTCGAGGGTCAAGCGCAGGAGATCGTCGCGCACGCCAAGGCCGAGGCCGTGGCAGCCGCTGAGAAGGCCACGGCGGATCTCGCCCTCTCGATCGAGCGCCGCTTGAAGGCTGCGGATGATCAGATTGCATTGGCGGAGTCGGAAGCTGTGAAGGAAGTACGCGACACGGCTGTCTCAGTTGCAATCGCGGCGGCCGCGCAGATCCTGAGCGAACGCTTGGGCGACGACAAAGCCGAAGGCCTGGTCGACTCCGCAATCGGTGACATCGGCTCGCGATTGCACTGATCCATCGTACGCTCGACGCAACGCTCTAAAGGCTGGGATCCGAGCGATCCCGGCCTTCTTCATTTAGGACGTATCGCGTTTTCCACCGAGCCAGTCGGTTCTCTCAAGATTTTGAGACTGCGTGGTATGGCGGATGGATGCAGGGAAACCCGCTGCCTGCCGCGCCTATTGCATCTTTTTGGCATCATTCGGCGCGTTCACAGTGCGTCGAGCGTGCTCGCATCGCGAGCGTCACATGCAGGGGATCTCCTTGACCAATGACGAGGCCAGACCGTTCTACATGGTAGCGAGCCATAAGGTTCTGGACCGATCGACCCTGAACGACTTTTATGTACCACGCGCCGTCGAATGCCTGAACAAGTTCGATGTCGAGATTCTGGCCGTCAACGAGGCGACCGAAGTGATCGAGGGGCAGACAGGTCACGACCGCCTGGTCATTTTGAAGTTCCCCTCGCGCGAAGAAGCGATGCGTTGGTACCAATCCCCCGAGTACCAATCGATGATCGATCTCAGGCTCAATTCGGTCGAGGGTACTCTGGTGATGGCCGAAGGATTGAACGCCGCAGACCTGGCTGCCGCTGGCGCAAACCCAACGCACAGCACGACTACTTGGCCAGCCAATCAGCAAGTCACGCGCACAGGTGCTGCGGTAGCGCCTGATACCAAAACGGTCGCGGACAACTTCCGCTCAGGGGAATTGGCAACAACTGGCTTCGATGGCTGGCCTGACGAGATCAAGCATGAGTTCCGGACAAACGTCTACAACGGTCGGATCGGTACGGATCTGGTCTTTGAGAATGCGTCCGTCCGTGTTTGGCATATGACCCTTAAGCCGGGCGAAAGGATGCCGGTCCACCGCCATGTCCTTACGTATTTCTGGACGGCGGTCACACCGGGACGCTTCCTGCAACGCACATATGACGGAACGACCTATGAAAGCGACTACCAGGCGGGTCTGACGCATTTCTATGATGTAGGCTACGGCGAGTTCGCCCTCCACAATCTCGAGAATATCGGCGACACCGAGATGATCTTCTGTGCGGTCGAGCTCAAGGAGGAAAGTGCGAACATCCCGCTCTCTGTCCCAGACAACCCGGTTGGCCACGCACCAGAACCTGCACACGTCATCGGCCAAGCGGACAGCTTCCGGTCCGGTGAGCTCACGACCAGCGGCTTCCGGGGGTGGTCGGACGCGATCAAACGAGAATTCCAGACCAACGAATACAACGGTCGGATCGGAACGGATCTGGTGTTCGAGAATGACTCGGTTCGTGTCTGGCACATGACCGTGAAACCCGGTGAGCGCATGCCGGTCCACCGCCACGTGCTCACGTACTTCTGGACAGCGATCACACCGGGGCGGTTCCTGCAGCGCACCTATGACGGCACGACCTACGAAAGCGATTATCAGGCCGGACTGACCCATTTCTATGATGTCGGCGCAGGTGAATTCGCGCTCCACGACCTCGAGAACGTCGGATCGACCACGATGGTGTTCGTTGCGGTCGAACTGAAACGCGAAAGTGCGAACGCTCTCCTGCCCGTCTGAACATCGCAAAAACCAGACTGGACGGTATATCCGGTAGATCAGCCGAAATCGTGTCTCTCCCCGGACCGACGCAGGATGTGAGCATTCGGCGCCGGTTCAATGGCGTCCACGCTCAATGAACTCACAGGGGAGGTCCTAATGAGCAAGAAACTTCTCGGCGCGGTCTCGGCAATCGCCATGTTCGCCAGCGGCGCACTGGCACAGGCCGATACGATCAAGATCGGTGTCATGGCGACACTGGAAGGCACCTACACCGTCCTCGGCGAAGACGGCGTACGCGGTATCAAAACGGCCTTGGCCGCGTTTGGCGGGAAAGCCGCCGGCAAGGACATCGAACTGGTTATCCAGTCGACAGATGCATCACCCGACAGCGCTGTCCGCGCCGCCCGCAAACTGGTCGAACAGGATGGGCTGGACGTGATCGTTGGGCCGCTTTCCGGCTCGGAAGGCATCGCCATCCGCGACTATTCTAAAACGCAGCCTCAGGCGACCTTCATCAACGGCTCGTCCGGCGCACAGGAAACCACCTTCGTCAGCCCTTCCGACAACTTCTTCCGCTTCAATTCGGATGGCGCGCAATGGTCCTGGGGCCTTGGCAAGTACGTCTTCGAGGAAAAAGGCTACGAGACGGTTGCGACGATCGGCGAGGATTACTCGTTCATCTATACCCAGGTCTTCGGCTTCGCGCTGGACTTCTGCCAAGCCGGTGGCGAGATCACGGAACGTTTCTGGGTCCCGCTCGGCACCAAGGACTTTGGATCGATCATCGCGGCCCTGCCGGATGATGTCGACGCGATCTATCTTGGCCTGGGCGGCGGCGACGCGGTCAACTTCCTGAACCAGTACCAGCAGGCAGGCGGTGATGCGAACCTGATCGGTGGCACAATCATGGTCGACGGTACGGTCCTGAACTCGAAGGGATCGGCCAAGGAAGCATTGATCGGTGTGCCCTCTTCGGGTCCGCAGGCTGATACCTGGGAAGATCCGGACTGGCAGAAATATGTGAAGCTCTACCAGGACACGTTCCCGCCAGAAGAGCGCTTCCCGGCACCGTCGCTGCTGGCGACGCTGTACTACAAGGCAACCGCGGCGACGCTGACCTGCCTGAACGAAACGAACGGTGATCTGTCCGACGGTCATGCCGCGTTCCGCCAGTGTCTGACCAATCTCGAGCTTGACAGCCCGGTCGGCAAGGTCACGCTGGATGGAAATCGTCAGGCGGTTGCCCCGACGTTCATCTCGGAAGTGGTTGAGCTTCCGGACGGCAATCTGGCGAACAAGTTCATCTCCTATGATGCAACGGTTCCGCAAACGCTCGGCATGGACGCAGCCAAGTTCGCAGCACTCGGTGCACCGAGCCGCGAAAACCCGGCCTGCCAGAAATCTTACTGACTTCTCCCTGAGATGGGTCCGGGCGTCAGCGCCCGGTCCCTATCCGACGCGGGGCAATTCGGCATGACCCTGATCAACTACCTGACGCGCGTTCATTTCGCCGATGGCGTTCTGGAAGAGGCCTTGCGCTCGGAAATGGAGCGCCACGGCAAGCGACGACCGCTCGTGATCGCGGAAGAGGGCCACCTTACCGGAACGATGTCCGAACGGTTCTTCGCGAGCTTCCCGATCCGGTCGCGCATCGAGGTCTTCACGGCCATCCCCAACCGTATCACTGAATCCGCCGCTCGGGATATCTCGAAGACCTATACCGATCTTGACTGCGATGTCCTGATCGCGTTTGGCTCTAACAGGGCGATGGATCTGGCAAAGACGGCGCGGATTGCGATAGCGCACAACGAGCCGATCTCGGCCCTCTCGTCCGAAGAAGGCGGCGGGCAGCGGATCTCGGAGACGTTGCCCGATCTCTATACGATCCCCGGGATATTGGGATTTGCATCCGCCATCACCGACTACACGCGGGTCGCACCGGACGAAGGCGGTCAGGTGTTGCTGTCGTCACCGCGCCTGCTTCCACGCCTGACGATCTGCGACCCGACGCTGACATTGGGTGCCAGCCAGTCGGACAGCGCCATTGCCGCCGCCGGAATCTTCGCCCGCGCGGTTGATGGCTACCTGGCGCCAGGGGTCAATCCGCCGGCCGAGGGCTTGGCGCTTGATGCTCTGTCCCGTGCGATCACATATGCGACCGACGTCCTCAAACAGGATCGTCTGCCCGCCCGGCGGCAGATGATGGCAAGTGGGTTGAACAGCTCCCTCGCCCTGCAAAAGGGTCTCTGCCCGGTCCATGCGATTTCGAACGCGGTCTCTTCGATCGCTGACAAGCCGATCGATCCCAGCACGCTCGGCGGAATCCTCATCCCGGTCCTGATGCGCCACTACGAACCCTTTGTGGCAGCGCGGGCCCAACCGCTTAGGCGTAGTCTTTCGCTTGGCAAACACGAGAGCCTTGCTGATCGCATTGATCGCTTTCTGGCAACGCTGCCGCTGTGCAGATCGCTCGAAGACCTTGGGTTGACGCTCGAGGATCTACCACAGGCCGCACAGATCGCGTCTGCAGACCGCGCGATCGGGAATGGCCCTGTTCAAATGGATGCGGATGACGTTCTCGACATTCTGATGTCAGCCTATCGGCAGCCCGAACTGGCGAACGCATCGACCGCCTGACTTGGGAACAAACCAAGACTCCATGCCGGAGAGTCTTCGATCCGCATGTTCACGGTTGCCAAACGCAGCGATTCGTCCCGTAGTCGAACGCAAAGAGCCGCACGAGACGAACGATGCGGCCAGACAAGGGAGGACTGCGCGATGGCGAGAGCAATCTCGGTCCATCACGGCTCTTTTGGCCGTGCAACGCTGTATGAACTCGACAAGCCACTGATCACCCATGCGCATCGCGAGGGGCATCTGGTCTTCTATCTGGGTGGTGCGCCCGGACGCATACGGGTCGGGGATGTCGATTTCGCGATCGACAAGGATAACAGCATCGCGATCAGCCCATGGGAGCCGCACAGCTTCGAGCCGCTCGCCGATGATGCGTGCAGCTATGTTCTGACCCTCTACATCAAACCGATGTGGTTCCTCGAGAACAGTAGTCTCGCTGAATTCGCGCTCAGTTTCGGAACGCCCGCAGTGACCATGACGCCAGCCGTCGAGATGTGGGTCGGGCGTCTGACGAACCTATTGCTCGACGACCAGCCATCCGACCGGTTCGACGGCTTTCTGTTCGAGACGACCCGGCTTTGCTTTGATCAGTCCTGGCAAGGTCACAAGGAACGCGCCTGCCTGCAGAACGTGCAGCGCCGGTTCAACGATTTTCGCGTGCGCCGCTCGCTCAGGCTGATGCAGCAAAGCTATGCCGAAGAGACAGGTATGGATGATCTGGCCCGCGAGGTCGGCTTGTCCCGCCCGCATTTCTTCAAGCTCTTCAAGATGCAGATGGGGATCACTCCGAACCTGTATCTCAACACGTTGCGGGCCGAGCATGCGATCGAGGATCTTATAACCAC
Source organism: Paracoccaceae bacterium (assembly GCA_050043005.1). Lineage (GTDB taxonomy): Bacteria > Pseudomonadota > Alphaproteobacteria > Rhodobacterales > Rhodobacteraceae > Thermohalobaculum. The sequence continues at coordinate 24,120 of JBHJIZ010000026.1, forward strand.
GCGCAAATCCGTCACGGATATCGGGCTGGATCTGGGTTTCGCCAGCCAGGCCAGTTTCACGCGGTTCTTCACGTCGAACGTCGGTATCCCACCGACCGATTATCGCCGGGTCGCCAACATCGTCTGAACCCGGCTTTTGCCGATGCCGAGCCAACCGATCAGACTGCGCGGTATGACACTCACTGGCGGGACCAGCTAGCGTTGCACTGATGCGACGTACCAGAGGGCCGCAAACAGTGCGAAACCAGCGGGACCGGGCCGAGACAATCGGGAGACGGGCATGAGCGCCTTCGCCCGCCGTCATCCTGTTTGGACTGTGATACTGCTGATCGCGGCGGCAGTCTTGCTCTGGATGATCTTCGCGCTCTGGCCAAAATGGCTGGTCGAACTGATTGGGCGAAAGAAGGTCTTTCTGAACGCGCTGTTCAACGGCGTCACCCTCGGCGGTTTGTATTTCCTCGTCGCCTCGGGTTTCACCCTGATCTTCGGCCTGATGCGCAATGTGAACCTGGCACACGGATCGCTTTACCTGCTGGGCGGCTATATAGGCTATGAAATCGCGGATCTGACGGGCTACTGGCTGATTGCCTTCCCGGTCACCTTCCTGGTCGTCGGAGCGTTCGGCGTGTTGATGCAGATCGTCGTGTTCCGACGAATGGAAGGCCAGGACCTGCGCCAGACGCTGGTCACTATCGGCATCTCGATCGTCATGGCCGATCTTATGCTCTGGATCTGGGGAGGCGATTTCTATCAGGTCCTGACACCGTCCTGGCTGTCTGGACCGATGGAGACGATCCTTGTCACCGCGCAGAAACGGTCTGGCGATCTGGTTTACATGAAATATCCGATGGTCCGGATCGTGATTTTTCTGGCTGCCGTCGCCATAGGGATCGGCATGTGGTTGCTCCTCAACCGCACCCGGATCGGGATGCTGATCCGCGCGGGCGTTGATGACCGTGACATGCTCTCGGCCACAGGCGCACGCATCCAACTGGTCTTCGCCGGAGTGTTCGCCTTTGGTGCCGGGCTGGCCGGGCTCGCGGGCGTTGTTGGCGGAACATTCCAGGCGCTCGCGCCGGGCGAGGATGTGCGTTTTCTCTTGTACTCCCTGATCGTCGTGATCGTGGGGGGCATGGGTTCGATCCCGGGGGCCGCCATCGGTGCGCTTCTCATCGGCCTCGCGGACCAATTTGGCTCGGTCTACATGCCAACCTATGCGGTGGTGTTGACCTTCCTGATCATGGTCGTCGTGCTCGCCTTCCGCCCGCAGGGCCTGATGGGGCGCGCCTGACATGGCAGTGGTCGATCCTCCCACCTTTTCCAGCGGCGAGGCCGCTGAACGCCTGACCTGGGCCGAGCGCGTGCCAGCCGCCTATTGGGTGCTGGCGATTGTCCTGCTGGTGATGCCGGCCTTCGCAGGCAACTTCGTGCTGAACGACATCTTTGGACGCACCTTTTACACCGGCATCATCGCCCTCAGCCTGATGTTCCTCGCGGGCTACGGCGGCATGGTCAGCTTGGTGCAGATGAGCATCGCCGGTGTCGGCGGCTACATGGTGGCGATTTTCGGCGTCTCGGCCATCGACACGATCTCACTCGGCTGGCCCTGGTACGTCGCGATCCCGATCGCTCTCGTCGTCGCGGTGCTGTTTGGCACTCTGGCAGGCTGGCTCGCCGTCCGGACCGAGGGCATCTATACCATCATGATCACGCTCGCCATCGCGGCGGCGTTCTTCTACTTCACCCGTCAGAACTACGTGATCTTCAACGGCTTCTCCGGCTTCAACGGCGTCCTGCCGCCCAAGCTTTTCGGAGTCGATTGGCAACAGGCGGTGCCCTTCTACTACCTCACGCTGTTCTGGGCGGTCGTCTGCTTTCTCGTCGTCTTGTACCTCTCACGCGCTCCATTCGGGCTTGCGCTTCAAGGTGTGCGGGACAATCCCCGCCGCATGGCGGCGCTGGGCTATAATGTCATCGGCCACCGGGTCGCGGCCTACTCTTTCGCTGCCATTCTGGCCGGGATAGGCGGCATCCTGCAGACCTGGAATCTGGCTCAGATCTCGCCCGGCACAGCCGGCATAGGCCCGGTCATCGATGTTCTGATCATCGCCGTCATCGGTGGCCTGCGCCATCCAATCGGCCCGTTCATCGGTGCGTTTGTGTTCGTGATCCTCGAGACCTTCGCCATCGACGCGCTGATCGCCGTTGGCCTCGCCGGAGACCGCTTCCAGTTACTGATCGGGCTCGGCTTCCTGGTCATCGTTTTCTGGTCGCCGGACGGCATCCTCGGCCTGTGGGAAAAGCTGCGCGCCGCGCGCAATCGTGATCCGTTACTGGACCGGGGAGGTGACGCACCATGAACGCGCCCACCTCGATCTCTGAACGGCTGGGCGCCACGGGTACCGCAAACGCGCTAGAACTGCGCGGGGTGTCGAAGTTCTTTGGCGCCCTTGCGGCGATGGAGGATATCAACCTGACCGTCCGCCCCGGCGAACGCCGGGCGGTGCTTGGCTCCAACGGTGCGGGCAAAACGACGCTCTTCAACTGCGTCACCGGAGACTTCCCTTCGACCACCGGAAACATCCGCTTTTTCGGCGAGGACATCACGGCCTTCCCGGCACATGAGCGGATCCGGCGGGGCCTGCGCAGAACCTATCAAATCTCGCTTTTGTTCACCGGCCTGAGCGTGGTCGACAACATCTATCTGGCATCGGTCGGGGTCTCGCGCTCACGGTTCTCTTTCCTGCGGCCGAGGCGGGATGATGCACTGATGTCCGCTGCCGAGAACCTTGTGCGTGTGGTCCATCTGGACGACGTCAAGGACACCGTCGTTGCAGCGCTTGCCTATGGCCAGCAGCGTCAGCTCGAAATCGCTATGGCCCTGGCGGGGGCTCCCCGTTTCATTCTGTTCGATGAACCGGCGGCAGGCTTGTCACCCACCGAGCGCGCCGAGTTGATCGAGATCCTGATGGGCCTGCCCGGGCACATGGGCTTCATCATCATCGAGCACGACATGGACGTCGCCCTGCGCGTCGCCGAAAGCGTGACGATGATGCACAACGGGCGGATCTTCAAGGAAGGCAAGCCCGCAGAGATCGAGGAGGACGAGGAGGTCCAGGCACTGTACCTCGGGGACGGGAGCCATGGCCATGGTTAGTCCCGCGAACCTCCAGATCCGTGACCTCAACGTCTACTACGGACAAAGCCATGCTTTGCAGGGTGTGAACCTGTCGCTGGACCACGGCGTGCTGTCCGTCGTTGGCCGCAACGGCATGGGCAAGACGACCCTCTGCAAGACAATCATGGGGCTCGAACCTGTCGCTTCTGGCACGATCACCATGGACGGTCAGATCCTGAACGGGCGCAACCCGGCCGAGATCGCGCGTATGGGTGTCGGCTATGTCCCACAAGGTCGGCGCCTCTGGCGGTCACTGACCGTCGACGAGCACCTGAAGCTGGTCGAGAAGCGCGGTGGCGCCTGGACCATCGAGCGTATCTACGGAACCTTCCCGCGCCTTGCCGAACGGCGACAGAACGGTGGCGCACAGCTTTCCGGCGGCGAACAGCAGATGCTAGCGATTTCCCGCGCGCTTCTGCTGAACCCACGCCTTCTCGTGATGGACGAGCCAACCGAGGGGCTGGCCCCGGTTATTGTCCAACAGGTCGAGGACATGCTGATCCGCCTCGGCGAGGAAGGCGATGTCGACGTCCTGGTGATCGAGCAGAACATCGGCGTTGCCTGCGCCGTGGCCGAACAAGTCGCGATCATGGTGAACGGCCGGATCAACCGGGTCATGGACTCAGGTCTTCTGGCCGGAGACCGCGATCTTCAGCAGGCTCTGCTGGGCGTCGGACGTCACGCGCATGACGAGACGCCGGAACCCGCGCATGCGCCCGCCGCACCGCCAAACACCCAGCCCGCCAAAGGCCCGGTCAAGGTCTACGTCTCGCACCCGCCGCCACCGACCCGCTGGTCCCGGCCTGTCCCGGTCCGCGTGATCGAGGGGTCGGCCCGCACTGTGACCGAAGCACCGACATCGTCCACGTCGCCGATCAAACCGCTCAGCGCCCGCGCGTCGAACGGCGCAGGCCGCGTTCTGGTTGCAGGCACGCTCGACACAAAGGGTGACGAACTGCGATTCATCCGGGACATCCTGAAGGTGCAGGGCGTGTCTGTGCAGATGGTCGACCTGTCGACGTCGGGCAAACCCTCTGGCGCCGAGATCCCGCCGAACGCCGTCGCCGCGTTCCATCCGCGCGGTGCCGCTGGCGTCTTCACCAGCGACCGGGGCTCGGCGGTTGCAGGCATGACGCTGGCGTTTGAACGCTGGATGGCGGCGCAAACGGACGTGTCCGGGGTCATATCAGCAGGCGGCTCTGGCGGCACGGCACTCGTCTCTCCGGCCATGCGTCTGCTGCCTGTCGGTGTGCCGAAAGTCATGATCTCGACCATCGCGTCGGGCAATGTCGGGCACTATGTCGGCCCGTCCGACATGCTGATGCTGCATTCGGTCGCCGATGTGCAGGGCCTGAATTCGATCACCCGCGAGGTTCTGGCGAACGGCGCGAACGCATTGGCCGGAATGGGCAAGGCGCGCCAAAGCGCCAAACCTGCCGCACCAGAAAAACCCGCAATTGGCATCACCATGTTCGGCGTCACCACACCTTGCGTGCAGCAGGTCTCGGCCATGCTCGAAGCCGATCATGACTGTCTGGTCTTCCACGCCACCGGCACAGGCGGGCGGGCGATGGAAAAGCTGCTGGACTCCGGCATGCTGACCGGTGTGCTGGATCTCACGACCACCGAGATCTGCGACATGATCGCGGGCGGTGTCTTCGCCGCAGACGAAGATCGGTTTGGCGCATCGATCCGGGCTGGCCTGCCCTATATCGGCGCCTGTGGCGCGCTCGACATGGTGAACTTCAACGCGCCCGAGACTGTGCCAGAGCAGTACCGTGGCCGGAACCTCTATCACCACAATCCGCAGATCACGCTGATGCGGACCACGCCGGAGGAAAACACACGGATGGGGATCTGGATCGGTGAAAAGCTGAACCAGATGACAGGACCCGTGCGCTTCTTCCTGCCGGAAGGCGGGGTCAGTGCGCTCGATGCACCCGGTCAGCCCTTCCATGACCCAGAGGCCAACGCGGCGCTGTTCAAAGCCCTGACGCAAACGGTGCGCGAGACATCGAACCGGCAACTGATCCGGACGCCACACAATATCAACGATCCGGAGTTCTCAAAGCTGGTCGTCCAGACGTTTCGCAGTCTGCACGGCTCTGCGCCCCGCCGCGCAGCGGGAGGTGGAGCGTGACATCCTTGTGTTCAAACTCGCAACTGACTCAGTGCGGCGCAGCCGGGCCGCGCCCGATTTCTTCCCGAGGGGTGCAAGAGCGACTCCGTGAAAAGCAGATCCGGCGCGGAGGCTTTGGCGAACGCCGCCAATCACACTACGCGAATGCGTCCTCCAGACCGGTCGCGGCCCACTTCGCTCATACTCCGCTGCCAACGACAGGATACCTCTATGTTCGACCGCTCTGATCTCATGACCAAGTTCCGCGCCATGCGCGACCGGGGCGAGCCGATCATCGGTGGTGGCGCAGGCACGGGCTTGTCTGCAAAATGCGAGGAAGCAGGCGGCATCGACCTGATCGTCATCTACAACTCGGGTCGCTACCGCATGGCCGGGCGGGGATCGCTCGCCGGGTTGATGCCCTACGGCGACGCGAACGCCGTGGTGATGGAGATGGCGGGCGAGGTTCTTCCCGTCGTCAAGAATACGCCAGTCCTCGCGGGCGTTTGCGCCTCGGACCCGTTCCGGCTGATGGATCGCTTCCTCGACGAGATCAAAGCCGCAGGCTTCTCCGGCATCCAGAACTTCCCGACCGTCGGACTGATCGACGGCAGTTTCCGGGCGAACCTGGAAGAGACGGGGATGGGCTACCAGCACGAAATCGACGTGGTCGCCATGGCTTACCAAAAGGACATGCTGACGACGCCGTACGTTTTCGACGAGGACAGCGCCACGGCAATGGCCAAAGCAGGTGCTGACATCATCGTCTGCCATCTGGGTCTGACAACCGGGGGCAGCATCGGCGCGGACACAGCGCTCAAGCTCGACCAATGCCCGGAATGCGTCGACGCTTGGGCGGGCGCAGCACTTACCGTGAACCCGGATGCCATCGTGTTGGTTCATGGCGGACCCGTCGCCATGCCGGATGACGCCGAGTTCGTCTTGAAGAACACCAAGAACTGCCACGGCTTCTATGGTGCTTCGTCCATGGAACGCCTGCCGACCGAAGTCGCGCTGACCGAACAGACGCGCAAGTTCAAACAGATCGGACGCTGAGGGAGAGGGATATGACCGGACAACTCATCGGACAACTGATCCTCTGGCTGATCGCAGCCGTCATTGTCATTTTCATCCTCTATTGGGTGATGCACTGGCTCTACCGCCGCTCGACCAAGGAGGTCGCCTTCGTGCGCACCGGGTTCCTCGGCGAGAAAGTGGTGATCAATGGTGGCGCCTTCGTCTGGCCGATCATCCACGACATAACACCGGTCAACATGAACTCGATGCAACTCGCCGTGACGCGCGAGAAGGACGAAGCCCTGATCACACGCGACCGAATGCGCATCGATGTCGATGCCGAGTTCTATGTCCGCGTGAACCAATCGCGCGACGCCGTGTCTTTGGCCGCATCGACGCTGGGACGGCGCACGTTGGAACCGGAACGCATTCACTCGCTGCTCTCAGGCAAGTTTATTTCAGCGCTCCGCACGGTGGCCAGCCAGATGACGCTGGAGGAGGTGCATGAAGACCGCAACGCCTATGTCGCCCGCGTCCGCGAGATGGCGCAGGAAGGTTTGGACACCAACGGGCTGGAACTGGAAGCCGTTGCCGTCACCGATCTGGATCAGACGGACATCGATTTCTTCAACCCCTCGAACCGGTTCGACGCCGAGGGTCTGACCAGCGTGATCGAGGCGATCGAGACCCGCCGCAAGCTACGCAACGACATCGCACAGGACGCGATGATCCAGATCCGCGCGCGCAACCTGCAGGCCGAAAAAGAGTCGCTCGATATCGAACGCGAGTCCGAAGAGGCCCGGCTGGAACAGGAACGCGAGATCGAGTTCCGCCGCGCCCAGCAGCGGGCTCAACTGGCCCGCGAACGCTCGGAACGTGAGAAGGAAGCCGAGCAGGCAACGTTGCTGTCCCGCGAAGCCATCGAGACCGCGCGGATCGAGAACGAACGCCAGATCTCGGAAGCTCGCATTGCGTCGGAACGCGAGATCCGCCAGCGCGAAATCGAGCGCCAGCGCGTTGTCGACGAGGCGGAAATCTCGACACGCGAGAGCGTCGAAAAAGCCCGGATTTCCCAGGAGAAGGCCGTCACCGAAGAACGTATACGCACCCAACGGGAAACCGACGCCGCCGAGATCGCCGCACGCGAGGCCGTCGAGAAGGCCCGCATCGCGCAAGAACAAGCCGTCGAACAGGCGCGCATCGCGCGGGATCGCACGACCCAGTCCGAGGAGATCGATCGACAGAAGACGATCGACGCTGCGGGCATCACGGCGCGCGAGGCGACCGAGAAAGCCCGGATAGCTCAGGAACGCGCCGTCACGGAAGCTCGGATCGAGTTCGAACAGCAGACCCGCGAGCGCGAGGTCGCGCGTGATCTCAGCGTCCAGGAAGCCGAGATTGCCGCACGAGAAGCTGCCGAGAAGCTCCGCATCCTGCAAGAAAAGGCCGTCGCCTCGACGCGGATCAGTTCCGTGCGTGAAACCCGTTCTCTGGAGATCGCCCAGAACCAGGCAATCGACGAGGCTGAGATCAGCGCCCGCGAGGATGTCGAGAAGGCCCGCATCGCTCAGGACAAATCCCTAACCGCGGAACGCATTGCCTTTGAGCAGGACGAGCGCGAACGCGCGGTGGCCCGCGACCTGGCTGTGGAAGAAGCCGAGATTGCAGCGCGCGAAGCCGCGGAAAAACTCAGGATCGCGCAGGAAAAGGCCGTCGCGGAGACGCGGATCACCTCGACCGAGGAAACCCGCAAGCGCGAGATCGAACAGAACCGCGCCCTGAACGAGGCCGAGATCGCAGCCCGCGAAGCCGGCGAGAGAGCCCGCATCCTTCAGGACAAGATGATCGCGCTGGAACGGCTCGAGACCGAGGAAGGCGTCGAGTCTCGCGAGCAGGCCAAGGGCGAAGCGGTTGAAGCCGCACGCATCGCCAAGGAGAAGAATCTCGCTGCCGAACGCATTGCCTATGAACAGGACATGCGGGAACGCGAGATCGCCCGTAATCGTGCCGTAGACGCCGCGAACATTGCCGCACAAGAGATGATCAACGCCGCCCGTATCGAGGAAGAAGCCAAGACCCGCGCGGCCGAGATCGCCAAGGAGAAGTCCATCGAAGCCGCCCAGATCGCTCGCCGCAAGGTCCTCGAGAAGCTAGAAGTGGAACGCACCCAGGCGCTCCGTGAAGTCGAGATCGCCAGCCAGGACGCGAGCGAACGCGCGCGCGTGGCCGCGGAGCGGGGTCTCGACGACGTCCGGATCGAACAACAGACAGAACGGCGCAAGCTCGAGATCGACCGCGAAAAGAAGGTCGAGGAAGCGGCAATGGAAAAGGCCATCGCGCTCGCCGAAAAGTCGCTGGAAGAGTCCGCCGCAGCCATCAAGGCAGACGAGGCGCGCGCGACAGCGGCAGAAATGGCGGCCAAGATCGATACGGCCTCGGCCTTGGAAGCCGCCAACCGCGAGAAATCCGTGGATGTGGTCAAGGCCGAGAAGGAGGCCGAGGAATCCCGTCTCGCCGCCGAAGCCGATCGCATCCGCAGCGCAGTACAGGCCGAGGCTCAGAAGCTCATCAACGAAGCCGAAAACATCCTGACAAACGAGGCGCGCGCCTCGCTCTTCAAGCGCAACATGCTACAGCGGCTGGAAGGCATCATCGCGGCCCAGGTCAAACCGCTCGAGAAGATCCAGGAGATCAAGATCATGCAGCTTGGCGGGTCCGGGACCACCGGCATGCAATGGGCCGACGGAGATGGTCGCCCAAGTGGCGGTGGCGCCGGGGTCGGCCCCGGCGGCAGCCCGACCGACGAGGTGATCAACTCGGCACTTCGCTACCGCGTACAGGCACCAATGATCGACAGCCTGATGAACGACATCGGGATCGACGGCTCGAACATCGCCCAGTCCGGCGTGTTCCGCGACGCCAACGACATGGCCCGTGCCGCCAACGAAAGCAATAAGCTCGCCCAGGCGAAGAAGGCCCAGGAAGACGCCGACAAGAAGGACGGTAAATAAATGGCGCGCGTCTACGTCTCGTCGGTGATCGGCGCCCCGGCGGCACGCGTCTGGGAACGGGTGCGCGACTTCAACGGTCTGCCGCGTTGGCATCCGCTGATCCGCGACAGCCGGATCGAGGACGCACTACCTGCGGATAAGGTCGGCTGCATCAGGAATTTCAATCTGCAGAACGGCGACAACATCCGCGAGCAACTGCTCGGCCTCAGCGACTACGATATGTTCTGCACCTACTCGATCCTCGAGAGTCCGATGCCGCGCGAGGATTACATCGCCACGCTCCGCCTGACGCCCGTGACCGAGGGCGACCGGACCTTCATCGAATGGACGGCAGAGTTCTCCTGCGATCCGTCCGAGGAAGATGGGTTGGTCAACGGAATCGGGACCGACGTGTTCCAGGCGGGGTTCGATGCCCTGAAGCGTCACTTCGGCGGCTGAACCGCCTCATACCAGGAGGACATGATGAAACTGATCGCAACAATACTGGCAGGCATGGCCCTGGCCGGCGCCGCCATCGCGGCGGATCTGCCGCCGCTTAACCCGCAGCCCAACGCTGAAATGACGACGTTCGAGCATATCGACGCGCTCAACGCCTGCGACTGGAACAGGTTGATGGCGCAGTACCCCGAAGAGGTGCTGATCATCCTGCCGAACGGCGCATGGGTCGAAGGCCGCCAGGCGGTCGGAGATGTCTTCGTAGGCTTCTGCAAGACCCGCGAAGAAGGCGGCTTCAAGGGTGCGACGTTCATTGCCGAAAAGGTCAAGACAGTGGGTGACACAGTGAACGTGTCCTGGCGGGTCGAAGCGGATTGGCTTGCGGAACCCTACAAGGGCGCGGACGCCTATGTGACGCGCGATGGCCTTATGTATGCCCAGGTCACGACGTTCGACCCCGGCGCGATGAAGTTCAAATAAGCGAATAAACGGGGGACGTCAGCGGTTATGGTCAAGGTCTTGCGAAGCATCGTTCTGGACGCGCCGGTCGAGGCCGTCTGGGATGTGATCCGCGACTTCAACGGCCATGATCGTTGGCACCCTGCCGTCGCCGAGAGCCATGTCGAGCGTGGTCAGCCGTCGGACCGCGTCGGCTGCGTGCGCAACTTCCGGCTCGCCGGTGGCGAAAACCTGCGGGAGCAATTGCTGACCCTATCGGATCTGGAGATGAGCTTCTCGTACTGCTTGCTCGACACGCCGGTGCCGCTGTTCAACTACGTCGCACATGTTCGGCTCACCCCCGTGACCGATACCGATTCGACGTTCTGGGAATGGGAAAGCCGCTTCGATACTCCTGCTGGGCAATCGCAGGGCCTCGCTGAAATGGTGGGGAGTGACATTTACGCTGCCGGGTTCGAGGCCGTGCGCACGCATATGGGGCTTGGCCATGCTTGACGTCGTCACCACCGACACTCTGGCCGAAGCGGCGCAGTCCATGGGTGATCGCACGCGCTTCCTGAACGGCGGCACGCTGGTGATGCGCGCCGTGAACTATGGCGACCAACGGTTTGACCGGATCGTGCGCACGCGCGAGGCATTGAACGACGTTCAGACACACGGCGACCGGGTGCAACTCGGCGCCGGCGTTACGATGGCGCAGATCATGGCGAGCCGGGACCTGAGCTTCCTTGCCCCTGCCGCTCGTGCTGTCGGCGGGCCTGCCATCCGCAACATGGCGACCGTCGGTGGAAACATATGTGCGCCGCATCCTTACGGGGACCTCGCCGTCGCACTGCTGGCCCTGGACGGACAGCTCGCGCTGGCTGATGGAAGCACCCTGCCGCTCGCAACCTACCTGTCGGATCGGAAAGGGTTGATCCGTTCAATTTCGATCCAGCGGCCTTCGGGCGATGCGTTCCGCTTCCGCAAGGTCTCCCGCGTCAAACCGAAGGGCATCTCGGTCATGTCGATGGCCGCCCACCTGCACCGATCAGCGGGACGACTCTCGGACGTGCGCGTTGCCTACGCTGCAATGGGCCCGGACCCGGTCCGCGTCCCGGCTGTCGAGCGTGCACTCGAAGGCGCTTCCCTCGACGCGACAGGAATTCAACCCGCGCTTGCCGCAGCAACCGAAGGGCTCACGCCACCGGACGACGCGCTGGCCTCGTCCTGGTATCGCCGCGAGGTCGCTCCGGTTCATCTGCGTCGCTTGCTGCTCGGAGAGGACGCGCGATGAAGATCCCCGTCACCTTCACTCTGAATGGCACCGAAGCCGCGGCCTTCACCGATCCCGGGCAGAACCTGCTGGATCTGCTGCGTCGAAACCTCGGCGACCTGACGCCGAAGTTCGGATGCGGGCAGGGAACCTGCGGCACCTGCACGGTTCTGATCGATGGCGAACCTCACCTGTCCTGCCTCATCCTTGCCGAGGCGGCTCAGGGACGCGAAATCGAGACAACGGCCGGGCTCGCCAACGGCCCGGACCTCCACCCGCTCCAAACCGCCTTCATGGAGGGCTTCGCGGCGCAATGCGGATACTGCACGCCCGGCATGCTGATGGTGGCGAAGGCCCTGCTCGACCGCAATCCAAGTCCGACGCGGGATGAAGTGATCGAGGCGATCTCGGGCAATCTTTGCCGCTGCACCGGCTATGAGCCGATCGTCGAAGCGATCCTGACGGCTGCTCGCGCGCCGCGCCACGCGACCGGGAGGACCGCCTGATGCCAGTGGAATTTCGCAAAGACCTGTTCGCGGACGAACGCGACGACAACCTCGCCGAGATCGGCAAACCACATATCCGGCAGGACATCCTCGGCCATGTCACTGGCCGCTCGCCCTATTACGACGACCACCTCTTCGATGGCCTGCTGCACCTGCGCTGCGTGCGCGCGCCCTATCACCATGCCCGCGTTCGCTCGGTCGACGCATCTGCTGCCGAACGCGTCCCGGGCGTTGTGCGGATCATCCGGCCCTCGGACGTGCCGCAGAACCTGAACACACTTCTGGCCTTGTTGAATTTCGGGCGGGACGATGAGCCACTTCTAACGCCTGAAAAGACCGGATACCGGGGCGAGCCAATCCTCGCCGTAGTTGCAACATCCGAAGCCGCAGCGCGCGACGCGGTCGCACAAGTCAAGGTCGACTGGGAAGAGCTGCCGCACGTCCTGGACGTCGAGGAAGCTCTGAAGCCCGGTGCTCCAATCGTCAACACGACCTACCCGAACAATACGTTCGACTATCATGACCGCTACGATCACCAAAAGCTTCGCTTCGGCGATACCGAGGCTGCCTTTGCTCAAGCCGATCACATCGTCGAAGGCGAATACCAGATGTCGCCGATAGAGCAGGCTCCGATCGAGACCTGCGGCGCAATCGCCTCACCCGAAACCAACGACCGGTTCGTCTGCTACACGTCCACGCAGGCGTTGTTCTTCTCGGTCGCCGTGTCGGCGAAACAAACCGCCCTGCCCTCTTCCCGGCTACACTTCCTCGGCGGCACGGTCGGTGGCGGCTTCGGCGGAAAGGTCGACAGCCATCACGAACCGCTCGCGATCCTCGGGGCGATGCTGACCGGACACCCGGTCAAGTACCAATGGGATCGCGCTGAAGAGATGCAGGTCGGCGCGCCCCGCAGCGGCGAACGCTGGCGTATCAAGGACGGCGTGATGCGGGACGGGCGGATCATCGCGAGGGAGTTCACAGGCTTCTTCGACGCCGGCGCCTACACGCGGCTCACATCATACGGCGTCCAGAAGTGCACCGGCCACCTGCCGGGCCCGTACACGATCCCGAATGTCGCGTCGAACACGTACTGCGTCTATACAAACCGCACACCGTCGACGGCCATGCGCGGCTTCGGCATCACCGGCGTCGACTTCTCGATCGAATGCCAGATGGACCGCGTGGCCGAGGCAGTCGGCATGGATCCGATCGAGCTTCGCATTCTCACCGCCTACCGCGACGGCGACATGAAAGCTCACCGGCGCACGGCCAAGAACTGCGCGTTGATCGAAAGCTGCCAGGTCGTTGCCCAAAAGTCCGGCTGGGCACTGTCGCCAGACGCGATGGCGCAATCGTCACGGGTCGGAGGCGGCGCGGGCTGGCGCGCAGAGATCCCCGAAACGGTGATCGATCATGCCGGACAAATCGGTGAGCGCCGCCGGAACTGGATCGATACAGAGCCCTTTGCCGGAGCCACCCAACGTGATCGGATCGCGGCCGGAACCGCGAACGAGCACCCTGCGACGGGCAATGCACCGCAACGCGATGACATGGTGATCGAAGCGGAACGACTAGGCTTCAAGGTCTCGGACGGCCCGCCTGCGGGTGCGCCCAGTTACGGAACCCGTGCAACTGCACCAACGCCGCCCGCAGCGCCATCCTTCACGCCACCGCAAACGCCAACGCCGCCGGTTGGCGCGCCGGTTCCATACCCCAATGCAGGACCCAGCCTGCCGCCGGCAGCACGCGGCGCACCTGCTGCCTCGCCACCCGTCTCTGCGGCGCCGCCAACACCGCCATCACCAACGACGCCATCGCCTCAACCCGCGCCAACGGTATCTACGACACCGCCAAGCGCACCTGCCGGATCACAGGACCAAGCGCCACGCGCGCCGCGCCGACCAGGCGTCTCGCGCTTCATCTCTGGACCGAGGGGGCGGCGATGACCTTGCATTCAGGACGCGGCTTTGCCTGCATCAACTATCCGATCGGAATGAACCTGGGCGGCGACCCTTCGCAGGCACTGGTCCACTCGACACCGGACGGTAAATTCAAGGTGGCACTCTCGGCCATTGACCTCGGCCAGGGCATGAAGTCCGTGACCCGCCAGATCGCCGCCGAAGCCCTCGGCGTCCCGATCGAGGACGTCTATGTCGACACCGCCGACAGCGACACCGGTCCGCACGACATGGGGTCGTTCGCCTCGCGCGGAACCCACCGAATGGGAAACGCGGTGATCCGGGCCGCCGCCGCGGCGCGCGCCCAGCTGCTGGAGGCCGCCGCTGAAGAGCTCGAAGTCAATGCCTCGGACCTCGTCACAGATGGGCGTGGCAACATCCACGTCCGTGGCGCGCCATCACGCACGATCACCGTCGAGGAAACCGCGCAGGCCGCACAGTTCCGACAGGGCCGCACGCTCGCCGGGCGCGGGATCTTCCTGGTTCCGATGTCCGACGTTGATCCCGAAACCGGAGAAATGACCCCCGTTTCGTGCTTTGCCCACGCAGCCCTGATCGTAGATCTCATCGTCGACGATGAAACCGGTGAGGTCGAAGTCACGCACATCAATTCAGCCTACGAGGTCGGACGCGCGTTGAATCCGAAACTGGTCGAACAGCAGCTGATCGGCGGTGCCTGGATGGGCGTCTCGCATGCGCTCTACGAGACGACCGAACCCTATTATCCCGACCGCTCCCACGGGCCGGAAGACTTCAATCATTACCTCCAGCCCGGCCCCGGCGACGCGGTCCCGCACCATATCTCGATCCTCGAACGCCCAGCTCCCGACGCGCCCTATGGCGGCAAGGGACCAGGCGAGATGTGCGCGAACCCGGTTATCCCGGCGGTCGCCAACGCGGTCTACAACGCGGTCGGCGTGCGTTGCGACAACCTGCCGATCACGCCGGAAAAAGTGCTGCGCGGCATCCGCGCCAATGGCGGTGTCCGACCGCCGGTGCAACGGTAGTGCCAATTTCCCCAACGATAGCTGGGATCTCCTCACCCGATGCGCTGCAAAAAGCGCTGACGACGGCGCAGTACCTGGCCAGCCCGGATCTTGCCACGGCGGCCTATCTCGCACTGGCGCTCGGCAAACCGCTGCTGCTCGAAGGTGCGCCCGGCGTCGGCAAGACCGAGGCCGCCAAAGCGCTCGGCGCCGTCCTTGCTCGCCAGGTTATCCGGCTGCAATGCTACGAGGGCATCGACGCCGCCGCATCGCTATACGAATGGAACTATCCGCGCCAGATGCTCGCAATCCGACAGGCGGGCGATCAGTTCATCAACATTTACGCCGACGATTACCTGATGGCGCGCCCACTTCTGGAATCGCTGCGCGATCCGCAGGGCACGCTGCTTCTGATCGACGAGGTCGATCGCTCGGACCATGAATTCGAGGCGTTCCTGCTCGAGTTTCTGTCGGACTTCACGATCTCGATCCCCGAAACCGGCACGGTCCGCGCCCGCACCCATCCGGTCGTCGTGCTCACCTCGAACCGTACCCGCGACCTGCACGAGGCACTCCGCCGCCGCTGTGTCTATCACTGGATAGACTACCCCTCACCCGAGCTGGAAGCACGCATCGTGATGACCCGCGCATCCTCGGTCGCGCAGGCCACCGCAGACGCCGTCGTTGCGTCGGTCAACCTGATCCGTGCCGAGCCGCTCACCAAACCGCCGGGCGTTGCGGAAACCGTCGAATGGGCCGAGGCGGCGACGCTGCTGAACGGCCAAGGCGCGCCCTGGCCAGACGCCTTCCGGCGCGCCATCGGCACGGCGCTGAAGGATCAGGACGACATCACCTATATGGCGCCACGCCTCGACGAGATTCTGCCGGGAGAGGCCGCATGACGCTACCTGCGCCGACCCAACTGCTCGTTTCCTTCGCACCGCTCCTGCGCGCCAACGGATTTGCCGCAGCGCCGGACCAAACCATCGGCTTTGTCGAGGCAACCGGCCTCCTCGGCCCCACCGGGATCGACGATATCCGCCGCGCCGCCCGGGCGTTGTTTGCGATCCCGCCGGACCGCTTTGGCAACTTTGACGCCCTCTTCAACGCGCATTTCCTGGGGGCCGCCCTGCCACAGGCGATGCCCGGCGATGACGAAGAAGTCGCCGCATACGAGCCTACGGGCGAGACAACCGAGATGCCCGATACGCCAGACGACGGCGATCCGGGCGAAGAGGCAACGGCGACGGAGCGACTTGCTCATCGGCCGGTGATCGACAGTCCGGAGCAGGCTCTGACGCGGTTACGCCGCCTCGCTCCATCGCAATTGCCGCGCCGGCGCTCCCGCCGTTTGAAACAGGATCGCACCGGGCGCCTGCCGGACTTGCGCCGCACATTGCGCGATGCGGCACGCCGGGATGGCGAAATTCTGACGCTTCCCAAGCGGCGGCGCCAAACACGGCAACGCAGGATCGTCCTGCTGATCGATATCTCGGGTTCGATGAAAGATCGATCGGACAGCGCCCTCGCCCTAGCCCACACGCTCGCGCAGGCTGCCGACCGGCTCGAAGTCTTCACCCTCGGCACCCGGCTCACCCGCATCACACCTGCACTGCGCCAGCGCAACCGGACCCGCGCGCTCGACCGCGCCGCGGCCCTGATCGCCGACATTGATGGCGGGACGAGGATCGGAGAAGCGCTGACGGCTTTCCTCGCCGTGCCCCGCTATGCCGGATTTGCGCGCGGTGCGGCAGTGGTCGTCCTGTCAGATGGACTGGAACGCGGTGAGCCGAACACGCTTGTTGCGGCCACCCAGCGCCTGTCCCGCCTCGCCTGGCGGCTCGACTGGCTCAGCCCGCTCGCTACCGATGGCACGCCCGAGACGCAGGCGATACAGGCTATAGCGCCGATGCTCGACCACCTCGGTGACGGTGCAACGACCGAGGCAATCAGCGATCATCTCCTCGCCATGGCGGACGCCGCATGATCGACGCGCATCACCATATCTGGCGGCAGAAGGACCTGCCCTGGTTGCTCGGCCCGGAACAACCGCGGATCTTCGGGCCCTATGCGCCGATCAAGCGCGATTACCTGATCGACGAATTTCGCTCGGATCTCGAAGGCACCGGCATCGAGAAATCCGTCTACGTTCAAGCCAACTGGGCACCGAACTGGGCCGCCGACGAGGCCGCCTGGATCCAGTCCATCGCGGATCAGACCGGCTGGCCGCACGGCATCGTCGCCTATGCCGACTTCACCGTGCCGGATGTGCGGCCGCAACTCGACAAGCTGGCCCAGTACGCGCTGCTGCGCGGAATCCGCCAGCAGTTTCATTGGCACGAAAATCCGCTCTATCGCTTTGCCAAGCACGCCAACCTGTGCACGGACCCGACGGTCCAACGAAACATCGCGCATTTGGCGGACCATGGCTGGGCCTTCGATCTGCAGGTGTTTGCGCCTCAGATGGCGGGTGCCGCCGAATTGGCCGCAGCCTGTCCGGACGTGACCTTCGTCCTTCAGCACGCCGGCATGCTGGAAGATGTATCGAAGGACGGGATGACGGCCTGGTGCAAAGGCATGAGGGCCCTGGCCGCGCAACCGAACGTGACCACGAAGCTCAGCGCCTTCGGCACCTTCATTCACCGCAACGATCCGGATTTCATTGCGGCGACGATCCATGAGACGCTCAAGATCTTCGGGGCCGAGCGTTGCATGTTCGGTTCGAACTTTCCGATCGAGAAGATCTGGACCAGCTATGCAGACCTGTTCGCGGCCTTCGAGGCGGCGACCGCTGAACTGCCGGCCAAAACACAAAGTGCAATCTTCAACGACACCGCAGCGCGGGTCTACCGCATCTGAGGGAGGGACATCATGGCCTTAACCATCCACACGCTCGATTACGGCGAGATCGAACTGGAGAACTCGTTTCTTGTGCTCGGCCACAACTGCGGCCGCACCCGTCGCGTTGCGACCTTTGGTTTCCTGATACTCGGCGGCGAATACCCGGTGCTCGTGGACACCGGCTACCGGGACAATGCGATCATGGAAACACTCGGGATGCGCGGCTACCAGTACCATGACAACATGATCGAGCAGCAACTCGCCCGCCACGGCGTCAAGTTGGGTGATGTCCGCTACATCCTGCACACGCACTTGCATATCGATCACGCGGGCAAGGACGACCACTTCCCGATGAACACCACGGTGGTGCTGAACCGGCGCGAGATGGAGTTCTCGGTTTCCGGCATCATGTACCCGCAATACCCGAAGCCCGACATCATGCATCTGGTCGAGCGCATCTATGAGCCCGAGGCGATCCGCTTCCTGGACCTCGAGATATCCGGTGCCGAGGAGATCATTCCCGGCGTCTGGTGCGAACCGGCTTATGCCCACACCGAAGGCTCGATGAACGTGATCGTCGACACCGGCGACGGGCTCGCCTGCATCTGCGGCGACGTGATCTATGACTTCAATGACCAGATCATCGAGCATGTCCGGGGCAACAACTACATGGAACCGCAGGTCACGGGGAACCATGCCGGTTCCAAGCGCAACGAGAAGGCGCAGCTCAAGAAGCTGCTCAACAACTTCACCTATCTGCTACCGGTCCATGACCGCGGCGCAAAGGTCGAACACGGTCAAGTGGTCGGACGGCTCGGCATGACTTGCCCGGGTCCCATCACCGAGACGCTGCCCCGCCGCAACTGGTTCCCGGCCTGAGCCATGAGCGCGCGCTGCCTCGAACAACCAGGCAACGGCTCGGGTCGACTCCGGGTTGTTACCAATGGCCGATCAAAGGAATACCTTTTCACTACCAAAGGAATACCTTTGCATGACCATTGCACCATGCCCCGAACAACAGCGCCAAGCAGCGCGCGCTGCATCTGAGCAAGGGGGTCCAGCACCATGCCGCACAAAGCCGTGGACAGTCGTTTCACCGGTCTGATCGATCCGAACGCCCGGGTAGAACAGCTCGGCTCGGGCTTCACTTTCACCGAGGGGCCGATCTGGCATCCTCTTGAAAGAAATCTGCTTTTCTCGGACATGCCAGCCGATGTCCGGCGCCGCTGGTCACCCGAAGGCGGCGTCGAGGAGATCATGCGCCCCTCCCACAAAGGGAACGGCATGACCTATGACGCAGACCTGAACCTGCTGGTCTGCGAACACGCGACGTCCTCGGTCACCCGTTTCCGGCCTGATGGCACGCGTGAGGTTCTAGCGAGCCACTTCGAGGGTAAAGAACTCAATTCTCCCAACGACTTATGCGTCGGCCGCGATGGCTCGATCTATTTCACAGATCCGACCTATGGCCGGATGCCCGGTTTCGGCGTCGAACGCCCGTTGCAGCAAAATTTCCGTGGCGTCTACCGGATTCCGCCGAACCACAATCCCGGCGATGAACCGCAACTGGTCACCGACCGTTACATGTTCACGCAACCAAACGGATTGTGTTTCAGCCCATGCGAACGCTGGATGTGGGTCAACGATACCGACCAGGCGAACATCCGAAAATTCGACGTCGCACCGGACGGGAATCTGGTGAACGGACGCGTTTTTGCCAGTGGAATCAAAGAGGAAGGCCGGGCCGGCGTGCCCGACGGCATGAAGGCTGACAAGGACGGAAACGTCTATGTCACCGCTCCGGGAGGCGTCTGGGTCTACGATTTCCATGGCCTCCTGCTGGGCGAGATCCATGTGCCTGAGATGGTCGCAAACCTGCATTGGGGCGGCGAAGACTGGTCCGATCTTTATTTCTGCGCCTGCACTGGGCTCTATCGGATGGCGACGAAAAAGCAGGGCCGCGTTGAGGCGTTCATGGCTTCGAAACCATATTCGGTTACCACAACACCTGCGTCGGGCAGGGAACCTACCCAGACACAGACTGCCGCCGGCGAACCGGCGCTGGAGATCGTTCCGCGGCGAACCGCGTTGATCATCCAGGACATGCAGAATGATGTGATCATTCCCGGCGGCGCGTTCGCTGAAAGCGGCGCGCCCGACCACGCAAGCCAGCAGAATGTGATCCACAACAGCGCCCGCCTCGCCGCCGCCTGCCGCGGCGCTGGCATCCAAGTCATACATGTCTGGTTTACGTGTGAACCCGGCCATCCAGGAATCGGACGAAATGCGCCTTTGTTTCAAGGACTTACTGATGGGAATGCGCTGGTCAAAGGAACCTGGGGCGCTCAGCCAGCAAAAGGACTCGAACCCGCCGAGCGGGATCTGGTGGTCGAGAAGCAGTCGATGTCGGCGTGGGAGACCTCGCGCCTCGAAGCCGTCCTGCACCGCCTCGGCATCGATACCCTAATCAACACGGGCGCATGGACCAACATGTCGGTCGAACACACGGCGCGCACAGCAGCCGACAAGGGCTTCCATGTGATCGTGCCGGAAGATTCCTGCTCGACCATGAACGCCGACTGGCACCGCGCCTCGATCGACTTTGCGATGTCCAATGTCGCCGCGATCACGACGACTGATGCGGTCATCACGGCGATCCGGAACGCCCAGGCATGAGCGACACGCGCGACACCTCGCCGACCGCGCGCTTGCGCCACGAAGCCGGGCGACCAGCCCGTCTGATACGGACGATCCTGCAGATTATCCTTGGGATCGGCCTGGCAATCGCGCTGATCCTGAAGGTCTACATGCTAGTGCTGACTGACCATGTCTGCACCACGGAAGAGACGAGCCTGGGCAACGTCATTCGCTGCACGGGAACGCTCCATCTGATGGCCTATGTGCTTGCGATATCGGCCGGATTCGAACTGGCCTATCGCCTGTTCTTCGACGTGATCGAACAGACGCTGACGCCGATCGCGCTTGGGTTCGCGGCGGCAGTTCTGTTCACGTTGGGCCGCCTGCCCGAAGATCCACTGGGCTGGCGTGATGCGATCGTATTGGTCGTCCTGACGGGCGCGATGGTTGGGATCATCTGGATGCGCGGCAGACTGATTCCACCGCGCGAACATGACTCCTGAGGCCAAACGTAGAAGACGGCGCAAGCCGCGCCGCCTTCAAGTTACTTGGCTGTCCCGAGTTTACTCGATGACGACAAAGGTGCGGACCTCGATGCTCTCGCGCGCAGGCTTACCGTCTTCATCTGGCAGGCGGATCGCGGTGTGCGGCGTGAATTGAGCAACGCTCTCATAGCTGTCCCAACCCTTGATCAGCAGCACCTCGTCGCGGGTCATTTCCGGGGCGTAGTACCACTTCTGAGCCGGGTTCTGCTCGAGGTGATAGATCTCGCCCACACGATCCGGGAACACCTGGTCCGTCGCGATCAGATCAGCCTCGGCCACGGTTGAAGCGTCGGCCAGTGCGAGCGGAGACCTCTGTACAGGACCCGAGATCGGACGCCACACGTTGACCTGTACGATACGCGCGCCCGCTGCGATGAAACGGTCGTACTCCTCGGTGCCGAACGCGTCGCGCGCCCGTTGCGGACCACTCTTCGCGGTGTAGTCGACGTGGATGCGCCCGGCAGGCCCACGATTGCCGTCCTTGTTGGCCGCGCCTGTTCCGTCGTCTGAACGGCGTGTGGCATCGAAGATCGCGACCTCACCAGCGCCAAGCTCGGATTTCAGGAGGTCTTTGATCTCGTTGTAGTAGTCACTCTCGACAACGGCATCATCATAGAGATCACTGACCCCGGTCGGAACACTGCGCAGGGCAAAGCCCTCTCGGTCCAACGAGAACCGATCGGCATGCGGTCTAAGATCTGCGACACGAATGTCATGGTCCTCGACCTCGAAGAAATACTTGGTCGCGCTGCCCGTCAACGCCTGGCTGTGGATAACCGGTTTCTCGGCTTGTGGCGTGATGAATGTCAGCGGGGCGACAACATCGCGGCGCGTGTCGAACTCGGCTTGGGTGATCTTGTTCATCTCGGCTCTCCTGATGCAGGCTTCGTCTCGGATGACGTCAACGTGGCCATTCCGGATCCCGCAAACAAATGAGAAGCCTTCAGGGTGACTTGAGTTTCTCTCAAGACATAGGCGAGGTTGTCTCCGGCCCAGAGACCTGTTCGCGCAACCAACGGTGCAGTCGCCGCGAAACCGCAGTCATTGGCTGCCGGTCCGAATGACAGAGGTAGTATGCAGCCCCAGTCGGTCCTGCCGCTCCGAACGGCGCGACAAGCGTTCCCGCGGCAAGCCGCGCCTCGATGTATGGCGCACGCCCCATCGCCATGCCGTGGCCCGTCTCGGCAATTTGCAGGCTCTGCTCGATCGAATCGACTTCCAACGCGTCGCTGAGGTCGGGCGGAGGCAATCCCCGTGCACGGGCCCATTCCTCCCATTCCGCTGGAATTGCGCGGTTCAGGATCAGGCGTTTCCCAACCGGTATGGCATCCAGGTCGACACCGTCCGGCAGATATCCTGGTGCCGCGATCGGCGTGGCACGGTCCGCAAACAAGAAGTCCGAATGCGTGCCCGACCATGCTCCCTTCCCATAGCGCACGGCCAGATCGACGTGATCGCGAACCAGATCGACAATCCGAGTCGTAAGCACCAGTTGCACATCGATGTCGGGAAAGGCCGCCTCGAACCGGCCAAGCATGGGCAAAAGCCACGTGGCCGCCAAAGACGGTGGAAGGGTCAGCCGTACCACCTGACGCCCCGACGCAGGCAGGATCGCGTCGGTCGCCGCCTGAATTTCCCTCAACGCTGGTTCAATTCTGGCCAGATAACGCTGCCCGACTGGTGTCAGCGCAAGACGACCGGAGCTGCGATCGAACAGTTTCGCGTTCAAGGCTGCTTCAAGCGATTTCAGTTGGTGACTGACGGCGGATTCCGTCACGCCCAGAACCGACGCAGCATCTGCCAAGCGGTCAGACGTTGCGGCTGCCCAGAAGGCCATCAGGGCGCGAAACGGCGGCAGCTTGAGGCGTTCGTCGGACATCGCCGCAGCATAGCCGAAGGCGCCGGGATGCACAGGTGTTTCGGGGCGATCTCACCGTGGGATGACGACCTCCGGCAGCGCGCGTCCCGCCGTCAGGTTCATCGCACTTTCAACGATGGCCTGCGTGTCGATCCCAAAATGCCGGTAGAGATCATCGATCCGCCCCGTCTGGCCAAAGTGCTCGACGCCCAGCGGCACCGAGCGATGCCCGGCGACCGAACCCAACCAGCCCAGCGTCGCCGGATGCCCGTCTATCACCGTCACCAGCGTGCAATGCGGAGGCAGGTCGTCCATCATGCGCTCGATCTGAGACTTGGCCGAGGCATCGCCCCTCTTTCGAGCACGTTGTGCGGCCGTCCACCCAGCCATCAACCGGTCAGCCGACGTGATGGCCATGACACCGACATCCCGGCGCGCCTGTCCGACGATGCCCGCCGCTGCGATTGCCTCGGGCGCCACGCAGCCCTGATAGGCGATCACCACATCGCAACCCGGCCCCGGCTTGCGCCACCAGTATGCGCCGTCAATAACGCCCTGCCGGAAAGCGTCTCCGCTGCGCATCGCTGGCTGTTCCAAACCCCGGGTCGTCAGGCGCAGATAGACAGACCCGCCGGTTTCGTCCCGCAGCCAAGTGCGCTCGTCCGGGTCGCCTTCGCCATCGCGCTGCAGGTAATCAAACGCCCACTCCATGATCACGGCCAGTTCGTCCGAATACGCTGGCTCGAACGCCGCCAATCCATCCTGGCTCATCCCGATCAGCGGAGAGCCGATGGACTGGTGCGCGCCACCCTCGGGCGCCAGCGTCACGCCCGCAGGCGTACCTGCGATGATGAAGCGTGCGTCCTGATAGCAGGCGTAGTTCAACGCATCGAGACCACGCGCCACGAACGGATCGTAGACCGTCCCCACCGGCAACAGGCGCTGCCCGAACAGCGAATGCGACAGACCCGCCGCCCCCAGCGCCAGAACCAGGTTCATCTCGGCAATGCCGAGTTCCAGATGCTGGCCCTCGGGTGAGAAGCGCCATTTCTGCGCCGATGGCACCCGTTCATCCCGGAACGTATCGGAAAGCTCGTTTCGGGCGAAGAGCCCACGCTGATTGACCCAAGCGCCCAGATTGGTCGAGACGGTCACATCAGGCGACGTGGTGACGATGCGATCCGCCATCGCGGACTTGCTGCGCGAGATCTCGTGCAGGATCTTGCCGAAGGCCGCCTGCGTTGAGATCTCTTCATCGGGCGGCGGGGCAACGATGTCGGCGGGTACCTTTTCCGCAGAATACCGGCGCGTCCCCTCGGCGAAGAACGGAACCTGCCGCAAAAACTGCTGAACACCATCGACGTCGCCGATTGCGGCCAACGGTTCCCATTCCTGCCCCTCGGCCACGCCCATACGGTTCTGAAACTCAGCCATCTGTGCCTTGGTCATCAATCCGGCATGGTTGTCCTTATGCCCAGCCAGCGGCGTCGCCCACCCCTTGATCGTGTAGGCCAGGAACGCCGTCGGTCGATCATGATCGATGGCGGCAAAGGCCTCGGCCAGCGTCTCGGTGCACTGACCGCCCAGGTTCTCCATCAACGCGGCAAGCTCATCGTCGCCGCGCCGTTCCAGAAGTGCGGTGACGTTGCCCTGATCGCCGATCTCGTCCATCAGGCGCTTTCGCCATGCCGCCCCACCCTGATAGGTCAGCGCCGAGTAAAGCTGGTTCGGGCAGTGATCGATCCAGTCGCGCAACGCGGCACCGCCCGGTTCGTCGAACGCGGCCCGCTGCAGGACGCCGTATTTCAGGCGCACGACATCCCAGTCGAAGGCCGAGAAAATCGCCTCGATCCGCTTCCACAGGCCCTCGCGCACCACCCCGTCGAGCGATTGGCGATTGTAGTCGATGATCCACCAGCAATTGCGCAGATCGTGTTTCCAGCCTTCCTGCAGGCACTCGTAGATGTTTCCCTCGTCCAATTCGGCATCTCCGACCAAGGCGACCATACGCCCGAGCGGCAGATCCTCACCCCAAGCCTTTGCGGCGATGTAATCCTGCACGAGCGACGCAAAGGCGGTGATTGCAACACCCAACCCGACCGAACCGGTGGAGAAATCCACATCGTCCACGTCCTTCGTCCGGCTGGGATAGCTTTGTGCGCCGCCGAAGCCGCGAAAGGCTTCTAGCTTTTCGCGCGTCTGGTTGCCCATCAGATACTGCATCGCGTGGAACAACGGCGAGGCATGCGGCTTCACCGCAACCCGGTCCTGCGGCTTCAAAGCCGAGAAGTACAATGCAGCCATGATTGAAACCATCGACGCGCACGAGGCCTGATGCCCGCCCACTTTCAGCCCGTCGGGATTGTCCCGCAGATGGTTTGCATTGTGAATCATCCAGCACGACAGCCAGAGCAGACGCTGCTCGATCGTCTTCAGGTGCTTCAGGTGATCTTGAGTCATGTCGGCCTCCGCAATGCGGCGCGGAGGCTAACAGCAGCGCACTGGCATGTCTGACTGGAGTCGCATATGCGGAAGAACGGATTTGGCAGAATCCGTTAAGAAAATTAGAAATTTTGCCTGCATCTGCCACGAAAGCAAAGCACGCGAATTGACATGCCAGACTCTCATTTGAATCTCGATCAGACTGATCGTCGGATCCTCCGCTCGCTACAAAAGGACGGGCGGCTGACCATTCAAGAACTCTCCGAACTGGTCGGCCTCAGCCCATCGCCCGTATCGCGCCGCGTCAGGCTGCTCGAGGAACGCGGGATCCTCACCGGGTATGCCGCATTGATCGACGAGGTGAAACTGGGCTTCGGTGTCTCGGTCTTTGTATCCGTCCAACTCGACAAACAGGTCGATCAGGCGCTCGCAACCTTCGAGCAGGCGATGACGGATTTCCCCGAAGTCGTAGATTGCTGGCTGATGACCGGAAACAGGGACTACCTGTTGCGCGTCGCCACTGCGGATCTGGCGGAATTCGAGACGTTCCTGACCGGGCGCCTTACGCTGGTTCCTGGCGTTGCGAAGATTGAATCCTCGATCCCTCTCAGACGAGTCAAGTCAGGCATTGCGCGAACGCTTTGACGCCGCATTCAGGCTCCCGGGTACTGATCGGGGCGGCGCGGCGGTTTCAGCATGTTTAGCAGTCCGGTCGGCACGGCCATCATGGCGCGTCCCAGCGGATTGTTCTGGATCTGCGCCTTGGTCTTTTCGAACTGCATGACGCCTTCGATCCGACGGTCCAGAAACGCCCAAGTCGCGTGCAGTTCCGGATCCTGGTCGCCCAGCCAGTAGAGAACGGTCGCCGACATCACGCCGCTGAGGATCGCACGCTTCGTGTACCAGTTGTAATCGTCCGCGGTATCGCCGCAGGCATCCCAGATCAGGTCTGCCGTGCGCCACATCGCCCGCGCACCCTCGGGGGCATACATCGGTAACGCCAACAGCGAAGCCGCGCGGCGAACGGCCTCCCGTTCATCGGCGATCACCTCGATGCGCTTTCGCACACAGTGTGTGATGCGATCGCGGATGCGCATGGTGCCGAGATCACTGGTGGCGAGCGCCTCGGACAGCCTTTGGTCACCCAGCTTGTGGAAACCGAGTGCCAAATCGACACCGCCGCGCGGAAACAGGCGTTTGGCCTCGTATTGGTCAATGCCGGTGTCTTGGCCAGCGGCCCGCAGAGCGTCGTTCGACCAGCCATCGAAGGCGACATGCGGCAGGGCCGCTTCGATCAGTGTCACCTGCTCGGCGGTCAGCGGCATGTTCCTGTCGGTCGGTCCGCGCATTTGCGTCTCCATTTCTACCCGGTCCATCTGGACACCTCGGATACCTTACCCTATATAGCGCGCTCTTTCGAAACCTCGAAATCACGGAAAGGTGGTGACGTAAGTGCAGGTACTGGTACGCGACAACAATGTTGATCAGGCGCTCCGGGCACTCAAGAAGAAGATGCAGCGCGAAGGTGTTTTCCGCGAGATGAAGTTGCGGCAAGCCTATGAAAAACCTTCGGAAAAGCGTGCGCGCGAAAAGGCGGAAGCGATCCGCCGGGCACGCAAGCTGGCGCGCAAGAAAGCGCAACGCGAAGGTCTTCTCTGAGACACCTGGAACCGCGTTCGGCTGAGTCGTCCGGATGCACTGTCTACCCAACCCCCGCAGCGCACGTTGCGGGGGTTTTATTGTTTGGAAGTCAGGTGACCTTGGCCCGGGTCAGGAACCGGGGCTGGTCCCAGCGGCGCTCCGACAGGATCACCGACAAGCGCCTGGCGGCCTCCCGAACCTCGTCTTCGGTGTTGTAAAGCGGCGCGAACCCGAAGCGGAGCAGATCGGGCGCGCGGAAATCCCCGATGACATTCTCGGCAATCAGCGCCTGCATCGTGGCGTAACCTCGATCCTTACCGTCCAGATCCGGCAGATGGAACGAGACCTGGCTGCCACGCAAAGCTCCATCGCGCGGCGTTGCGAGTTCCAGCCCGAAGCCGGAGCACTGCCGTTCGACTTCCGCTATGAAAAGATCTGCCAAGGCAATCGATTGTGCCCGAATGGCGGAAAGAGCTAGATCGTCCCAAAGATCCAGCGCCGCATCGAGCGCAACCATGGACAAGATCGGCGGCGTCCCGACACGCATCCGGTCGACCCCTTGGGCGGGCCTGAAATCCAGGTCGAACGCAAATGGCGCTTCATGGCCCATCCATCCGCCCAACGCGGGCGCGATGCGGTCGGCGTGATCGGGGCGGACATAAAGGAATGCGGGGGCACCCGGGCCGCCATTCAGGTACTTGTACCCGCACCCGACCGCGAAATCCGCACGGCAGCCTTGCAGATCCACCGGCAGCGCTCCTGCCGAATGGGCAAGATCCCAGATCACCAATGCACCGGCGTCATGCGCCTTTGCCGTGATCGCTGCCATGTCGTGCAGCCGCCCTGTCCGATAATCGACCTGGGTCAGCATTACGACCGCAACAGTTTCATCGATGGTCTCCAGGACTGTATCCGGTGCCACGATCTTCAGATCGTCTGGCGAACGCATCGCGCCGAGCAGACCCTGAGCCACGTACAAATCCGTCGGGAAGTTCCCCATGTCGGACAGCACGACGCGCCGACCAGACAGCGACAGAGCGGCCGACAAGACCTTGAACAGGTTCACGCTGGTCGAATCGCACGCCATGACCGAGCCCGGCTCCGCCCCGATCAGCCGCGCAATCCGGTCTCCGATCCGCGATGGCAGATCGATCCAGCCAGCAGCGTTCCATCCCCGGATCAGCATCTTTCCCCAATGGTCCGAGACAGCTTCGGCAACCCGGGCTTTCGCGGCCACCGGCAGCGGACCCAGCGAGTTGCCATCCAGATAGATCACGCCGTCGGGCAAATCGAACAGGCGGCGTTGCGGTAGTGAGGTCATGGCATGTCTCGACACTTGGTTTCAGGACAGTGCGTCAAGAAACTTGATCGCATGGATCCCTGCGCCGAACAGGCGCAGATCGTTGTGATTGCCCTCCGGATAGGCATGGAATGCCTTGGGGCCAATGGCGGCTTCATAGAGCTTTCGACCTTGCTCGAAGGGGATGATCTCGTCATCGACGCCGTGCTGTATCAGCAGCGGAGTATTGATGCTCCCGATAACATCGATTGTTTCCCATCGCTGGTCCGGCAGGATGAGGCAAGCGGGCACCAGCGGATAGCGATACTCCGCAGCCTCGCACAGCCGCGAAAACGGAGCTTCCAGAAGCAGCGCCTTCGATGACCTTTGTGCCGCGACCTGGGCGGCGACCGCTGCCCCCAGACTGACGCCAGCAATCACGGGCGGCAAGGGCGCATTGTCGAGCAGTGTCGGCAACGCATCGTAGAGACGAACGCCGTCAGAGATGATGTCGTCCTGGTCGGGAACACCCGCACCGCCACCCGCGCCGCGATAGTTCATGGCTACGATGCCGAACCCGGCCAGTGCATACTCGGCCAGTTTCGGCGCGGTCGCGGGCAACGATCCGGAGTTGCCCGTGAAGTACAGGACCACCGGTCGGTCCGGCCGAGGTGGATCTACCCAGGCCAGGATCTCGATGCCGGCTTCGGCCTCGATCCGCGCGACACTGGCACCCGGTACGCCCGAGACCTGTTCCGCCGACGGCCAATCTTCGAACGGATAGATCAGCGAATAGCGTTGAACGAGCAAGGCAACACATACGATCACCCAGGCTGCCAGCGCCAGCACCGCGAAGGCCAGAATGATGCCATTCAGGAGGCGCAACCGCAGTGCCTAGAAGCTGTCCTTGCGTCGACGGACCTCGGCAAAGGTGCTGGCATCATCAGCGCCCGCCAATCCAACCGACGCCTTCACCGACAACTCAATCGCGCGCAGGAACGGGTTAGTGGCCTTCTCCTCGGCCATGCTGACCGGCACGATGAACTCGCCCGCGGCGTCCGCTGCCTTGATCGATTCGATCCGGTCCAGCAGCGCCTGATTGTCGGGCTCGATCGACAGCGCGAAGCGTCCGTTCGCCTGCCCGTAATTGTGACCGGAGTAGATCATCATGTCGTCCGGCATGCCCAGGAACTTGGACAGGCTCTCCCACATCATCGCGTGGGTGCCCTCGAACACGCGCCCGCAGCCCAGCGCCATCAGACTGTCCGCCGTGAACGCGGCCTTGTCGTCGTCCATGATGAATGCAATGTGCCCGATCGTGTGACCGGATACGTCTATGACCCGCGCCGTGCTCTCACCCAGTGTCACGGTCTCGCCCTCGGATAATTCCTTGTCCAATGCAGGCAGCCGCGCCCGGTCCTTGGCGTGACCGACGACCTTGGCGCCATACTTCGCAACCAGATCCGGAACGCCTTCGGTATGGTCGCCGTGGTGATGCGTGATCCAGATCTGGTCCAGGCCCCAACCGCGTGCCTCCAGCGCGTCAACGATGGGATCAACCGATGGCGCGTCGATCAAAGCCGTCTCGCCGGATCCCTGATCATGGACGAGATAAGCATAGTTGTCCGACCGGCATGGAACGGTGACGATTTCGACGGGCATGGGCATTTCTCCGGTGTTGGGTTAGTGTGATCCTGTCCGATCAGGCGGACGGTTGCAATGCGGGCCAAGAATGCATCTGGATGTCGTTGAACTCCGGCGGTTCTACACCTCGACCCAACTGGGTCAGCTGGCGCAGCGCGCGATCCGCGAGCAACTTCGGGACCTGTGGCCGAACGTCAAAGGGCAGTCGGTTGTCGGCTTCGGGTATGCCGCGCCGTTCCTGCGTCCGTTCATGGCCGATGCGACACGCACGCTCTGCCTGATGCCGTCGCAACAGGGTGTTTGTGCATGGCCGGGTGAGGGACCGAACCTGAGCGCACTGGTCGAGGAAACGCTGTGGCCCTTGCCGGGGGGCTTCGCCGACCGGCTGATCGTCGCCCATGGGCTGGAAACGTGCGAGCGGCCTGCCGCACTTCTGGACGAGATCTGGCGCGTTCTGGCACCGGGCGGGCGCGTTGTGTTCATCGTTCCGAACCGCACAAGCATGTGGGCCCGGCGCGAAGGTACTCCCTTCAGCGTCGGTCGGCCTTACTCCTACCGTCAGCTTGAAGATGCCATTTCAGCCCAGCGGTTTACGCCGGTTCGGCATGCGGCGGCGCTGTATCATCCGCCAAGCCATCGTCGCTTCTGGATTCGCTCTGCCCCGACGATCGAGCGTTTGGGCCAACGTCTGGACGCGCGACGCCTCGCGGGTCTCGTGATGCTCGAGGCCGAGAAGCGCGTCTACATCACGCCACAGTCCGGATCCCGCGTCAGCGCGCGGGAGCCTATCCGTGTTTTGACAGGTCTCGGCGCGCCCGCGCCGAAGCCGGCCGGGCGCTCGTCGGACTGATCGCTTCCGGATCAATCCTGACCTGTCAGCCAAGGCCACGCAAATGTGTCCAGGGCCACGAGTGCAGCAGCAACGCCCGCCACAGCCAAAATTTCGGAATAGTAGTCTCTTGCGGCCTCGACCTGCTCCACAACGCTTGCCCATGCATCCGCAGGCAATGCGAAAGCCGATGCTGCAAGCAGCGTGAAGACTGTCGTTCGGATCATCAGTGTACGTGTCATGTGCCCTTCCCCGAGTTCGGTTGCTAACTGTCATTTTGATATCCAGTCTACATATAAATGTCAAATTAAATTTTATTTTGATATTTAATTATATTCTATGAATTATTCCAATGCCTTAATCGATTCTCGCCCCCTGAAGCGGCATACACCCGAGCCAAGGTTGCGAAGAAAATCGATTCGATTCCGTTTGCGGGCAGAGATCGTTCCGGCGAAGCTGAAACGACCGAAGCAGTGCAAGACGGGGGCAACATGTGGACCGACAGACGGTTGATGGACCTACTGGATCTGGATCACCCGATCATCCAGGCCCCGATGGCCGGGGCATCTACGCCTGCCATGGCGGCGGCCGCGGCGAACGCCGGGTGCCGCGGCTCGCTTGGTTGCGCAATGATGACGCCCGAGAGCTATCGGACCGCTTTCCAAACCCTGAGGGATGGCACCAATCGCCGGGTCAACATGAACTTCTTCTGCCACGCACCGCCCGTTCACGACGAAGCAGCAAACCAGCGTGTGACCGAGCGCCTGAAGCCGCTCTACGCCGAAGCCGGGATCGCGGCTCTGCCAGAAATCCGCCCGACCCACTTCCCTTACGGCGCCGAGATGCATGCCGAGATCATGGACACACGCCCCGGCGTGGTCAGCTTTCACTTCGGCCTACCGGAACAACGGTTCGTCGATGATTTGAAGGATGAAGGCGCCGTGATTCTTTGCTCGGCAACAACACCGGACGAGGCCCGCGAACAGGAATCCCGCGGCGTCGACGCGATCATCGCCCAGGGATGGGAAGCCGGAGGCCATCATGGGTTCTACCTGAACGACCGACCCTCGCAGATAGGAACGATGGCGCTGGTGCCTGCGTTGGTGGATGCAGTCGAGGTGCCCGTGGTAGCCGCAGGCGGCATCGCCGACGGCCGTGGCATCGTCGCGGCGCTGGCGCTGGGTGCCGCGGGCGTGCAGATTGGTACGGCCTTTCTGACCACAGAGGAAACCGGAATCCCGCAGGCTCACAAACAGGTGCTGCTTGAAGCAAACGGCGCGGATACCCGCCCGACGCGCGCATTTTCGGGCCGACCGGCACGCGGCGTCGTCAACCGCTACATGGACTATATGGAGCCAATCGAGGATCGGCTTCCCGATTTCCCGCTGATGAATACGTTGACCGGGCCTTTGCGCAAGGCAGGTGCTGCCAAAGATGACCCGGATATGTTGTCTCTCTGGTCCGGGCAGGGCGTGGGCTTGAACCAATCCGGCACGGTCGCTGAAACCATTGAACGTCTGGTGTCGGAAACTCGCGACGTGCTTGGCCGTTTGCCGAGCGCTTGAACTCTGATCGACGACTACCCATCAGCCCAACTCCGCCGGGTCACCGCCCTCTCTCGCAGAGAGGAACGATAACGAGCACAACCCGGGGCTGGAAACCCGCAACGAATGCCGCTAGTCAGCCGCGATCCGAGAGAATGGGGCTTGCCATGACTGTTCACCCAACGATCCAGCCACGCCCGGGCATTCTGGACATCGCGCCTTATGTCGGCGGGGCCAGCACCATCGAGGGTGCCAACCGCTCGATCAAGCTGAGCGCGAATGAAAACCCCCATGGTCCTTCGGAAAAAGCGATCGAGGCTTATCGCGCGATGTCGGGAGAACTCGGCCTCTACCCCGAAGATCACACCCCGTTGTTCGATGCGCTCGCGCGCGTCCACGGGCTGGATGCGAAACGGATCGTGCTTGGTAACGGTTCGGACGAACTGATCGCAATGCTGTGCAAGGCCTATGCGGGCGAGGGCGACGAGGTTCTTTTCTCGGCGCATGGCTTCCTGATGTACCGGCTGTCCGCACTGGGCGCGTCCGCGACGCCGGTCACGGTGCCGGAACAGGATCTGTGTCTGGATGTTGACGCGATGATCGGCGCACTGAACGCACGAACGCGGCTGGTCTTTGTTGCGAACCCGAACAATCCGACCGGCACGATGGTGGGCCGCGCGGAACTCGAGCGCCTTGCCGATGCTCTGCCACCGCAGGCGCTGCTGGTGATCGACTCGGCCTATGCAGAATACCTGCGGCCCGAAGAGGACGACGGCGCGCTTGAACTCGCGGCCAGCAGAGAAAATGTCGTGACCACACGGACCTTCTCGAAGATCTATGGGCTTGGCGCGCTCCGCATCGGCTGGATGCACGGACCGGAGCACGTGTGCGCCGTCATGCATCGCGTGCGCGGGCCGTTCAACGTGACCCGCCCTGCCCTGGTGGCCGGTCTGGCCGCCATGGCCGATCAAGCATATGTCGATCACTGCCGCGTGACCAACGAGGTCTGGCGCGACTGGCTGACCAAGGAACTCAATTCGGTCGAGGGCCTGTCCGTCACGCCGTCCAAGGGCAACTTCCTGCTGGTCCATGCAGGAGACCGCGTGGCGGCGTTCGATGCCCACCTGAAATCGCGCGGTTTGATCGCTCGCCTGGTCGGCGGGTACGGCCTGCCCGAGCATATCCGGATCTCGATTGGGGACGAAACCGCCTGTCGCCTGGTCGCCGAAGCTGCCCGCGCCTTTCCAGCCGCATGACACAAATCGTCGGTAAACTCGCACTGGTCGGGCTTGGCCTGATCGGCTCATCGATTGCATGGGCGGCGAAACGCGCAAACTCGGCCGGAGAAATCGTTGGCACGGCACGGTCCCCAGAGACGCGCGCGCGTGCGTCAGAGCTTGGGTTTTGTGACCGGATCGTCGAAACCGCCGCCGAGGCAGCCGAGGATGCCGATCTCGTCATCGTCTGCGTTCCCGTCGGTGCCTGCGGAGCCGTGACGGCCGAGATTGCACCTGTGCTCAAGCCAGGCGCCATCGTCTCGGATGTCGGCTCGACCAAGCGGTCGGTGATCGACGCCATGGCGTCCCATGTCCCCGAACACGCCCATTTCATTCCCGGCCACCCGTTGGCGGGGACCGAGTATTCTGGCCCGGACGCGGGCTTCGCCGAGCTTTATGACAACCGCTGGTGCCTGCTCACGCCGGTCGGGACGCCACAGGCCGAAGCGCTCGACCTGCTGACCCGCTTCTGGGAAAGCCTGGGCGCCAATGTCGAAAGCATGGACCCTGACCATCACGACCTCGTCGTCGCGGTGACCAGCCACGTGCCACATGCCATCGCCTACACAATGTGCGGCGTTGCGGACGACCTTCGCCGTGTCACGGATCGCGAGGTTGTTCAGTTCTCGGCCGCAGGCTTTCGCGATTTCACTCGCATTGCGGCCTCGGACCCGACCATGTGGCGTGACGTTTTTCTGAACAACAAGGATGCAACGATCGAAATCCTCGGACGGTTCGTTGAAGAGCTCATGAGCCTGCAACGCGCGATCCGCCTCGGCGACGGGGACCACCTGCACGAATACTTTACGCGGACGCGTGCGATCCGGCGCTCGATCATCGAGGCCGGTCAGGACACCTCTGCGCCGAACTTCGGACGTAGCGCAGGCGAGAGCTGACTTGGCAGCACGTTCGACCTTCGCAGCGCTTTGCGCGCTGGTCCTGCTGATCGGCTGTGCCGAGGCAGAAGTCGCCAATGTCTCCGAAAACACCTCCGGCATTCCGATGCCGCCGATCAAACCGCCAATTCCCGGAACAACAGTATCGGGCGGCAACAGCGGCGGCGTCTGCGGTGATCCGAGACTGACGGGCAAGCGCATCCCGCCGGTGACCGGGCGCCTCGCCGCCTGCGGAATTCAGGACGCCGTGCGCATCACCCATGTCGCGGGGATCAAACTCTCGCCCCCGGCACGGCTGAACTGTCAGACGGACCGGACCTTAGCCGACTGGCTGCCCGGTCCCGAGACCGCGCGCGCCAGATCGCGCCTGGGCAGTCCGATCAATCGCGTCAATGTCTTTGCATCCTTTGCCTGCCGCAGCCGGAACAGCCAACGCGGCGCCCGACTGTCCGAGCACTCGTTCGGCCGCGCGATCGATATCGGCGGTGTCACGCTTGCCAGTGGTCGTGAGATCAGCGTGCTGAACGATTGGGGCAATGGCAGCGCTGGCGCCTGGTTGCGCGAGGTCTGGCGCGACGCCTGCGGACCGTTCAAGACGGTGCTTGGGCCGGAAAGCGACCGCTTCCACAGAAACCACTTCCACTTCGACACAGCGCAAAGACGCAGCACCTTCTGCCGTTAAGCATCGGCGCGACGACCCGATGCAACCACCTTGATTCAAAATTTTACAAAGTTTTAAGGGCCCGGCGTTAGACATATGCGCGGATCCCGAGGCGATATTGACATCAAAGATGTCGCTTTGCTGTTGCAACGAGCGGTGTGGACCGGTCTGACAAACCGTTGCCTACGTCGCGGCGCGAGCCGAAAAACTCTCGTGGCAGCGCTGTCACATTCTGTTCTGACGACCCCGCCTCACCCGCGGACGTCCCCTGGAACAACCCGGCGGAACCCCCGCCAGCTCTTTGCAAGAGCTTCATGACATCGCTGCGGCCCGAAATGGCCGCCTGGCGATGGTCGTGTTTCGCCAGTTCTCCCGGTCTTCAACGCGGCGGCGCAAGACGCGGCGCATCGGCAATCGCGAATGGTCCGATCCGGACCCTGCCGCCGCTCAGACCCAGGGGAATGCTCAAGTCCTGTCCGCCCGAGAACGCCGTCACCAGCTTGACAGCACCCCTGATCGTCTCCGCAAGATCATCATCGATCGCACCGGATGAAATGGCGAGTTCTATCAGGCGCTCCCATTCTTCGGCCTCGACCTGAATGTCTCCATTCGGATAGCCCTGATCATCCACCTTGAAGGCGCCGCGCACGACGAGTTTCATGTCGCCCCAAACAAAACCAGCCTCGCGGATCGTCGCGGCGCGTACCGCGAGCCGACCTTCCTCGAAGGCCAACCGGTCGATTGGATCATCGAACGCAGCATGCCCCGACAGGGTCACCCGGTCCACCTTTGGCCGAACCTTGAGAAGTCCCGTCGGATCAAGCTCTGAAATCAACTCCTTCGGCAGCTTCAGGGCTTCTGCCGAACCTCGAAGGTCATAGCTGTTGGGCGGCGCGAGATCTTCACTTCGTTCGACCAGACGGACATCCAGCACATCTGCCGACGCGGTCCATCCACCACGTCCCTTTGCGACAAGTGCTTGCGCCGCCGTCGCGGCCTCGCGCAATTCCATGGATGGTCCGGGACGCAGATCCAGCAGGGTGGTCATCGACTTCGTCAGAAGCGTGATCTGATCATCGGTCAGACCGAGCTTCTGTTCCCCTGGCCAGGTGACGGCAATCCGGGTCGGTGAGAACGGATTGGTAACGGCCGTCACGCCGGGCGCTTGCCAGGACCATCCGGTCTTCGGGTCGGCGAGCTTCGGATCACGCACCGAAAGCATCACGTCCCCGGGAAATCCGGTCGCATCGATCCCGGCACTCTCCGCCTGCCAACCCCGGCTCCGCTGCTGCTCAAGCCAGAACTCCAGTCCGGCTTTCTGCCCGTTCGCCGCAATGAACCACCAGGCGATCCACGCGCCCCCAGCCAGAATGGCAAGGCCAACCAACCCCAGAATGATCCGCCGCACGCGCAGGCTCCTGTTTCGCTGCTACATCACGCAATGGCATCCTTGCCTAAGAACACCGGCAGACGCTACCACCGGCGCGTGAAGAGAACGGAGTAGCGATGCAACGCGGCGATTTTTGGGTCTTCGGATACGGCTCGCTGATGTGGAAGCCCGGTTTCGAACATGTCGAGCGGCGCATTGCCCGACTCGACAACTACACCCGGCGCTTCGGCATGTGGTCGTGGCACTATCGTGGCACGCGCGAGGTCCCGGGGCTGGTGCTGGGCCTCGATTGGGCGCCAGGGCAATCCTGCACGGGCGTCGCGTTCCGCGTACCAGAGTCCAAGGATCGCGAAATCCGGGATTACCTGCAGCAACGCGAACTGATCAGCTATGCCTATTTCGAAACGGTGCAGCAGATCGTGCTGCCCGAAGCTCCCGCAGCTCCCAATGGGCCCGGCGAGTCGTGCGAAGCCCTCTGCTACATATTGGACCGCACCCACCCGCAATACGCGGGCGGTCTGACACCGGACGATCAGGCCGAGCGCATCCTGCGCGCCTCCGGGACATCCGGACCAAACACCGACTACCTGCACAGCACCTGTTCGCATCTGGGCGAACTCGGCATTCACGACGCAGGTCTCGAGGCACTTGCTGATCTGGTTCGCGCAAAGGCAACCGCGTGACCCAGACAGATGATCCGCGGCTCTTGCGCTACGCAGCCGGGATCGACCGGCAAGTCGGCGCATTGGCATGGATGCCAGACGATGCGGACCTGAGGTTCTGGATCGTCACATCGCGCCGGACCGGTCGCTGGGTGTTGCCGAAGGGCGGCGTTGATCCCGGAATGACGCCGTCGCAAGCGGCAGCACAGGAGGCGTTTGAAGAGGTCGGTCTTACAGGAGAGGTCAATCACGCACCGATCGGCGGATACCGTATCCCAAAGATTCGCCCGCCGCTGATCTGGACCGTGGACGTCGAGATCTACGCGCTGCGGGTCACACATGTCGCCGAGACCTGGCTGGAGCAGAGCGAACGGGAGCGTCGTCTGGTCACTCTGGCCGAGGCACATCAGTTGATCGAAGACGACACCATCCTGAGCGCTTTGAGCATGTCGACGCTACGACTGCCGATCCCGATCGGTGCGTCCTGACATCGCTCTATAAGTTACCGGTATCCGAGACGACGCGCAGGGTGAGATTGATCCGTCCGCCTTCGGGCAACAGATCGCCATCACCGAACAGAACCCGATCGCCGCCGTGATAGGCCAAACGCGCCTCTCCTCCCATCACGACGACATCGCCTGAATGCAGGATCGTCGACTGCGTCGGGTCCTTGCGCGCTGCTCCGCCCATCCTGAACCGCGCTGGATCACCCAGCGAGATCGACACCACTGGCGGTGCGAAGTCACCCTCGTCCTTGTCCTGGTGCAGGCCCATCCTTGCGCCGTCGCCATACCAGTTGATCAGACAGCAGTCCGGAGCAGCCTGCCAGTTCGCG
This sequence comes from Paracoccaceae bacterium, assembly GCA_050043005.1. Taxonomy (GTDB): domain Bacteria; phylum Pseudomonadota; class Alphaproteobacteria; order Rhodobacterales; family Rhodobacteraceae; genus Thermohalobaculum. The sequence goes on from JBHJIZ010000026.1 coordinate 62,025, forward strand.
GCATCTTGCCAGATCCGGAGTACGCTGTCCGGGATTGGAGGCCAGGCCGCTCCGGTCTCCGGATGACGCTCCACATACCGATATTGACCGCGATCGATCACCCATCCCAACCGACCGGCCGAGGTCATTCGCACGCTCATCGGTTTGCCCCATGGTGTGAGCGGACGGACGAGCGGTGCTGCCGCAATCACGGCGCGAAGGTCTTTGACCAAAGTATTTTGCTCCGACACATCCAAAAGCCCGCGATGAATTCTGAACCCAGCGATGTCCTCGGTCAGTGCAATCAACCGCATATCCCCTTCGTGATCGCTTTTGCCCTGAATCGATCGGATCAATCGCGTCCGAAACCCCGGGCTGCGACAGAATCCACCGAAGCTCGTGTTGCAGCCCTGAAGTACTGCCCCTATATCGCGTGCGGAAAGCTTTTTCACAGTCCGGTGACTGTTGATTAAGCATCAAAGCCAAAAGGGATGGGCTGCGGGGGCCTCGACAGGACCCACGGCCCGCAATCGCCAAAAGGAGCAGACAATGTCGAAAGTCATCGGTATCGACCTCGGCACCACGAACTCGTGCGTTGCAATCATGGACGGCGCGAACCCGAAAGTCGTTGAGAACGCCGAAGGTGCCCGCACCACGCCATCGATGGTCGCGTTCACAAACGACGACGAACGCCTCGTGGGCCAACCCGCCAAGCGCCAGGCTGTCACCAACCCGGACAACACCCTCTTTGCCGTCAAGCGCCTGAGCGGGCGCCGCTTCGACGACCCGAGGGTCGAGAAGGACAAGGCGATGGTCCCGTTCAACATCGTCGAAGGCAAGAACGGCGATGCATGGGTCGAAGCGCGTGGTGAGAAGTACTCGCACAGCCAGATCTCGGCCTTCATCCTGCAGAAGATGAAAGAGACCGCCGAATCCTATCTCGGCGAAACGGTCGACAAGGCCGTCATCACTGTACCGGCCTACTTCAACGACGCTCAGCGTCAGGCGACCAAGGACGCGGGCAAGATCGCGGGCCTGGAAGTGCTGCGCATCATCAACGAGCCGACCGCAGCGGCACTGGCCTACGGTCTCGACAAGGACACGTCGAAGACGATCGCGGTCTATGACCTTGGCGGCGGTACCTTCGACATCTCGATCCTGGAAATCGACGAAGGCCTGTTCGAGGTCAAGTCGACCAATGGCGACACCTTCCTCGGTGGCGAAGACTTCGACATGCGCCTGGTCGAATATCTGGCCGACGAGTTCAAGAAAGAGAACTCGATGGACCTGCGCCAGGACAAGCTCGCCCTGCAGCGCCTGAAGGAAGCCGCTGAGAAGGCGAAGATCGAGCTGTCGTCGAGCGCACAGACCGAGATCAACCTGCCCTACATCACCGCTGACGCGACTGGCCCGAAGCACCTGACGCTGAAGCTGACCCGCGCCAAGCTGGAAAGCCTGGTCGACGACCTGATCAAGCGCACGATCGACCCGTGTAAGGCTGCGCTGAAGGATGCCGGGCTCTCGGCCTCGGACATTGACGAGGTCGTCATGGTCGGCGGCATGTCGCGCATGCCGAAGGTCATCGACGAGGTGAAGGGCTTCTTCGGCAAGGAACCGCATAAGGGTGTGAACCCGGACGAAGTCGTCGCGATGGGTGCCGCGATCCAGGCCGGTGTCCTGCAGGGCGACGTCAAGGACGTGGTGTTGCTGGATGTCACGCCGCTGTCGCTCGGCATCGAGACGAAGGGCGGCATCTTCGACCGCCTGATCGACCGCAACACGACGATCCCGACCAAGAAGTCCAAGATCTACTCGACCGCCGAAAACAACCAATCGGCGGTGACGATCCGGGTCTTCCAGGGCGAACGCGATATCGCCGAGCACAACAAGATGCTGGGGCAGTTCAACCTCGAAGGGATCCCGCCAGCACCGATGGGGATGCCGCAGATCGAGGTGACCTTCGACATCGACGCCAACGGCATCGTGAACGTGTCCGCTCAGGACAAGGGCACCGGCAAGCAGATGCAGATCACCATCCAGGCCTCGGGCGGATTGTCCGACGAGGAAATCGACCGGATGATGAAGGAAGCCGAGGAAAACGCCGAGGCCGACAAGCAGCGCCGCGAACTGGTCGAGGCGAAGAACCAGGCCGAGGGTCTGATCCACGCCACCGAGAAATCGGTCGAAGAGCACGGCGACAAGGTCGACGATGCCACCAAGGAAGGCATCACGGCGGCAATCGCAGCATTGAAGGAAGTGCTCGACGGCGAAGATGTCGAAGCGATCCAGCAGAAGAGCCAGGCCCTGGCCGAGGCGTCGATGAAGCTGGGCGAGGCGATCTACAAGGAACAGCAGGAGGCAGCCGAAGCTGCCGACGGTGAGCCCGAAGACGTCGACGTCACCGCACAGAAAGAAGACGACGGCGTGGTGGACGCCGAGTTCACCGACGTCACGGACGACGACCGCAAGGCCTCTTGACCATGACCGGCGCCCAACGGGCGCAGGCAGTTAACTCCGACGCGGGCCTGTCCGACGACAGGGCCGCGTTCGGTGCCTATGCACTGCCTTCCGCGCTCGAGAGCTTGCGCCAGTTCGGCCAGGGGCTCGGACGCGGGCCGGTTGCACGGCGCGCGTGTTCGATCATTCGGCGTGTCGTGTCTGCGGGCCGTCCCGGTCCCTTCGACATCGAACCCTTTCCCGGTCAGGCCGCGCGGCTCTACCCGCGGGATAACCTGTCCGAGAAACGTGTCTTCGGCGGAGCCCAGTTCTGGGATTGGGCCGAACGGGCGGCGTTGGGCCGGGCGGTCAGAGCATCGGACGAACCGGTCTACTTCGTCGACGCGGGCGCGAATGCCGGGCTCTACACCCTTGCGGTGCGGTCAGAGGCGCGCGGCAAGCCGCTGAAGGTTCTGGCGATCGAACCCGATCCAGAGAACCTGAAGCGCCTTGCGTTCAACGTGCGGGCCTCCGGCGCCAAGGACGATGTGACGATCGCCGAGGTTGCACTTGGTGATCGCGAGGGCCAGGCAGCCATCGCCGTGAACCATGCGAACCGGGGCGAGTTGACCTTGGCCGAGGACGGGACCCGCGTCGCGTTGCGGCCATTGCTGGCCGTCGCCCTCTGGGCCGGGTTCCCACGCATCGACGCGCTGAAGATCGATATCGAGGGGATGGAGGCACCTGTGCTGAGCCACTTCCTCGACAACGCGCCCGAGGCGCTGTGGCCGGGACTCGTGATCCTGGAAGCCCGACGCGGGGAAGTGACAGACGCCCTTTCGATGCTGATATCGGCGGGGTACGCAATTGAAGAACGGACGCAGATGAACGTCGTCCTGACCGCGCCGAGCCGTCGCGCGGAAACCAGAATGGACGGAGAGCATGGCCAAGCGTGACTATTACGATGTGTTGGGGGTCGCCAAGGGCGCCTCGGATGACGACATCAAGAAGGCCTACCGCAAGAAGGCGCGCGAGCTTCATCCCGACAGCAACTCGGACAATCCCAAAGCCGAGGAGCAGTTCAAGGAAGCAAACGAAGCCTACGACATCCTGAAGGATCCGCAGAAGAAAGCGGCCTATGACCAGTTCGGTCATGCTGCCGTGGATGGGTCGATGGGTGGAGGCGGCGCACGTGGCGCCGGCGGCGGCGATTTCGGCTCGGCCTTCTCGGATGTGTTCGAAGACCTGTTCGGCGAATTCATGGGCGGCGGTGGCGGTCGCAGCCGGGGACAGCAACGCGCCCGGCGCGGCGCCGATCTGCGCTACAACCTCAAGGTCACGCTGGAAGAAGCCTTCACCGGCAAGCAGGCGACCATCCAGGTCCCTGGGTCCGAAAACTGCAGCAGCTGTAACGGCACAGGTGCCGAGGGTGGCGCGCAACCGCAGACCTGCCCCACCTGTCAGGGTCACGGCAAGGTCCGTGCTCAGCAAGGTTTCTTCACGATCGAACGGACCTGCCCGACCTGTCAGGGCCAGGGCCAGATCATCAAGAACCCCTGCCGCAACTGTGCAGGGGCAGGCCAGGTCCGCAAGGAACGCGCACTGAATGTCCAGGTGCCCCCGGGCGTCGAGACCGGTACGCGCATCCGGCTGGCTGGCGAAGGCGAAGGCGGCCCGCGCGGCGGTGCGCCGGGTGATCTCTACATCTTCATCGATGTCTCCAACCACGCGATCTTCGAGCGTGACGGCGTGAACCTGTTCTGCCGCATTCCCGTGCCGATGACCAAGGCGGCGCTGGGTGGCGACATCGAGGCGCCGACGCTCGATGGCGGCAAGACCCGCGTGAAGGTGCCCGAGGGTGTGCAGACCGGCAAGCAGCTGCGCCTGCGCGGCAAGGGCATGCCTGCCCTGCAACGCGCCGGGCAGTTCGGCGATCTTTACATCGAACTTGCGGTCGAGACGCCGGTGAACCTGACCAAACGGCAGGAGGAACTGCTGCGGGAATTCGAAGCCGAGGGCAAGAACAACAGCCCGGAGAACTCGGACTTCTTCTCGAAGGTCAAGGACTTCTGGGAACGCGTGAAAAGCTGACAGCGCATTTGTGCTCGCGGTGGCCTGTGTAAGCACGTCCGCCGCGAATCAGCCTTACTTGCGTTTCGGCCTGCCTCCGTCACAAAACTGCTAAACTCGCATTCTGCAAAGATATTCTGGCGTGAGCGCTCGATCTGGGCGAAAAAATGGCCGACGCTTGCCACATTCCCGCCGCAGGTTTTTGCGAACTGAAAAACCACGTCAGATGGTCCTGAACATCTCCTGAAAATCTGCACCAGATTGGAGAAGCGGCGCTTTAACGCTCGCTCATCGGTTGCTATCGTCTGCGTGATTTGAGGGGAAATCAGAGTTTATCGGAAGGTTCCGGGCGCTGTGAGCGCCCTCTTGGTGTGTGGCTGGTCATCCCCTGTTAATGCCTGCCGGAGCAATCCGGTTCGTGCAGCGCGAGGGGTGGGGCCTCTCGCACGAGAGGACAGAAGGAGCCGCGCGATGACGAGCTACAATCCACTCTTCGATGCAACCGCAGTTGACACGCCAACCGGTATGACGCCCGCCGTGGCGATGGCGTCGATCTCGGACGTGCCATCTCAGGGTAGCGGACTTGCCGGTGAGGTCTACGTCACGAACGGCAGTATCTGGTCGATCTCGGTGCTTGAAGACATCATCGCGACCCGCTCTCCGGTCTCGACGTTCACAGCGACCGAGCTTCTGTATAGCGGCCGCAGAAGCGACACGACTGTCGGCGAATTCCTGGGCGACGATGCGGCCGCGATCCAGGGCGTGCCCGGCGACGTCTTCGAGATGGGACCGTCGGGCCTGACGTTCACCGGTTATATCTACATCCCTGCTGGCGTCCATGAGATCGCCGTCAGTTCGGATGACGGTTTCTCGTTGAAGCTGGGCGGCGTCGAGTTCTCGGAATTCGAAGGCACGCGTGGCACCGAAGAGACAGCGCGGGTCGCCGATTTCGCCGGCGGGCTCTATGCAATGGAATTGCTGTACTTCGATGCGGGCGGCGGGCAATCGCTGAACCTCGAGATCGATGGGATCACCGTCGATCAGAGTGCTTTCTACCAATCGGTCGCCGACTTTACCAATCCGCCCGCCGACGTGCCGCTGGTGCCGGTGGCCGACTATCATCCCTCGTACTTTCTGGAAGACGCGCTCGATATCGCGACAACGGACACGCCCACGGCAGGTGCCGACAGCATCGAAGGCGGCGGCGCAGATGAGACGATCGATGGCGGCGCGGGCGACGATTACATCAATGGCGGTTACGGCAACGACAAGATCATCGGCGGTGACGGTGATGACGTGCTGCTGGGCGGGCGCGGCGCCGACCTGCTGATCGGCGGTGACGGCGACGACCTGCTGATCGGCCGGTCGGATGCGAACGAACAGAGGATCGGACAGCTCGCACTTGGCACGCCGACCCGGCCAGACACGCCGGAAGGTGACGTCAACGAGGATCGCCAGAAGCTGAAGGGTTACGAGGATCAACCGCTGATCGGCGATGACATTATGATCGGCGGCGCGGGCAGCGACGTCTTCATGATCAACCCGCTGATCAACGCCAAGCTCCACATCATCCAGAAGCACACGCGCTCGGACGGCACGATCAACTGGGCCGGTGTCGCGGGTGAGAACACCTATCTGCACGATCACTGGGTCGACCATTTCGGCAACGAGATCATCGCCGACTATGTTGCTGGCGAAGACCAGATCGCCGTGATCGGTCACACGGCCACGATCGGCAACATCGACTACCGTGATGTCGATGGCGACGGCGATATCGAGTCGATCATCACCGTTGTTTCGAACCAGCATGGCGGCGGCGGCGCGCATGATGACGACCTGCTGGGTCAGATCATCGTGCACGGCGACAGGGTCGAGGAAGACGACATCATCACCGATGCGGGCGTGACCTATGGCATTGTCGAGACCTATGCCGAGGTTGCCGAGGCGATCTTCCCCGAAGGCGACCTGAAGGTCACCGAAATCAACGGCGAACTGGTCTATGGCTATGACACGCGCGACGATCAGGGGAACCTGGGGCCGATCACCGGCAGCCCCGAGGACTACGCCGACAACCCCTATCTTGATGACGCCGAAGCGCACGGGATCACCTTTGCGGCACCGACGCCGGAAGCCCTGAACGAAACCCGCTTCCCGTTCGAGCAACTCGGCACGGTCAGCGTTGCAGGCCAGACCGACAACGGCACCGCGGGCGACGATGTGATCGCACCGGTTTATGCCGATCCCGACGGCCTGCCGGGTGCGCTGGGCTATTACAGCTTCACTGATAATGGTGCGGCTGCCGGCGCTTACGAGGATGCGCGCGGCGGTCCGACAGCGAAGGCCTATACGATCTACGAGAACCAGGCGTTGTTGCGTACGGACGGGCTGACGACCGGCCCGGACGGGGTCACGGTCAATGCGCTCGAGTTCAACGGTGAGGACGAATACGCCTTCATCAAACACGACCCGGTGATGAGCGTCACCCAGGGCACGATCTCGATCTGGGTTCGCCCGGACGATCTGACCGAGGATTCGACCTTCCTGTCCAAGGATCAGTCCGGACGCGATCTGGGCGGGCACTTCCGGCTTGGGCATACTTCGGACGGAGAGCTCTTCATGCGCTTCGCCGACGGCAATGGCCGTTGGGGCAACAATGCGTGGGAGACCGTCACACCGGTCTTCACCGAAGGCGAATGGGCGCACGTGGCAGTCAGCTTCACCGAGACGGGGGTCACGGTCTATGTCGATGGCGCACCGCTGTCGGACATCGTCTGGCAGGAACTCGAGGGCGGCGTCGCGACACCCGGCGCGTTTACCGAGGCATTCATCCTGCAGAATGAAAACCCGTGGGTGCTTGGCGCGGATTCATACCGCTCGGATGTAAATGCGACAGCCCAGATCTTCGCCGTGGATGATGAAGATCTGGACCGGGCGTTCGATGGCGCGGTGGCGGAGTTCGGAGTCTGGGGTGGCTTCACACCGGACGATGCGCTGACCCAGGACGAGATCAACGCGTTGATCACTGACGGGCCGGGAGCCGCATTGACCAATCCATCCGGCCCGCAACCGATGATGGCGGGCGAGGACGTCTTCGAAGGCGGCGACGGCGACGACCTGATCTTCGGCGAGGCCGGGAACGACACGTTGGACGGTGGCGCTGGTAACGATTCGATCGAGGGCGGCTATGGCGACGACTGGATCGAGGGCGGTAGCGGCAATGACGAACTCGACGGCGGGCGCGGGAACGACATTCTGTTCGGCGGCGACGGTGACGACCTGCTCTGGGCGCGCTCGGATGGCGGCGAGCAACGCGCCGGGCAACTGGTGCTGGATGATCCTTCGCGCCCGCTGGGCAACCAGATCGATCCCGAATACCTGAAACTGGCGGACTGGATCGACCAGCCGCTCGAGGCCGACGACATTCTCGTCGGCGGCTCGGGCAACGACACGTTCTACATCCAGACACTGATCAACGGCACCAAGGACATCCTGCTGGAGCATACGCAGGAGGATCGCTCGATCCGCTATCACGGTGTCGCCGGAGAGAACAAATACGTCCACGATCACTGGGTCGATCTATCTGGCATCGACGTCATCGCCGACTTCAAGCGCGGCGAGGACCAGATCAAGATCATCGGCCACACGACGAACATTCTGGACATTACCCACAAGAGCTACGACAGCGACGGCGACGGCGTGCACGATGACGCGATGTCGATCGTCCAGATCTACTCGCAACAGGGCAACGGGGGCGGTGCGCACGACGAGGATATGATCGGCTACGCGGTCGTGTTCGGCGATCTGGTTACCGAGGACGACATCGAAACCGACGCAGGCGCGCATTTCGGCATCGTGCGCACGGTCGATGACATTCAAGAGGCCGTCGCACCGACCGGCGAGACCAAAATCTCGGTCACCGATGATGGCGTGACGATCTACGGCTACGACAGCCGCGACATCGAGGGCAACCCGATGGCCGCCGATCCACTGTCGTTCTCGTCGAACCCGTTCCTCGATCAGGTCGATTTCGCGTCGTCGAAGACCGGCGGCCCGCTGACGGTGATCGTCGAGAACGATGGCGGCACGTTCGACGGCGTCGATGACGCGGTGACCATTGCGCACACGCAGGATCAGGCGCAGGCCGAGGGCACCTGGGCCTTCAGCTTCACCGCCGACACGCCCGGCGAGGGCCGGCAGGTTGTGTTGTCAAAGGACCACTCCGGCTACAAGGATGGTGGGCACCTCAGCTTCTATGTCGATGGGAACGACTATTTCTATGTTCGCTTCCAGAGCGAAACCGAGACCCGGCACCTGAAGTATCGCGACGAGAAGATCGAGGCGGGCGAGACCTACCAAATCGCGTTCGCCTTCGATGCCGACACCATCGCCCTTTATGTGAACGGTGAGATGGTCGACGCTGACGAAGGCTTCGCGAACGGGATGCTGGGCAATACCGAGGGCACCGTCATCGGCGCCTCGACCATGCAACGCTGGAACGATGACGACCGGCTGCGCGATTTCTTCGACGGCACGGTCGAGAAGGTCTCGGTATTCGATCGCGCAATCGATCCGGTCGAGGCTATTCTACTTGCGGAAGCGGATGGAGATCACTCGGTTCTGACGAGCGACGTGAACGACCAGACCGGCGCGACGATGCCCTTGGCCGATATCGTCGGTGATGACGGCGACAACAGCCTTTACGGCGATGAAGGCGACAACGTCATGGACGGCGGTGCGGGACGCGACGTGCTGATTGGCAGGGCAGGCGATGACACCATGATCGGCGGCACCGGCGATGACCGCTTTTACGTCGATCAGGCCGGTGACGTGGTCATGGAGCATTCCGCTGGCGGCTATGACCGGGTCTATGCATCGATCGATCACGCGCTTGCGGAGAACGTCGAAGTCGCGGTGGCGACAGGTACCGACGACGTGAACCTGACCGGCAATGCCGAGGCGAACTGGCTGACCGGCAACGCTGGATCAAACGTCATCCTGGGCCTGGCGGGCCGTGACCGTTTGCAGGGTCGCGATGGTGATGACACGCTCGACGGCGGGGCCGACAACGATGTCCTCGAAGGCGGCGCTGGAGCGGACCTTTTCCGCTTTGGAGCGGACGGCGGTATCGATCAGGTTCTCGACTTCGAACTCGGCATCGACCTTCTCGAATTTGAAAACGCAAGCTTCGCCGACCTGGTGATCGAAGACTCTCGCTTCGGGGCAAAGATCAGTTTTGACGCCGCTGACGGCAGCAACGCCCTGTTCCTGAACAATATCTTGGCGGCTGAGGTCACGGTCTCCAGCTTTGCCGGAACAAACGAGGTCATCGCTGGGACCGAAAGCGCGGACCGGCTGCATGGCACCGACGGTGACGATGTCATGGAAGGCGGCAGCGGCGACGACTGGTTCTACAGAAGTGCCGGCGCGGACCTGATGATCGGTGGCGCGGGCGATGATGGCTACTTCATCGACGATGCCGGTGACAAGATCGTCGAACGCGCGGGCGAAGGGACCGATCGTGCAATCGGATCCGTCGATTTCACGCTCGCCGCACATGTCGAGATCGGGACGATCGAAGGCGAGGGCGCCGTCGACATCACCGGCAATGAGCAAGACAATCAGATCCGTGGGAACACTGCGACAAATGTGCTGATCGGCGCGGGCGGGCGTGACCGTCTCTACGGCATGGAAGGTGACGATACCCTGGACGGCGGTGCTGACAACGACATCCTTGCCGGAGGTGCTGGCGCCGACATCTTCCGTTTCGGACTTGGTGGCGGCAGCGACGTGATCACGGACTTCGAGATCGGCGTGGACCTGATCGATCTGACCCCCAGCGGACGATCCTTCGACGAGGTTCGGATCTACGATTCCGTACACGGCGCTGTTGTTCGCTATCAGCACGATGGTGACGAAATCTCCCTGGTTGTTCTGAAAGGCGTCACCTCACCCGAAATCGACTTCTCGAACTTTGTGGGCGGCGAGGCTTTCATCATCGGTGATGAAGGCGACAATGTCCTGGTCGGAACGAACGACGATGACATCCTTCAGTGATTGGCCGGAAACGACCGTTTCGACGGCCGTAGTGGCAATGATGAGATGATCGGCGGTCTCGGCGATGACGTGTTCTATCTGCGCGGCGCGGGCGACACCGCGGTCGAACAAGAGAACGAAGGATACGACCGCGTCTATTCCTTCGTCGACACCGTGCTGGCAGACAATATCGAGGTCGTGCAAGCGGTCGGTGTCGAGTCGCTCGCGCTCATGGGCAACGCACTGGACAACTATGTCACCGGCAATGCGGGCAACAATGTCCTGCGCGGCGGCGCGGGAGATGACCGGGTTCAGGGCCGCGATGGCAATGACTTGCTGGAGGGCGGCGAAGGCTCGGACGTGCTCGAAGGCGGCACAGGGGCCGACATCTTCAAGTTCAGCCGTGGCGACGACATCAACCGGATCCTCGATTTCGAACAGGGCGTCGACACACTCGACCTGTCGGCAATCAACACCCGGTTCAATGCGCTCGACATTTATGACGGCTCGGCCGGTGCCGTCGTGCGTTGGGACAGCAGCGCGGACAATCTGGGGCTGGTGGTTCTACAGGGCGTCGCGGCCGACGACGTGTCGGCCTCGGACTTCAATTTCTGACAAGAACGGTGACCCGCGGTGCCCGCACAGGGCTCCGTTGTACAACCCGCACAAACTGGACACATGCCAGCGGCCGTTCTGGTCGCTTGCTCTGTTCTGCCAGCCCGGATACCGCCACACTGCACCAGCAACCAGAATCGGAGCAGACGCATGTGGATCCGACATATCCCCTTCACTCAGGCGACAGGGCGCCTGAAGCAGTTGTACGACCGGGTCGCGGGACCGAACGGCAATGTCGACAACATCATGCTGGCGCATTCAGCGCGCCCGCACACCATGGAGGGCCACATGGCTCTCTACAAGAATGTGCTGCACCACGGTTCCAATACGGTGCCGAAGTGGTTTCTCGAATGCATCGGGATCTGGGTCAGCGTGCTGAACCGCTGCGACTACTGCGTCGAGCATCATTTCGAAGGCATGAAGCGGCTGATCCGCGACGACAAGCGGTCGAACGCTATCCGCAAGGCGCTGGAGAAGTCCGAACCCGAGAAAGCCCCGCTGACGCCCGCGGAACTGGCCGCGCTGGACTATGCCGATGCTCTGACATCGGGGCCAGCCTTCGTGGATGCCGACGACATCGTCGAGTTGCGCGACAAGGGCTGGGACGATGGCCAGATCCTCGAGATCAATCAGGTGGCCGCTTACTTCAATTACGCCAACCGCACCGTGCTGGGTCTGGGCGTGTCCACCGATGGCGATGTGTTGGGGCTGGCACCAACGGGCGATGACCCCGATGATTGGGGACATCGCTAGCCGGACCTACTTCCTGTCTGAGCGCCGCGCTTTCGCCGCGGCCGCGTCAGGCGTGCTGGTTGCGCGCACTCGCTGAACCGTAAAAGGACAGGCCAATGCCGAGTTGGCCATACTGCGATCGCGCGTCCAACTGCGCGGTCGTCGTCTGCTAGCTTGTGCGAATCTCGTAAATTTGTCATGTTTCCGGCCATTGAAACCAAAGAAATTGAGGTGCCCTAATGGCTTGGCAAGAGAATTGGCTATGGGATTCTAATGACGAAATGGTCCGTGATTTCCTGACAGGTGGCGAGATCGCCTCGGTTAAGAAATGGCAGACCTCTGGCGAGTTTACGTTCGAGATTCACGGAGGCCACACAACGGGCGCTCCGGTGTACGTGCGCCCGACTGGAAACACCGACAACTCCAACATCCCGAAGTTTGATACGGCGGTAACGTTCGCGCATCAGTACGGCACAATGTTCGATTTCGCCAATGATGGAAAACTGCGTGCGGCGTTGAGCGGTCCGGCACAAGATGAGCTTCTTGGATTGTTGCGGGACGAATGGGACACGATCAAACTTGTCGCGACGCGGTATTGGAATGACGAACCGGTAAACGATGCGCGAAAGTCAACCAGTGAGTTGTGGGCCGAGGAAGAAACTTCGGACACTGGGCAGCATAACACAGTGATCTCAAAAGACCTGCTTCACAAGATCCTTGGGGCGCAATAGCCGATCGATCCCGGGCGGGCAGACGGGCGTCATCGCACAGGAGATGCCAGTGGATCCAGCAATGTCCGCCCACCATCGACCGAGACGATCTGACCGGTGATGTAGCTGGCATGATCCGAGGCGAGGAACAGGGCAGTCTCGGCCGCTTCCTCGGTATCCGCCAGCCGCCCCATCGGCGTGACGGCCAGCATATCGCCGCGCAGGGTTTCGTCCTCGCGGAACGCCGAGCGCAAGCGCTCGGTCATCACCCCGCCCAGGGCAACAGCATTGACCCGGATCCCACGGGGCGCGAGGCTTGCCGCCATGGACCTGGTCAACTGGTCCAGCGCCGCACAGGACACGGAGTAAGACAACAGTTCCGGCACCGTCCGTCTGGCGGCGATGGAAGAGACGTTCACGATTGCGCCGTTGACCCGGTCAGCGCCGTCTTCCGCATCCAGCATACGCTTGGCGAAAGCCTGGCTGAGCTGGAAGACGTTCCGCACGGTTTCTCCAAACGCCGTGTCGAAGTTCTCGGTCCCGATCTCCAGAAACATCCCGGGGTCACTGACGCGCTGGGCACCGTTGACCAGAACATCGATCTTGCCGAAACGATCCATCGTCGCGGCCATGAGATTTGCGATGCAGAGCTTGTCCTGCATAACGAACGGGAAGACCTGCCAGCGGTCGTCATCTCCGTCCAGCGACACCCCGCCTTTGTCATCGCACGCAGCGATCATCACATTGGCGCCCGCGTCCAGGAACCGTTGCGAGATCGTCTGCCCCGCGTCCTGGGTGGCCGTGGTGACAATGGCGGTCTTGCCAGAGAGCGATATCGACATCTGCTGTCTCCCTCACGGCCACACGGGGCACGCCGCTTCATCAAAACCCGGCCCGCGTGGCGCCTGTCAATGTTAGATTTTCTGCAGCTATCCGCCCATGCCGCTCCGGATGGCAAACCGGCGCAGCGCCGGAATGCGTGCGATTGCAGTCAGCCCGGCCCGACGCAGATCGCGCAACGGCTGGAATTCTGCCATCGCGGCCCGGTTCAGAATGTCGATCCCGCCCACCCGTGCCAGGGTCCGCGGAAGAATGCGGCGTTCATACCCGGCAAGAAGACTGCCGTCGCCGGGATCCGGCGCCCCGTGAACAAGGCCCGCCAGCGTCTCGACGTCGTGCAACGAGGTATTGAGCCCCTGCGCCCCGATCGGAGGCATGACGTGGGCGGCTTCCGCCACCAGGGCCAGCCGGTCCGAGACAAGGCGTGTTGCAACCTGGGAGATCATCGGCCAGACCGCGCGCGGGCTTTCGATGCGCAACACGCCGAACAGGCCCATGGTCTCGGCGGTCAGTTCGACGCCGAGGCGCGTATCATCCATGGCCTCAAGCTCTCGTGCACGAGCACCGGGAACCATCCAGACAACGGATGAGCAAGGCCTTCCGTCCAGATCCGGCATCGGCACCAGCGTCAGCGGTCCGCCTGTGCGGTGGATCTCGGTCGAGACGCCGTCATGCGGATCGGGATGCGAGACAACGAAGACGAGTGCCTTTTGTCCATAGGCCCATCGTTTGGCAGACAATCCGGCCATTCCGCGCAAGGCCGAGTTTCTGCCATCTGCCGCGATCACCAGTTTCGCGCTGATCTGGGTGCCGTCATCCAGGCGAACGATCGCAGTCTTGTCGCGGGCAAGGAAACCAGTCACGCGGCGCTCGTGCCGCAACTGAACGTGCGGCATCTCGGAAATCGTCTTCAGCAATTCCGTTCGCGCGGCAGCGTTCGGGATGTTCCAACCGAAAGCACCGCGTCCGGTCTCGTCGCCATGAAAGTCGACCGTATCGCGCGGCGATCGTTCGACACCGCCCGCATCGACGATCCGCATCGTCCGCAGCTCGGCCCCATGCGCCTGCAGCGCACCCCACGCCCCGGCTTTCGTGAGGGTGTCGATCGCTGGTTGCAGATAGGCCGTTGTCCTCAGGTCGCCGGCATGTGGCAGGTTCCGCGGCGCGGGATCGACCAGCACCACGCGATGCCCGTCGGCGCCCAGCCGGGCAGCGGCGCTTAACCCCGCGACACCGCCCCCGCCGATGAGAATGTCCGTTTCGGTCATGTCAGGTTAGGTAGCCGGATCGAGTTACAGGCTCAATGCTGGGTAGCGAAAAGGCCGCACCCGATCAAATCAGGACCGAAGCCCCTCGAAGAAGGCGCGCAGGATCGCTCCGCACTCGGCCTCGCGAATCCCGCCATAGATCTGGGGCCGATGATGACACGTGGGATGCGCGAACACGCGCGCGCCATGCTCGACGCCGCCACCTTTCGGATCAGCAGCCCCGTACCAGAGATGCGCGATCCGTGCGTGCGCAATGGCACCGGCACACATCGGGCACGGTTCCAGAGTGACGGTCAGGCCGCACCCCATCAGCCTGTCCGATTTCAGCAGCCGCCCGGCCTGTCGTAGAACCAGGATTTCAGCATGAGCGGTTGGGTCGTTCAGCTCGCGCACCCGATTGCCATCGGCCGCAATGATCTCACCATCGGGCGCAGTCAGGATCGCGCCCACGGGCGTCTCCCCACGCGACGCAGCGCGATGTGCCTGATCCAACGCTTCATCCATCCGGGATTTGAACATGAGCCAGTGCGTATCCGCATTCCGGGTCGGGCGAAACTTCTTTGGCAAAGCCCGGCACCGGACTAGGCTGCGATCCTTTTTCGCTATAGGGACAGGCATGGCTGCCAACGACCCCGATCAGGAACGAATCGCCAAGCGCATCGCCCGCGCGGGCGCGGCGTCACGGCGCGAGGCCGAACGTATGATTACCGACGGACGGGTCAGCGTGAACGGCAAGACGCTGGACACACCGGCATTTCTGGTCTCGGCTTCCGACCAGATCCTTCTGGACGGAAAACAGCTTGCCGAGCCAGAACCGGCACGCCTCTGGCGCTATCACAAACCTGCGGGCCTTGTGACCACCGCGCGTGACGAAAAGGGCCGCTCGACGGTGTTCGACAATCTGCCGAAGGATCTCCCACGGGTCATGAGCGTCGGCAGGCTTGATCTGAACTCCGAAGGTCTCTTGCTGCTGACGAATGATGGCGCGTTGAAGCGCAAGCTCGAGCTGCCGGCGACGGGTTGGCTCAGGAAGTACCGCGTCCGGGTCCATGGCACCCCCGATGCCAAGACCTTTGCGCCGCTCGAAGCCGGGTTGCGCGTGGATGGCGAACGCTTTCAGCCGATGACCGTGAGCATCGACCGCCAGCAAGGAGCGAACGCCTGGCTGACGCTTGGCCTGCGGGAGGGCCGGAACCGCGAGATCCGGCGCGCGATGGAGGCAGTTGGGCTCGAGGTCAACCGCCTGCTCAGGATCAGCTATGGTCCGTTTCGGCTGGATGATCTGAAGCCCGGCGAGGTTGCGGAGGTAAAGCGCAAGGTACTTGCCGAGCAATTGGGTTGGTCCAAAGCGGGCGCAACGGAAGAACGCGCACCCAAAAAGGCGCCACGACGGCGTTCTACATCGACACCGCAGAAAAAAGCGCGGCGCAACTAAGCCACCGCGTGTCGACGTATCGAAGTCGGTGCGCGGCAGCGGGCAACACCGGTGCACCGTATGGGTCGGCAGAACTGCGCGGGCCGGGTGGTCAGAGGTGAAATCGATTGGGTCTTGGGATTCTTCGTCTCCTAACAGGGACTTGCTGGAAACTGGCAAGAACAGTATGGTCCGGACGAGGTGTACGGCGTGAGGGCGCAGGACGTGATCTCACACCATTGAACCTCGTGTCGTCCAAGTTGTATCAGATCGTGCGGTGTCATTTGGATTGTTGAAATCCGCGATCGATGTGGCAGATAAGGTTGGCCTGTCCTGACTGGGCGGTGGGATGGGTCGAAGATTACGAAAGTTGGCCGTAACCGGGAGGCATATCTCGATGGTTTCGGCGGATAAGTGAGATCGGACCGAGAACGGGGACACCCGAGCGTCGGACCTGCTACCTGCTGAGGAGGCAGACATGAAACTCGTTGCTTTAGCCGCTGCGGCTGCACTTGCACTTTCCCCGGTTCTTGCGGCAGCGCAGAGCCAGACAACGACCTCTGACGACGACGGCAATGCCGCGGCGGCCGCCCCGGAACCCGGTGGGGTTTCTCAGACCGGTCTTCTGCCGATCTTTGCGGCGGGCGCTATTCCGGCAGGTGCCGTCGCTGTGGGAGGCGTCGTCATTCTGGGCGGTGTCATTATCGGTGCCGTTGCATCGCAGGACAGCACCATCAGCACGGTGTCCACAACCAACTAAGCACATTCGCTCCGTTTAAGAACGAAAGGCATACCTGGGTTTCTGGGTTGTATTGGTCCTTCGCATTCACGGTATTTCAACCGTATGACCTGCAACCTATGGGTAGGTCACTCTCGATCGTTGCTACCAAGTCGCGCATCCTGTACGTTGACCACGATTCGAACGACGCCACGATTTCGGCTTATCCTGCTGATCGCGTGAATTGTCGTTTCGATCCGTCTGAGGCAACATCATCGTTCGGGTTTTCCCGACGATCTTGAACTTGCAGGAGGCCCAAAACCGGGCCTGTTTGTGTGTGAAGCTGCCGATTTTCTCGGCATTAAATCGATAGCGTGTGTCCGGTACGGGGCTTCGGAGATCGCGCTGAAAAACTGCTTGCGGAGGCAGAAATGAAAATCGCAGCATCAATCGCAGCTTTGGCTTTGGCCATCGCCCCTTACGGCGCTCTGGCTCAGAGTTCGACGTCAAGCACGGATGACGACACCCCCGCGGCGGCCGCCCCGGAACCCGGTGGCGTTTCCCAAGCCGGTATTCTCCCGATCTTCGCGGCTGGCGCGATCCCGACCGGGGCCGTTGTCGTCGGCGGCGTCGTGATCCTCGGCGGCGTGATCGTTGGCGTCGTTGCCGCGACAGACGACGACTCGACTGTTACCACATCAACGAACTGACAGCGGGTTGCTTCGAGCCCTCGGGCTCGAGAGAACTTCTATGACAGCAGAGATCTCCCGGGGTGCGGATCCGGACCCTGGGAACGCGTGGTTGTGATGCCGCGCAGCGTCCCGGATATGCCGCAAGCTGTCCTCACCTCTTGAAGGAAGACGGCTAGGGTCTATGACCCTGTATCGCGGAGTGTTGAACGGATGCGATTTCTATGAGCGAGCAGACCAATCCTCTCATCATATTCACGCCCTCTGGCAAGCGGGGCCGATTTCCGAAAGGCACGCCTGTTCTTCAGGCAGCGCGGTCACTCGGGGTCGATCTCGATTCGGTGTGCGGTGGGCGCGGCATCTGCTCGAAATGCCAGATCACGCCAAGCTATGGCGAGTTCCCCAAGCACGGCGTCACGGTCGCTGACGGCGCGCTTTCTGCATGGAATGCTGTCGAAGAGCGGTACAAGTCCAAGCGCGGCCTGATCGATGGGCGGCGACTCGGCTGCCAGGCTCAGATCCAGGGCGACTTCGTCATCGATGTGCCCGAAGAGAGCCAGGTCCACAAACAGGTTGTTCGCAAGCGCGCCGAGGCCCGCGAGATCGTCATGGACCCGGCGACCAAGCTCTACTACGTCGAGGTCGCCGAACCTGACATGCACAATCCGAAAGGCGATCTGGAGCGCCTTCTGGATGCCTTGTGGGAGCAATGGCAGCTCGCGAACATCATTGGCGATTTGCGCACCTTGCAGATGCTGCAACCCGCTTTGCGGGACGGCGATTGGAAGGTCACGGTTGCGATCTACACGGGTCGGGGCCGCTCTGACGGCCGGATCATTCAGGTCTGGCCCGGCTTCCATGAAGGTGCGATCTACGGTGTCGCGTTCGATGTGGGGTCCACGACGATCGCCTGCCATCTGTGCGATTTGACCACCGGAGATGTAAAGGCATCCTCCGGCCTGATGAACCCGCAAATCCGCTTTGGCGAAGACCTGATGAGCCGGGTCAGCTATTCCATGATGAACCCCGGCGGCCATGCCGAGATGACCAAGGCAGTGCGCGAGGCCATCAACGCTCTGATCGGTCAAGTCGCCGCCGAGGCGCTGATCGACCGAACCGACATCGTCGAAGGCGTGCTCGTCGGCAATCCTGTCATGCACCACCTGTTCCTCGGCCTCGATCCCAAAGAGCTGGGCTGGGCCCCGTTTGCGTTGGCGACTTCGGATTCCCTCACGCTCTGGGCACGAGAGATCGAGCTGGAGATGCATCCGGACGCTCGGATCTATGTCCTGCCCTGTATCGCGGGTCATGTCGGCGCCGACGCAGCGGCTGTCGCGTTGTCAGAGGCGCCACATCGCCAGGACGAGATGACCCTTGTCGTTGACGTCGGTACGAATGCCGAGATCCTGCTCGGCAACCGCCACAAGGTTGTCGCGTGCTCTTCGCCGACCGGCCCCGCTTTTGAGGGTGCACAGATCAGCGCCGGGCAGCGCGCGGCACCCGGCGCTATCGAGCGCGTGCGGATTGATCCGGAGACGCGAGAGCCGCGCTTTCGGGTCATCGGAACGGACACATGGTCCGACGAGGACGGCTTCGATGCGGCGGTAACCGGCATCTGCGGATCCGGCATCATCGAGGTGATTGCCGAGATGCGTCTTGCCGGGATTGTTAACGAAGATGGCATGATCCATCCGCCCGAGGTGACCGGCTCGCCAAGGATCGAAAAGGACGGCCGCACATGGTCCTATCGTCTTCATGACGGTTCAGAAGATGGTGGTTCGAGCGTCCTCGTCACGCAGGCGGATGTCCGCGCGATTCAGCTCGCGAAGGCGGCACTCCATGCGGGCGCACAGCTACTGATGGACAAGATGGGTCTCGAAACGGTTGATCGCGTCGTCCTGGCGGGCGCGTTCGGCGCTCATATTTCGCCGCTTCACGCGATGGTCCTGGGTATGATCCCGGACTGCAAGGTCGATCGGGTGACATCCGCAGGCAATGCAGCCGGCACAGGTGCGAGGATCGCACTCTTGAATTCAGCCGCACGGCGCGAGATCGAGCACATCGTGCAGTCGATCGAAAAGATCGAAACTGCCGTGGAGGAGAAGTTTCAGGAGCATTTCGTCAATGCAATCGCCGTCCCGCACAAGACGCATAAATATCCTCAGCTGAACCGCGAGGTCGCCATCCCTGAAAGCGTCCCAGCATCAAGTCCGTCCGACGAGAGCGGCGGGCGAAAGCGCCGTCGGCGTAGATCTTAGGTGCGGCTGGCCATCCGGAAGATCCTCAACTCTACGTCCAATTTGTAGGCTTCAAGACTTAAAAGATCGGGCAGCATTGCGCGCATGTCCGCTCTCTGTTTCTAAGCGCGGTCGGTGTGCTCAGAGCGCGGCAGAGATTGAGCTAGATCGTCGGCGTGTAACCTGAGCGTTGACGCCCCGGGTTCCTCAGTGATTTCAGAGAGTTATCGTTAGAGGAAAGATGCAGCGAAGGTATTTCGTCAGGATAGTCTTGGAGCGGGCGGCGGGAATCGAACCCGCGTCATCAGCTTGGAAGGCTGAGGTCTTACCACTACACAACGCCCGCGCTCACGTTACTTGAGGAATTTCAGCTACTTAGGTAGCTAGAAATTCGCTAGGACGTCTATCAAGTTGGTACACCCAACGCAAGCCCGAGAGTCGCGTTCAACTACGATCAGTGTTTCAACTATATCCAATGCGGGCTATCGCTTTGAAGACATTCACCCCTGAGAGGAGAGGCCGCTGGTGCGCCACGATCCTGAAAACATGTCTAAGAATTGGGTCGTTCGATCGGATCATCAGTTTCTGGCCACGCTGCGGATAGTCAACTACTTCTTTGTGGCCCGCCCATCTAAGAACAGAACTCCCGCCTTTAATCCGTTTTTCCATCTTAATTCAGCATCGTACTCCAGGCCCAGTTTGGGCAGGCGAAGTTTGATCACCTCAGAAAGATCGACGGGTGCTTGAAACTGCACACATGCACCCATCAAGGAAAAATCGATTATCTTGCACTCGACCTCGTCACCATCCTTATTTACATAAATAGCCGGTATATCATCTTGAACTCGCTCAATTGCGCGACGTTCAACCGAGACGTCGCTCTTGCCGCCATCCTGGTTCATGTCCTACCACTCTCAGTAAATCCGGGCCTTCTCAATGACATGGAACGGTTAACGACCTGTGATCGGACAACGCTCCGCGCGTCTGGGCGAACGTGTATGTCCGTCGATTAGGTCGTGTTTCATGACCATTCCGTAAAAAAAGAACCTCATTCCGGGCTTGAGCCCCTCGTCGAGCCCCGAGCTAGAATATGGCCGGCAAGCGTGTTGCAAACGAAGTGTTCGAACGTTGAGCGAGACAATCGTTGTTTCAGCTTCGAGCACACGAAACAGACGAGCAAGACAGCGACGGGACTTGAGCGCGATCTTCAAAGTTATTGAGGTTGATGGCGCGCTTGGAGGGCGAAAGTTCGAACTCTCCTGATGCGCTGTTTGAAAGTCTAGCGGAATGGGAAGGACAGCTCAAACATATTGATATTCCAGAACTTTCTGATGGTCCGGAGGTGGGGCCATGACAGAGATCAGGAATACAGACATTGAGCCACCGCTGCTTCTGACAGAGGATATGCGCGTCGCAGTGCAGCAAGTTGCACCGCAACAGAAGAAAGCACCTGCCCCGTTCTCAATCCGCTTCACCTTTGAGGAACGGGCGCGGTTAGAGCAAGCAGCGGCTGGCTTGCCGCTCGGCGCTTACATCCGTCAAAGGCTATTTGATGGCGAGCTAACCCCGCGCAGGGTGAGAGGTCGTAACCCAATCAAAGATCATGCGGAACTGGCACGTGTGTTGGCTGCTCTTGGGCAGTCCCGTTTATCGAATAACCTGAACCAGATTGCCAAGGCAGCCCATATCGGGGCGCTGCCAGTTACCCCGGATCTGGAAGGGGAACTGAAAGCAGCCTGTCAGGATATCCGCTCTATTCGGGTGGACTTGATGCGGGCTCTCGGTTTTCCAGGGTCAGGAGGTGATGCCTCGTGATCCTGAAAGGCTCACAACGCGGTGGGGCCATGCAATTGGCTCGACATCTGCTGAACGCTGAAGAGAATGAGCATGTCGAGGTCTATGAGCTACGCGGCTTTGCCGCTACGCGATCATTGGGAAACGCTCTACAGGAAGTCGTTGCGATCTCCAAAGGCACCCAATGCCGCCAGATGCTGTTCTCTTTGAGCCTCAGCCCCCCGATTGGGGAAAGCGTGCCAATTTCCGACTTTGAAGCCGCAATCGAGACGGTTGAGACCAAACTCGGTTTGCAGGATCAGGCCCGGGCCATTGTCTTCCACGAGAAGGAAGGACGCCGACATGCCCATGTCGTATGGTCCCGGATCGATGTCGATGCGATGAGGGCAATCAACCTGCCGCACTTCAAACTGAAACTGAAAGACATCTCCAAATCGTTGTACCTGGAACATGGTTGGCAGCTGCCGGATGGCTTCCGGGACAAATCCGCCCGAGATCCAATGACCTTCTCCCGAGAGGAATGGCAACAAGCCAAACGGGCAAAGCAGAACCCAAAGGAACTGAAAGCTCTATTCCAGGAGTGCTGGGCACAATCGGACAACCGGGCCTCGTTCCAAAAAGCCCTGGAGGAGAAGGGCTTCTATCTCGCCCAGGGTCGGCGCGGGTTTGTGGCTCTAGACTACAAGGGCGAGGTCTATGCCATCTCCAGATGGACTGGTCAGAAAGCCAAAGATGTCAAAGCCAAACTCGGTGATCCAAGCTCCCTCCCATCGGTAGAGGAAACCAAAGCAACGATCTCCGAGCGGATGACAGGGCTGATCAATCGATACATCCGGGATGCGGAGACGGCGCTGCAATCCAAAGAAGCTGCCATCACAACCCGCAAAGCCCAGATGAAGGAACGGCATTGTGCCGCTCGTCAGACCCTCATTGAAAACCAGGCGGAACGCTGGGCTGACGAGACAGTGGCCCGTGCTGGCAAACTCAGAGGCGGCATTGCAGGTCTCTGGGACTGGATGACGGGCAAGTCCAAGAAGATTGCCAAAGAGAATGAAGCAGAAGCATATCAGGCTGTCAGACGCGATGATCAGGAACGGGAAGAGCAACGTCAGCAACAACTTGAAGAGCGCCGTGCTCTGCAGAGCGAGCTATCCGATCTGCAAGACCGACATGCCGATGAGGTCGCCGCGCTCCGGGCCGATATCGCCATATATCTCGATCTCGGAGGGCATGATGGTCATCATGATCTTCGGGCCGATGATCGGGCTCATCAGCATCAACCCAATGACCGTGGTCATGATCATCGCGATTTGGATCACGGTGATGGATATGATCTTTAGCTCAGAGGATTCTCTCGTACTTGAGCAATTGCGAAATCCGGTTAGTTTGGCATTGGAGAACAATCTTGCGACGGGTCGGTCCTCGACTTGTTTAACGGACAACCTAAAAATTGTTTGGTGACCATTATGAGAGACGCATCCGGCATCGAGATCGAAAGTTTCAAGATTTCAGACTTTAAGCGACTTACTCTGGGAAGTTGGCTTATCGTACTTTCTGTTCTAACGGGGTCCGCCACTATTGGAGCATTCATTTCTTCATATTTCTCTGATGAAGACAATGTGGTTAAAGAGAAAATTATCATTATCGAGAGGCTCCAAAAAGAAAAATCAGCTTTAGAGACGCAGATTGAGACTCAGAGGGAAGAATTTGTGACGGCATTCGCCTCAATAGAGAATGAAGCCTATGGTTTCTACAGAGGTGGAGACTCTGATAGTTGGGGTGAGATGGAAAAACAAAGAATTCCTTCTAATTTTGATCGAACGAGGTTTGCTGCCGATTTCTGTTTTGGTAAAGCGCGCGGTAGAAAAGTTGTAGCATCCGAAGTTATGCCTCTGGTCAACAACATTAGGGTTTCCGGGTGGGAGAGCCGCCCGGATGTTTGGAGCGTAGCATGTACTTTTCAGGCCGATTCATAACACAGCAGCGTATCTTAGATTGATGCTGGAGCAGTTTGAAATTTCTCAGCTGCATAGAGAGATTTCCTTGTTCCCTGGAGCCGCCGTCGCTGATGCCGATCAGGAGCGGATGAGGTTCTGCGTCAAGGGTGCGCAGCACCTTCTTCGAAGGTTCCCTTGATGCAGGTTCTTATCTGTTCCAGGCATCACCTCAGCGATGGCAGTGATCAGGGAAATGCTCCCAGATTGTTCCCTGGTGAGTCAGAAGCGAAACTCCTGCATAGCCATTAGCACGATCATCTTCTTCGTCTTCATCATCAGCACATCGACATCTTCGGCAATGCTCGGATGATCAATGCCGATCCTCGGTTCAAGTTCACTCAGCCGCCACCCGTCCGGACCTTTCTTCCAATAGCATGGGTGTGGGAGCCGGAAAGGCTCCAAACGGCTTGGGGCCTCCTGAACATCCAACAGGAGGATCACATGAGACTGATCACACAATTCGAGCTGGCAAAGCTCTCCATCCCTGAACTGCATCTGCTGCACCGCAGGAGTTTCGATGCGCTCATTCAGAGCAATCCCGGCACCGCCATCCGGCGCAATGCCATTGCTAGCCTTGAGAACATCGAGCGTGAGCTGCTGCTCCGCATGCCAACGCTGTAACCAACAGGCGGTAGGTCAGTTATGGCCTGCCGCTTCACTCTGAAAAGCGGTCACAGAAGTGGCCAAATGCACGGCCATAATTAGCTTTCAAATGGACCTTACTATATGTTATAATTAGAAAAAAAGGAGTTTAGAAGTGGCCGTTTAAGTGGCCAGAAGGCAGGACAAATGAGCGTTACAGATGATGGAGAAGCAATAGGAATTTTTGAGCCTCTGATGGTATCAGAAGGCTCTCCTTTGCGTCCAACTCTCAATGATCTCGCTCTAGAACTAGCGGAGAAATCCGCTGCCTTTCGAAGCAGCTTACCGGAGTCGATTGCTTCCGCCCTAGCTGACCTCGTGCGATCTATGAATTGCTACTATTCAAACCTGATCGAGGGGCACGATACTCACCCCGTGGACATTGAGCGTGCACTTGCTGGCGATTACAGCGCCGATCCCCACAAAAGGAACCTGCAGGAGGAGGCAAAAGCTCACATCACAGTCCAAAGATGGATTGACGAAAATGGCCTTGCATCTGCTCCGACCGCACCCGAGGCAATCATTGAAGTGCACAGGCGTTTCTGTGAGCTGCTTCCGCAGGAATTGCTTGTGATCGAAGACCCTAAGACAGCAAAGAGGGTCCCAGTCGTCCCTGGAGAACTGCGGACAGGCTATGTCCAAGTTGGACACCATATAGCCATCAGCCCAGGTGCCGTGCCGCGGTTTCTTGAGCGGATGCACAAAGCATACGAGCGTTTGGGCCGGATTGAGGCGATCCTGGCCTCAGCATGCGCACACCATCGCCTGCTTTGGATTCACCCCTTTAGCGATGGAAATGGCCGGGTCACCCGGCTGATGTCCTACGCTATGCTCCGCAGCACCTTGGATACACGCGGGCTATGGTCAGTAGCGCGTGGTCTGGCACGGCAGGAACAAACATACAAATCCCATTTGGAAGCCTGCGACGGCCCTAGGCGTGGCGATCTCGACGGACGCGGAACTTTGAGTGAAGCAGCACTCGCCTCCTTTACCGAGTTCTTCCTGAAGACGTGCATCGATCAGGTCGAGTTTATGGCGGGCCTCATGCAAGCGGATCGCTTGCGGGATCGAGTTATGATCTGGGCAGAGGAAGAGATCCGGGCTGGTGAGCTGCCACTCAAGTCGGACAAAGTGCTGCAAGCGGTGCTGTTTCGCGGCTCATTGGAGCGCGGGGAAGTGGATGAGATGCTGGGCCTGAGCCCAAGAACAGCACGGCGGATTACCTCTGCCCTATTGAAGGCCGGAGCCCTTACATCAGAGAGCGCTCGCGCACCCCTTCACCTCGCCTTCCCTGCGAAGTACGCTCACCGTTGGATGCCAGGATTGTTTCCAGAAGAGCGACTATGAATATCAATCAGTAGTGCATTGCCCCGACTCACACCTACGAAGCCGAACGAGCCCAATGCTGAAGGCTGAAAAATTTTTCATGATTTGCCGTAAGTTGCAGCCGCAGGCTCAGTACCCCGAACAGAAAAAATAGAGAGATGAGACTGCCCGCCTTGGCTGGTTTAAGGTCACGCGCAAGGGATGAAAGCCAAAGGTCCGAGACTGCAAGCTCGGTTCACGACAGCCCGGCTCGAGAGGTTGCGCTAGAAAGCTCTAACGCCTTTAGTGATTACCACAATATCTTGTGACAAGCGTGCAATCGTTCACAAAATGTTCTATTATCACACCATGGTCAAAAGAATCACGAACAACCAGTTGTTGGGCGAACGCGGAGAGTCTGCGGTGCGCACGCGTTTCTTGAGCATGGGCTATCAGTTCGATGGCCGATCAAGACTTGAAGCAGGCATTGATGGCATCGCTGAAGTGATGATCGACGGTGAGCCTCTGGCACGGATGATCGCTGTTCAGATCAAGACGACCGAAGAAGGACAATATTCTTCGGAAAGCGAGTCTGGCTTTACGTACCTGCTTAAGCCAGATGACCTGAAATACTGGCGTACGTCAAATATCCCCGTCATTCTCGTACTTTATCGAATTTCAGATGAGAGCTACTACTGGAAGGATGTCTCACTCGGTTTTGGTGAAGATGCTCGAAAGCTACAGTTCAACAAAGCGACTGATGTCCTTGATCGAAGCACCGTTGATCGACTTGCCGCACTAACAGTTCCTAAACAAGGCGCTGGATACTACGTTCCACCGTTAGGTGGAGGTGAAGATGCTTTGGTGAATATGCTCCCCATCGAATTACCTGATGAAATTTTCGTGGCATCCACCTCGTTTGATGGCAAGAAGGCAACTTCGATCCTTCTGGAGTCCAGCGACACGCCTCGATTTGATTGGGCTATAAAAGGAAGAATCTTCTGGTCTTTCCACAATCCACGAGACGAGGTCACGCAGGATATTGTTGATCTCGATCAAGTCGAAGCCATTGATACAGCGTCGATAGCTTTTCATGAAGACATTCACGAACAATACAACTTCGCGTTTCTTCTTCGCAACACCCTGCAGCACCAGTTTCGAAATGAACTTCGCTGGGAAAAGAATAAGAAGCTATTTCACTTCTCGGCGCGGGACAAGAACACGCCTCGTGAGTTCAATTATGAATCAGCAAAGAAGAAGGCTAAAACAACAGTCGTCAATGTGGCTTACCAAAAAGCTAACCCAGAGCGCGTTGCCTTCGTCCGTCACCATGCCTTTATTCCCAGGTTTGAGTGTTTTGGCAACGAATGGAATTTGATCATCACGCCCACCTATCACTTTACGACAAACGGTTTCATACCTCACTCGTATCCTGATGCTTTGCTGTCTGGGAAAAAGCGACTGGATAACAATGCGTCACTGCGCGGCCAGCTCATCATGTGGCATCGACTTCTCTCGCGAGGATCAAACACAGTGAAGAGTCTATTCGATGACGAAACAGCCGAAGCGCCAGTGTTAGGCTTCGGCGCGCCGCCTGTTCTCAGATTGCCCACGACTGTGCCCGAGGATGTGTGGGGCAAGCCCAAGAAGGCCAGTGAGCAAGACGACTCTCACCAATCGGAGCTTTGGCAAGATGCAGTTTGAGAGCAAAATTCTAGACGAACCACTGCTTGAGTTCGGCGACAAATACAACCATCCCGACCCAAGGCTCGGATTGGTCGGAGCTGGCCCGTTACAAACCCATCTTGGCGAAGTTATCAATGTCGCGGTCGTCGGCAGTGCCGAAACAATTGAGCAAGCTCAGGTCTTTTTGGAACGTGCTGAGAGTGGTTTTGAAAGTCAGTCGGAAGGTCTTCCGAACTTGAACCCAGACTTCCCAGGTCTGAAGAATCGCAACCCGTTCCGTTGTAATTTTTCTGTTGTTCCTGAGGCTACATCGGCCCTTTCGAAGTCCGAGATCGACAGAATCGTGAAGGAGAAGGACGATAGCAAAGCGGTGACGATGGCCGTCGATGCGATCTGTCGTAATCTCCAGTCTCTCGATGATGGTGGAAGTCGCCCTGAAGTGGCGATTGTTGCTCTGCCCGTTAATCTGATCGAGCGCGTCTGGGTTGCGCACGCAAGCGGTAAAGGAACAACCGAGAAAGAAGACAGCGGCGGTTCTGACGCACCGAATTTCAGAGGGCTGTTGAAGGCGCGCACAATGAACATGAGCTTCCCGATCCAGATCGTCTGGGAAGATGTGATCAATGACAGCGCGAAGATCCCAAGAAAGATAAAAGAAAGCAGTGATCGAAAGATTCAGGATCGTGCAGGCCGCACTTGGAACTTGTTGACAACGCTTTACTACAAGGGAAGCGGTCGCGTGCCTTGGCGACGTATGCCGCGCGAAGGCGAGTACAAGGCGTGCTACATCGGCATTAGCTTCTATAGAGATGTCAGTGGCCAACAACTATGGACCAGCTCGGCACAAATGTTCGATGAGCGCGGACGCGGTTTCATTCTAAAAGGCCGAAGAGCTCAAACTGAAACCCGTGGTCGCCATCCGTACATGGCCAAGCAGGATGCTTTCGATCTCATTCGCAATGTGCTCGGCGCTTATCGCGATCATCACAAACACTACCCGGCCCGCGTCATTGTCATGAAGACCTCGCGCTTCCGAGACGAAGAATCAGAGGGTATCATTGAGGCCTTGGAAGAGTGTCAGGCTGAGCTTCGCGATCTGGTCTGGGTCCAGGAATCCTATGATGTGCGCGTCCTGAGGGACGGCGACTATCCAGTGCTGCGCGGCACCTTTGTCGATCTAAACGGCAAGGGCTTACTCTACACGAACGGAAGCATTCCATACTACGGAACCTACCCAGGGGTTTATGTGCCCAATCCTTTGTTGCTCTGTCCCCACGAGTGCAGCGACAGTACAATTGCCCAGATTGCGGAGGAAGTGTTCTCGCTGACCAAGATAAACTGGAATTCGACTCAGATGAATCAAAGGCTGCCGATTCCGATCAGAGCCTCGAGGAAAGTCGGCGAAGTTCTGAAATACGTCACGAGCGATCAGTCGATCAGCACGGATTACAGAAGATACATTTAGCGCAGCACTCGCATTTTGGTCGTACCATCACTTAATTAAAAGCGGATAGTACAAGATCGCTTTGATCAGGTGGTGCATCCTGTGCATCTCACGATAAGCTAAAAGTATTCTTCGCATGAACGCGATGAACTGCATGTTTTCAGGTCGCTCTTCCTCCATACCTTCGCGTCTTGGATAATAGGTCACCACCTGAGTGATATCGTCATAATCGGTCTTATAGTGAGCAATTGAGTTTCGAAGTTGATTGTCAGTGGCCGCGTCTTCCAGTTCGAACCAGCTATCGTCGATGAAGTCCATCTTCCTGCCGAACGGCACGTCGGCGAAATCGTTCAGGTTTGCAGGCGTAAAGTCTCGGCCATTGGTGGTCATGCCAATCTCCGGCAAGAAGGCATTGTGATCGCCTCGTTTCATGAGATTGTTCACGCCTGCGATCAAAACCAGTTGCCGAGAGATGATCTCGGTTATGTCCTTGTACAGGTCTTTGTACATCTCGAAATCATGCGTCGAGACGCGAACCGGAAGCAGCATGTCCGCAAAATCGCAGTCGAAATCCAAGAACAGCACGGGCCTGAGAGGAAGCTCAGCCGCAAGGATGCGGGGGTAGATTTCTAAACAGTCGTGCTGTAGCGCCTTGACGAAACCCACGTTATGCACTTCCGCGATGAAGGCATCGATTGCGGGTCTTTGATCTTTCGCTAAAGCAAAGATGATCTCCAAGTATTGATCTACCGTTTGGCTATCTTGCCCTGGCAAAGCAAATGGAGCCATTGCCCGCGCGATCACACTATAGAGCGTAGCGTTTAAATCCTGTAGTAGATCTGATTTCGTCGTAACGCCGAACTTCTTGTCTGCGCAATTGATGAACGGTTTAACCTTGTCCTTGCGGTAGAATTTCAAGCAGTTCCCGAAGAAGCGAACATCATCGACGCCAGCATTGAGCATGTTCAGCCGCAAATTGTGCAGTTGATACTCTTCAGGGCTTACCTGCCTAATCGCCCGCATGAAGGGTGTGTTGCCTATTTCATATTCGCCCATATAGACGGGAAAATCTAAGTGCAGATCAACAAATGGGTTGGAGTTATCGAACGGCTGCTTGCTGTCGATCCTATGCGCACCGCTGAAGTGCATGCCACCGCCGTATTCCATGTCGATGTCTATCGGCGCGGAGCATTCTGGGCAGGCAAAGCGGAGCGGTTGCTTGTCACGGTTCGACATCCCCACGCGGCAGTCGATG
The DNA here is from genome assembly GCA_050043005.1 of Paracoccaceae bacterium. Taxonomy (GTDB): domain Bacteria; phylum Pseudomonadota; class Alphaproteobacteria; order Rhodobacterales; family Rhodobacteraceae; genus Thermohalobaculum. The sequence continues at coordinate 91,889 of JBHJIZ010000026.1, forward strand.
ACTAAGTCACAGGAGGCGCACTGTAAGGTGATGTTGAAGTTCATTCCACTTCACAAAACTTGTGAAGTTACAGGGCGGTTTTCGAAGTACGCGTGCATAAACTCTCGGATCACCTGAGTGGCTGATTTGCTATTGGCAGGGCATGCATTCACTAATTCAGTGCGTAACTTGAAACTGAATCAGACCTGCATGCCAACGTCCTTCTTCACGGCGGCGAGTGTAATCAATGGTTACACTTCCGCAAGACTGCTTGGGGAAGCTCTACTTTTCAGATTGGTGGCGTGTTGCGCGTCATGATCAAGCGCTCGCTTGTGCATGGCTTGGTGTCAGAGGAGAGGCATTTATCCAAGTCCACCGAGCTGGGTTTCAAGGGAGGCTTTACCCTTTGAGAGTGATCCATCTTCGACAAGATGGCGGCATCCAATCCGCGCAGGGTTGGTCGATGGGATGGGTCCAGGGAAGGGCAGCTATGAAATGCTCCCGTTCCGGTCTCGATGAAATCGTCTCCATGAAATGGTCAGGGGTCTTGGGGGCAGGAACGCCGCCTAAGACGATGGGGTGCAGGGGAGAGCGAAGTCTCCCCGCGAGTGGATCAAACCGACGATACGGTTTGGCTGGCCTGAATGAAGCTCGATGCTGAAGAAGGGCCATGCCGGGAGGTTGCACAGGAGGGTGGAAGAGCTTGCTCTGGAACGCCTCCTTGCCAAGATGTTTTGTAATACAAAACACATCTTGCGCATCGCGCTATTGCTGAATTCCGTCCTGGCGAAGACGTGACAAGAAAAACTTCGAACTCGGCAGGTTTCCCAAGCGGCGCCTGCGCCCCACCGGGCTGATGCCCGGTCCCAATTGGCTGATCTCATACCCTCTGCGCCGATGCAGCACTTGCTGGGAGAGCGGAATGAGCAAGGATAAGCGCAATAAGCAGGCTCCAGAGATCAGCCGAACGCTGGCGTTGTTGCAAACACTTGTTATCATCTTGGCTATCGGTCTTGGCGTGCCCGTTGCCGTCGGCTTGCGGGGTGTCCTGGCAGATGAAGGGGGGTTCACCAGCTGGTTGGTGCCTATCATCTTCGCAGCGATCCTGACGGCGGTCATGGCGGGGCTTTGGCATGTGACTCTGAAGATGGCTGCCACGGTCAATCCACAAGATCCGAAACAGCTCTGGACCGTCATCGCATTTGCCCTGGCGCTGACGGCGGTACACGGCGCAACATCCATGCCATTCCTCGCTAGCGCAATTGGTGGAGCCGATGCTGTGCGTCATCATCAGGAACGGACGCTGGCTCAGTTGTCCGTGGCAGCTGACACCATCCAGGCCAATGCGGAGGCACGCTCGACGGTTCGAGCGGGACTAGCCAGTCAAACTGAAGTACTCCGGCGCTTGCTTGATCAGGAGATTACCGGATCAGGCCCCTCTGGAACATCTGGCTTCGGCCCTATCGCTACCCAAATCCAGGCGGCGCTGAATGCCCTTATTCGATCTGGCGAGCGTTTCGATGGTAACAGCGGCATGTTGCTCTCTCAAATCGCTGTAGTGCGCGACAACATCGCCGCCGCGCGAGATGCGTCTCTAATGGGCGATGAGCAAACGTTCATCGAACGGATTGGTGCTAGCCGAGCTATTCTTTCCAGTGCAGTCCGGGAGGTGGGAGGTCAAGTCAGCTCTGCGTATGATTTTGGCAGCTCACCCATTGCCCAAGTCCGGACTGTAGGCGAACGGATTGCTCGACTTCAGCTTGCAGGTGGCATTGGTTCGGAACGGGTCGTTCTGCCAGTCTACCAACCAGTCTCTCGGCCCGAGGCCGTGCTGCGCTATCCAGAGGTGGTGCCGCTCGCTTGGAGTGTTGCGGCTGCTGTCGACATTCTTGGTTTGATCGCGGTGGCCGCAATTATGCTGTTGCGTCATCAAATTGCGAAGTAACTGCTTCCACTGGGCAAATGCAGATGGAGTAGGGTCTTCACTTCGGTGAAGACCCATGGATTGATCGTACTAGAACTGCCTGGCCGAGTGATTAAAGATTGGCGTCAGCCTCTTGTCGCGTGGCGGTGTCCCTGATGACGAGCTACGAGGCGGAATTGCATGACCGTCATGAGCTCGCTGGAATGTAGGTGTGAGAGTTTTCTTCTCCCACTTGGACGACCCTCTCGCAGGGGCTGACGTAGGCGGCGGCAAGGTTACGGTAGTTGTCCCTGCCCCGCCCTGTATTGGCGCAGGACCTGAACGTGGTGGCTTGATGCGCGGATAAGGTTGGTCCTTTGGCGGTTTCCCACTAGCGGCAGCGTTGAACGGCGCCGTGATCCTGGCTAAAAGGACTGAGCTCTGATCACTATTGGGGCGCACTTCTACCTCCCGGGTTTCTAAGTCTACCGGCACGGCTGAGTATCCTGTCGCGGGGGCGGCAACACACAGCAGCAGTGCAGTAACACAGGTTCTGAAGATCATCGTCATTTCAGGGTCCTCCTATTGATTTGAAAAAACTGCGACGAGGCTCTGTGACAGAGACACGCTTGCTTCAGCCTGGGCATGATCGAGCACCAGAAATGCCCGTTCGCGCCGCTCAGCCTCTTCGTTGTTGAAAGTGAAGACCGCGCCGCCGCTCACTTCATCCGGCAAGGTGATTGTGGTCGGCGAGACAATCTCGATGAGCTTTCTCGTGAGCTGATCAAGCCGCGCCATTTCAGCAGGCTCGGCGTTCCCGACGATAAGGGTGTCAACGAGATCCCAGCTACCCTGCGTCCAACCATCATCTACGTCAAAGACGACGATGGCATATTGCTGCCCATGCGGCACAGACACAGTCCAGTCGCACACATTCGAGTTGGGACAGGTAGAGCGGTAGTCTCCTTCGGCCTCACGCAGGGTGCAGTAAGCTGTGCTGGAGGTGGCGGTTAAGATGCAGACTGTCGGGTCCGCAGGTGTCGCCGTATCCAGCCCGCCAAAGATTGGACCGATGACGGTTCCGAGTGAGAAGCCATCCCAAGGCTTGGCGAATGCATTGAGCGGTTGGACACTGAGCTGGATTGTGACTGTCTTTGACCAGGTTGCGGGGGTTTCGCCGCTCGGGTCGATGTACGCATTGAAGTCCTGCGGCTGAAATCTCGGGGCGGCAACGCCGCTTTGCCAGACCGTGGTGCACAGGAAGGCAAGCATTCCAACCTTGAGGATCTTGCCGAAGAATTTCATGCCCTTATCGATCTCGTCATCATCAGAAGGCGGCGGGGTCTTTGGATGGAACTGCATGGCAGCTCTCCTTCTGTCCGAATGAAGCAGAATGTCCTGCGGCCATAAGGGCCGCAGGATGTCGTCTATCTTTAGGAGGAAGGTGCGCTATCGGCGGTGCCAACGCTGTCCAACAGGTCGAGCATCCCGCGCAGGACATCAATGGCTTCACCGATTGCCGCCAAGACGCCCTCGGATGCGTTCACCATCACTAGAAAGCTGAGGTAGTTGCGGCTGTTCTGGAGTTCCTCAAGACGAATGACAACCGATCCCTTCAACGCATCAATTGCGGCACGATCTTGCGCGAGCTGTTCAGAACGGTGCGACATGATGCCTAGCAGGTGAGTTCGTTGTTTTTCGCTGAGACTGGGGTCGTCGATTATCAACTCGCGCATGTAACCAAATTTGGCGTGTGCCTTGCGCATTGCCTCGTCCAGTGGCCCTCCATCCACTAAAAGACTTTCAATCTCACCTGCGATGGCAATTCCGGTTTCGGTGACAGCAACTGCATCTTCGAGCTGGGTTTCGTTCAACTCGTTCAACCTAGCGATGAGTGCATTGAGCTGTTCCTGCTTTTGAGCCAGAGATTTCCCCAGCTCTGAGCGAGTATCGTTGTAACTCGCCTCAGCGCGTGGTTCGGCCACCAGGCTCTGTAAGTCGGCGCCACGATCAACCTCAGATGCAAGAACTGAGCTGGTTTTTGACTGTTGCGCCGTCTGGGTGGGTGCGTCCCCAGCGACCGCGACCGCGGCCACCAAAAACATAACGATAGTTGATTTAGAGATGCCTCCAAAAATCTTGGAGGCGTGCATTGGCATGAGCGTAAGCATGTCGTCTCCGTCACTGTCCGACGACCTTTGATGTGCCCAATACACATCACAGCGTCGGCACTGTCGAAGACTGTGCCGGAGAATCAATAAAAGTTCAAGAACTCTCTAATTAGTTTGTTATCAATCTGCGGCAGTGACTGGACCGTTGGCTGTTGCCTCCCTAGTGTTGCCGACACTCACGAGCCGATACACCTCACGTACGACTGGTGCGACAGCTTGTATGTCAAGGATGCCAACCCATTGATCATTCTGCGATTTAAGCGTTGGCAGCTTATCATTCAGCTGATCACGCGCAGCATCTTTGGCAGCCGTAGAGTTGAAAATTGCACGGTAAAGAGGCTCATCTCTGTCCTTTAGATCAGCGAAATTCATCGACCCATTCAGGAACTCATCGTATACGCGAAGGCAAAACTCTGATGGTTCTTCATCTGTTTTCCGTCTCCCAGGCCATTTTTCTGGTGCTTCGGTGGGTAGAACGCTTCTCTTTTCAACAAACTCTGCAACCAATGCAGCAAACAAAACAGCCTTAAGGCTATCTTCGCTAAGACGGCTAATTTGGTCTAAAATATCTGCTCTTAATCTCTCGGACATACCTTCTATATATTTCGATCTATATTTATTATTATATGAAGAAGATATCCCTAATTTTGTATCTGTGTCAATAAAATTATCCAATTGATAGTTCTTATCAGTTGAATTATTGACTTCTGCAGTGTTTGTATTGCGAATCATCGCTCTGCTTTTCCTAGTTTGTCCGCATCGCGGATTGCTCGACAAGCGAGGATGAGTGCACCAATCCCGCTCTGTGCGTAAGACTGCGTCGACTGAATGAATCTGTCGACATTCTCAGCGTGGTGATACGGCATCAGCCTTCCATAGGTAGGGGCTGTTTCGGCATTCTTGTGAATGAACCCAGCGAACTCTCTCCGGACTTTGTCCAACAGTCTCGGAGTTTCTAGAACGATCTGTCCACCTAGTACAATGAGTTTAGGAGTCGCCGTTACGAGTACGGAAAAACAGAACTGAGCGATGTAGTGAGCCTCCAAATCCCACACCGGATGATCTGGTTGGGACTGCAGCTCATCTAAGTCGAGACCTGTTCTCTCTTCGAGAGCGAGTATGTTCGAGTAGGCTTCCAGGCACCAACCAATGTCATGTCGAGTTGGCCTGAATGGTTTATCATCAGGTCCTGTGTCATCTGGGTGAGGGTAGATGGGTAGGCGTCCCATCTCGGCGTGATGTTCACCGCGCAGAATCTGGTGGTTTTCAACGATTTCGCCGCCAACCCCGCTGGTGAATAATCCAAACGCCAAGCGATCATGTCCGCTTAGACCAGGAGGGTCAGGATAATCGGGGCGTGCTCGCAGGTAGTACTCCGCTAGCGCAGCGACAGCGACATCTGTGTCAATGCGGATTTTTGGGACTGGGCCGTGGCGAAGGAACATCTCCCGCAAGAGATTGAAGATGTTGAGATCAAGCATCGGAGTGATTTCGCTGTGGTTCCAGCGTTCACGGTAACCTGTCTGCCGCTCCCTTATTTCATATCCACCCGGTACGAACGGGCCATAACAGCCTACGCCGACAGCCATTGGCGACCTGTCGTCCTTACAGATCCAAGCGACAACCTCTGTTAGTGCTTCACGAGGACCCTTATCCTCAGTGATCTCAATAGCTTTCATCTCACGTTCGCGAAGCGATTCTCGTGAGGGGCGGAATCCGTTTCGTTTGACGTTTTGCCTGCTCTCGGTCGTCTTGATCGCAATGATGAGCTGTCGACCAATTACAATGCCCGCTAGGTTAAGCTCATCCTGGCCTTCGCTCTTTTTGGTCATGATTGCTTCAAGGGTCCGTTGTTGATTTGGTCTTGCCCACTGGCAATGCAGCCAAGTTCGTATGGATGAGAGTTCTCCTCTGCCCGAACATGCATCCGGCCAACAATAGCTGCTCGTTCACCACTCTTCAGTAGAATTTGTTGCCGACTGCTGCGAGCAAAGACTCGTGCAATGGCCTCTGGGTCCAATAGACCCACCTTAACATCCTGCATATTCCAGCTCTCGGTGGTTGTTGTAGATGTCCCAGCTGTGGCCGGATCTGCGAGGAGGGCGAGCGGATTGGCGAGGATAGCTGCTTCGCCGCGATCTGACATCAGGCCCTGCATCTGAGCCTGGGCGCTGGGATCATTGGTCGATAGTGCGGTGGACGTGCTGATGTTGTGGGTGGTCTGGGTGATTTCGCATTCGCCGAGTTTCTTCGAGAGGTATTCCAGGGTGGTCAGATCATTATTGGCGAATGCCTGGATGCATCCGGCATTACCGATGAATGTTTCCCAGCCTTCGCGGTAATGCCGCTGGAGTTGGGTGAGATCCTGAATGACGATCATCAGCTTGAGGCCAAAGCCAGCCGCATAACCTGCGGCCTGCTCGATCAGCGGCATGTGCCCGAGCACCGGGAACTCTTCCAGCATGGCCAGCACCGGATGACCTGTCGCTGGTTCTTCTTCAATCTCATACATCCGCTCCAGGACTGATGAGATCATCATGCGCAGGAAGCGTCCGCAATCATGCATGCGCTGCGGCGGCAGGCAGAGATAAAGCGAGACGCCTTTTGGGTCGGTCTTCAGATCATCGATGTTGAAGCTGGAAGAGGCAAAGAGGCGGCGCATGGGCCTGCGCTCCAAGAACTCCATGGATCTCCTGGCGGTGGAGAGCACCGATCCCCGCTCCCGGTCTCCCATGGTAAGGAGTGACTCTGCTGCACCCGCCACAACGCCATCAAAGGCGTCTGATCGGCGCATCATCTCCAACAGATACTGGAACGGAGTCAGATCTCCAGCGTCTGGGATGCTATCGACATTGCGCTGCCGCTCTAGTGGCGCACCACGCATCAGATAATCATAGACCGTGATCAGAGTGCGGGTGGCTTTGCCGTTGTGGCGCTCTGCGGTAAAGAGGATCAGACCCTTGAGCCACATCCGGCTGCTATCATCAAAATGCGCATTCTCGGTATTGGTGCGGACTGTCAGGGCCTCGGCGATCCCGGCGGCCTTATCGAGCGCCTCGTCATCCTGCTCATCAATCAGATCGAGCGGGTTCCAGGTGGCATGTTGGTCTTTGGGCAGCTTAGAGGTTCCATAGGGGTCCATCACCAGGACCCGCTGTCCGAGACCGCCCTCTTTAGTAGGCTTGGCGCGATGGAGGGCAGTGGAAGATGCCAATTGGCCTTTCGGATCTGTGGCAATCACGGACCCGGGATAGCGCAGGAGATTGGGGATCAGGACTGTGGTTGTCTTCCCAGCACGCGTCCCCGCCACCAACAGATGATGGCGATCATCATCAATGCCGATCTCCAGAAGATCGGTTTCTGAGAGGGCAACGATCTCGTCTTCCAATGCATCAATCTCAGCGCTGCGCAGATCAGGATCGCGGGCGGTATCAATCGCGATCAGGGCTTGTTGCTCTCTCAGTTCCTCAATGCGAATAGCCGCTTCGGTCGAGGGGACAGGTAATGTGCCAAGAAGCAGGTCACCCGGCTTGTAGGCCATTTCGGCAATCTCATCCGGTGTGGCCCAGCGGCCAGTGGCAAGAGGGCTATCGCCCTCTTGCGTGTGCAGCGTGCCGCGCGGCAGATCGCGATATCCGCTCATGATCAGCGATAGATCAGGTCAGAGCCGCGGATCTGGCGAAGCGCATTCTGGAAGTAGCTATCTGCCGCCTGCATGCATTTGGTTCCGGCAACCGGGTCAAAGGCCCCAGTGAGCGCGCAGATCCCCTTCCAACTGGCATATTCGGCCTGTAGATCGGCGATCTTCTGAGCGATGGCTTGCTGTTGGAGCAGCTCCAGCTCTTTGCGGTTCACCTCATCAAAGAGTGCGCCGTGGAACATGGCAGCGGCTTCCCCGGCCAGATAGAAGGGCTTTAGGTGCTCGGGCATGAGCAATTGCCCGGCAATCACGATCACTGCCAACCACATGATCAGACGGTTGCGGTCCAGCCCTTGTCTCGGGACATAGCCGTGATTTGGGTCCAGACGCTCCAGGACCTGGGGTTTGGTTTGAGGCGGCAGCGGACGCGCTGCTGGCGGTGATATGTCTTTCTTCATCTTCGGCATGATCATCTCCTGAGTTGTTGGATGATCCCCATGCCTATGCGCGTTGGATCATGTATCCGGGCGGCATGCAGGAAGGAGGCGGACGGCTATGCCGCCGCCTGGGCCTTGGTGATGTCACAGTACAACGCAATCAATCGGAGCTTTGGCAGAACCCGGCAGATGCGTTTGGGGTACTGTCCGCTCTCATCCGCCTCCAGGAAGTGTGACATCCAGCGGTTATCGGGATCGTTGAAGACTGTATCGATCTCCGGGATGACAAACGGCCTGCCGCTCTGCAGAAAGATCTGTCCATCAAAGCGATAGATCAGGGTCAGTGCATCCAGCCATGGAACCCGGGAGATCCCTTTGGCAACCGCAGGTCGCCAGATCCGTTCTACATAAAACCCTGGATCACGCAGCTGCCAGTCCGCAGGCACGATAAAGATTGATGTTGGAACCGCCATCCTTGCCCTCCTTCGCTACAGCGCCTGAGCGAAGGACAGACTCCTCCGCATAGGCGCGCTTCAGAGGAGTTTTGGAAAGTCGTCTTCCTATGAGATGCCTGAGTGGCAAGGGGGTTTCAACCGGGCGCGGACGCTAGTAAGTCAAATTGGAAACAGGCTCTCACCCAACCCACCTAAGGTGTTGATTTCATTGGGTCTGGAGAATGGAGTTTCTGCGACGGAGTAAGCGCTGATGGCCTCAACTCTGATCCGTGGCTCACGCATAGAAGACGAAACAGCCACGCAGATCGTCTGGGGGTTTGCGTGCGGTGCCCCTGTCGGCGACATTGCGTGGCTCACGTCCACGTCAGTGAAAACAGTTCGCCAGATTGTCCTTGCTCTGAGACATCGCCTGGTTCGCCCGGCCTTCAATTTGTGGAACCCGCCTGGCGAGACGTTTGTTCTCTATGATTGGGGAGAGACACAAGCAATCAGCGAACAAGCAATCTATGCTGTGTTCGCCCGCTGCTACTTCAATAAGCGATGCGCCTCGAACTTCATCCAGGGCAGACGAACGGCGCGTATCTGCAGCGACTGCGCCATCCTCTCCGCAACAGAAGATCCGGAGCTGTCCCAGCTGGCGGTCGATTTTCTGGATTACATCCGAGCCTTCTACCAGCATCTGGGCATTGGCGGCGAAAGATCCGACAATCAGGCAGAGGTTGTGCGGTTGCGCTGGAGGCACACACTCATCACGCTGCGCGCCAAGGAAGCCTCCAAGCTGACAAATGGCATTCCCGAGTTTGACGATCCAGCGGAGCAAAGCTGCCGCGCCCTCCATGACCGCCTCATAGCGGACCTGCAATCTGATCCACTTACCCGCTAGCGCCGTTCTGTTTCCGGGGCCGTTCCCGGCTCTGAGCATGCATTCATGTAGTACAATGGCATGCAGCTTTATGCCGAAATAATCCTGTGGAATCCGCACGTTCCCGCGCCGCAGCACATGACGTACTGGCAAAAATCGCGTTTAAGTTGTATACTGAAGGAAGATGACAAGCGGATCTCTCGCGCCCTGCGCGAGGTCCGCTTTTTTGTTGGCAGTGCCCTGGGCGCCGCCAAAGGAGGCTCAGAATGGAAGGTATGGAGATCAGAATTGAGGAGCAAGCTGACGCGCCAGATCGGCAGCTCTTAGTCAATGTCGCGAAGTACCAGCACTTCCTCGACAAGGCCGATATCAGCGAGGATCAAAAGGCCGAGTTCCTTGCCAACTTCTGGCAGATCGTCGTCGCCTTCGTAGACCTCGGCTTTGGCGTCCATCCCGTCCAACAAGCCTGTGGAAAACTCTCAGAAAGTGAGCCGCACAGCCCCCTTGAGTGGCAAAATCTGCTAAACTCGGACCATCAGCCAACAACCCAATTTGAGAACGCTGCCGCCCGCGCAGGAAAGGATGAGTCCGCATGAGTACATCTACCCCCGCTATCCAATCCAATGAGATCCAGAGAGCTGTGATCTACTGCCGGGTTTCCTCTGCAAAACAGAAAGCGTCTGGCGGGGGGCTAGAGAGCCAGGAACATCGCTGCCGGGAACACGCACGCTTGCGCGGCTATGAGGTCGAAGCGGTGTTCCCGGATGATGCCTCCGGTGGCGGTGACTTTATGAACCGACCCGGCATGAAGGCGATGCTCAGCTATCTCGATGCCCTTCCTTATAAGAACTACGTCGTCATCTTTGATGAGCTGAAGCGCTTCGCCCGTGATACGGTCTTTCACTTCAATCTAAGGCAGGAACTCAATGCCCGATTC
>JBHJIZ010000027.1:0-12949 GCA_050043005.1 Paracoccaceae bacterium
CATTGTTCACCAGAATATCCGGCTCGGGCATCGCGTGGAGGATCGCCGCCCGGCCGGCCTCGGTCTTCACGTCTCCGGCGACCGGCGTCACGGAAACGCCGTGTGCGGCCGCGATCTCATCGGCCGTCTGACGCAGTTCGCTCTCGGTCCGCGCTGTGATCACCAGATCGACGCCTTCGGCGGCCAGCGCCTCGGCACAACCGCGCCCCAGGCCTTTCGACGCCGCGCAGACGATGGCCTTGCGGCCGCGTATCCCCAAATCCATGGCAAGTCCTCCCCCGAATTTCGGGTATGTTGCCACGGACCGCCCCCAAAAGGAAAGAGACCAGCCCGAAGGCTGGCCTCTCCCCACGCGTGAACCAATGTGGACTACTTGTGCTCTTTGTAAGCCTCTTCCTCATGCCGGGCGCCGTGGACGATAAGTGCCACGCACAGCACGACTGCTAGGATCAGGAAGAGCGTGGGCGTAAAGCCCCCGGCGCCTGTGTAGATCGCCTCGGCGCCTTCCCAGGTGTCGATTGGTGAACCCATCATGTATCTCCTTCTATAAGAGGTTGTGGCCTGACAGCCTTACTCGGCTGCAACAGCCGAACCGCCCGAACCCTTCAGAACGCTTTGCATTCCTTCCGGATACGCCGTGGCCGGGATCTTGACGATGTCCATGCCAAGGATTTCGACCTGCTCGGGGATCCGCAGCAGCCTTAACATGTTCAAAAGATACGAGACGCCTTATCTGGGGATGAAGCCCAGCAGCTGCATCGAGACGGCACCGATCAACTGAGCTATGAAGTTGGTGTCCGGGTAGTCGCCGTTCGGGTAGCCGGCGGCAACGATACCGAAAATCAACACGCCAAAGAGGCCGCAGATGCCATGGCCGGAAACCGCGCCCACTGCATCGTCGATCATGAAGGTCTTCTCCAGCCATGCAGCACCAATCGGGGCCAAAGCACCACCGGCAACGGCCAGACAGAAGGTCAGCGGCGGCCAGTAGAGGTCGAGCCCCGCTGCCGTCGCAAACCCACCTGCAAGCGCACCGGACATCATCCAGAACGGATCACGGGTCATCGCCCATCCGCCGATGATACCGCCACCGAAGGCCATGACAGTGTTGAAGGCCACTGCCGACAGCGTCGTCGGGTTGCCGAAGATCGTGGTCCACTGTCCGGTGCCGTTATAGATGATGCAGCCACCCAGGAAGCCAAAGAAGCCAACGAAGAGGACCATCAGGCCGAAGACCGACAGCGGCACATTGTGCGGCTTGATCTCGTTTGCGGTTCCATCCGGGTTGAACTTCCCGATACGTGGGCCGAGGTTCAGAAGCACACCGAAGGCGAAGAACGCGGCGACCATGTGAACGCAGCCAGCAGCGCCAAAGTCATGCCATCCAAACTCGGTGAGCAACCAGCCATCGCCGTGCCAAGCCCAGCTCGCGCCAATGATCCAGACGCCGGAGCCGAGCAGGATCGCGAGGATTATGAAGCCCGAGCCCTTGATCCGCTCGATACCCGCACCTGAGAAGATCGATGCTGTCGTCGCGGCAAACAGCGCAAAGGCCGCCCAGAATACGCCCGTGGCGTTGTCGGCCAAGTTCGGACCCATCGCCTGCGACCAAGGTGCGCCACCTGTCTCTACCGAAAAGTCAGGCAGGCCACCCGGTGACGCCAGATAGAACCACCAGCCGAAGAAGAAGAACGTCGGTATGACGAATGCAAAGGCGAGAATGTTCTTGGTTCCCGATGCGAGCACGTTCTTCGTGCGCGATGCACCCATCTCATAGCCGAGGAACCCGGCGTGAATGATGAACATGAAGGCCGTGCACCACCAGTAGTACACCTCCATGTTGATCGTGGTTGTCCACGTCATCTGGTCTTCCATAGATACCTCCTGTCCCGGACCGGTTGCTCCCAAGCCGATCGACCGGTTGTCATTTTCCGGAGTCCTGGCGCACCCCTCGCACGCAGGGAATTCCGAGGACGAGGCTACGCCGACGTCGAGTCGGGGCAAGAAAATTTGATTACAATTTGAATATCAAAGCCGGAATGCACGCATTTCGCCCAATCAAGCGGCATTCGTGAGCAAATTATAGGCAACATGATGATCTGAATATCATCCTATGCCCAGGAATGAAAAAGGGCCGTCCAACCGAACGGCCCTTAGGCGTTGTAATGTGCAGCGGATGCTAGCTACTTCTCTGCCTTCTTGTAGGCGTCCAGTTCGTGCTTCGACCCGACGATCAAAGCCAGAATGCAAAGCCCGGCCGAGATGGCCGTCCAGACGACCTCCATCGACGTATTGGCACCCATGTAGATCGGTCCTGCGATCTCGTTCCAGGTCTCAAATCCAAAGCCCATTGCGTTGTCTCCTCTGTTGTCCGTTTACTCGGCAGCCAAGGCCGATGCGCCAATGCCCTCGGGATAGGCTCGGGCTGGTACCTTGGTTGGATCGAGCCCGTTGCTCTCGGCCGCCTCACTGACGCGGAGCAGACCCAACATCTTCAGGATGAGCGACACGAAATAGCCGGGCACGAAACCCAGCAGGAAGAAGACCACCGCGCCAACGATCTGTCCGACCAGCGAAACCTGTACGACACCGGCATCGCCCTGCAACGCAGGTAGGCCTGCACCCCAGACGCCGAATCCGATCAAACCGAAAAGGCCCACGGTGCCGTGGACCGTTACGGCACCAACCGCATCATCAATTCCAAACTTCTCCAGGAACGCCGCAGCCGGTTTCAGCATCGCACCGCCCAAGAAGCCCATGATGAACGCCAGCGGCGGCCAGTAGACGTCCAGCCCAGACGCACAGGCGATGATCCCGGCAAGTGCACCCGACATCATCCAGAACGGATCACGAGTGACCATCCATGCACCGATGATGCCTCCGGCAAAGCCCATCAGGATGTTGAAGGACAAGGCCGACAGAGTGATCGGTGTGCCGTAGATCGTGGACATCTTGTCCGGGTACCAGGACCACGCTTCGCCAGGAACAATGACGCAGGCCATCAAGAAACCCCAGAAGCCGACGATGATGAGCATCAATCCGATGCAGGTCAGCGGCATATTGTGGCCCGAGATGTCGTTCGCCGTGCCGGCGGGGTTGTACTTGCCGATGCGCGGTCCAAGGTTGATCAACACGCCCAGCGCAAAGAACCCTGCGACTGCGTGAACCAAGCCGGCCGCGCCGAAGTCCTGCACGCCCCATTCCGTGACCAGCCAACCGTCGGCGTGCCATCCCCAGGCTGCCGCGACGACCCAGGCGAACGAGCCAAGCACGATCGCCAGGATCACGAAGCCGACAACCTGGATCCGTTCGATCACGGCGCCGGAGAAGATCGATGCCGTTGTTGCGGCAAACAGCGTGAATGCGCCCCAGAAAACACCCGACGCATTGTCCGAGATGTTGGGCCCCATGTATTCCACCCAAGGCGCTGCGATCGACGATGCATACTCGGCGCCAGAGATCTCCATCGGACCGGCGCTGAATGAGATGCCCGTCGGGAAGCCCCAGTACACCCACCATCCGAAGTAATAGAAGGTCGGAACCATGAACGCGAACGCCAGGATGTTCTTGATCCCGGAAGCCAGCACGTTCTTGAGCCGCGATGCGCCCATTTCGTAGGCCAGAAAGCCTGCGTGGATGATGACCATCAACGGGATGGTCAGATAATAGTAGGTTTCAGCGAACATCGTGTTCGTCACGGATCCACCGCCACCGGCGGCAGCGACTTGCGCCTTCAACGCCTCGACCTCTGCCGCAAGTGCGGCAAGCTGTTCTTCCATTTGGTCCTCCCCAGGCCGGTGCCTCTCTGATGGGTCACTCGGCTTCGATTATTGGCCCCTCGACGCAGCCCTTTTGACGGGTGCGACGGAATGCCCGGCAACGCTACCGGATTACACCGGACGCGCCAAGTCGGTCTGGACCAATTCTGATCCAGTTTAGGGGATGTGATCGGGAAGCTTGTCGTCGACGTGCAGCCTGGCGGGCCGTCGGCTTATTGAAGGGCCATCGTGCCCATCTCGATGTACTTGCGGCGCCGGTCCGCCCGCAGGTCATCGGCAGACATCGCTTCGAAGGCGCGCAGCGAGTCGTCAATCGCGTGTCCAACAGCCGAGATTGTCTTCGAACCATCGCGCTGGGCGCCGCCCAATGGTTCGGTAACGATCCTGTCGGCAACACCCAGACGCTCGAGATCCTGTGCTGTCAGGCGCAGAGCATCCGCAGCCTCCTGCATTTTCTCGGCGTTTTTCCAGAGGATCGAGGCGCAGCCTTCCGGCGAGATCACCGAATAGATCGAATGCTCAAGCATGATGACCCAATTCGCGGTCGCAAGGGCCACGGCACCGCCAGATCCGCCCTCTCCGATGACGACCGAGATCAGCGGCACGCCGAGTTGCAGGCAAGTATCGGTGGATCGTGCAATGGCCTCGGCCTGCCCGCGTTCCTCCGCGCCCTTCCCCGGATAGGCGCCCGGCGTGTCGATCAACGTGATCACGGGCAAGCCGAACTTATCACCCATCTCCATGAGACGTTGAACCTTGCGATACCCCTCGGGCCGCGCCATGCCGAAATTTCGATGCAGGCGCGTTTTTGTGTCATGCCCTTTTTCGTGGCCCAGGATCACCACCGGACGCCCCTCGAGGCGCGCGAGCCCCCCGATGATCGCGTTGTCTTCGGCGAAGTTCCGATCGCCCGCCAAGGGCATGTAATCCGTGAACAGGGCGTCGATATAATCTCGGCTGTGCGGCCGCCCGGGATGGCGGGCGATCTGGCATTTCTGCCAGGGTGTTAGTTTTGCATAGAGATCGCGAAGCAGTTCTGCGCCCCGCGTCTCGAGTTGATCTGCTTCCGAGGATACGTCCATGTTCGGGTCCTGCCGGGCCAGCGCACGCAGTTCCTCGGCCTTGCCTTGAAGCTCGGCCAATCCCTTCTCGAAATCGAGGTAGTGTGTCATTGCACTCCCGGCCTATCCGCCCGTGTCGTTCGCGCGCGATGTATGCCGAATGCTGGACTGATGCAACGATCTGCGCCGAGCTACGATCAGCGCTTTGCCCAAGTATGCTAAATCGTCCGTTTACCACGACGCGTTACGGTCACACCGAATCCCCGAAAAGGGATGTGTGTAGCCCGGGCTGCGAAGCGGTTCCGCTCAAGTCGTTTGCAAAGCAAACGCATCGGGTTCTTGTGTATGTCAGAGTCGCATCTGTACGGATGTTGTTGTCCGGGTTGTTTTGGCTTGCCCCAAGAGTCGACCTCGGACAACGACACGCCGACGCCGCCCGGAAGCGGTGGGGCAACCAAACCGATATACAGCGAAAGCCAGATCCAGAGCGCACTGACGACAGCGGACGGTCAGTACAGCTCGGTCGGTTGGGCCGGGCAGACCATTACTTACTCCATTGGAACAGGTCCGCGGACAGTGCTCCAGCCCTATTGGGAAAGCGAGTACAACGGGTATGTCGCCATGTCCGCCCATATGGAGGCCGTCGCGCGCGATGCGTTCGAGCTTTGGGACGACGTCATCGCGGTCGATCTGGTCGAGCTTTCGAACACGCCCGCTGCCGACATCAGCTTCAACTACACCTCGGCCAGCAACAACGCCACCTATGCCGAATACGGCTACGACCGGACGCCGGTGCCCGGGCGGGCGAGCAACAGCCTCTACGATTCCGATCTCTGGTTCGCACACAACTGGTGGACGCACGATCAGGACAGCGATCTGGTACCCGGCGGCTATGGCATCATGACCTATCTGCATGAGATCGGGCATGCGCTGGGCCTGAGCCACCCCGGCCCGTACAACGGAAGCGCGAGCTTCGCATCCGACGCCACACACTTTCAGGACACACGCGCCTACACGGTGATGTCCTACTTCAATGCGCATGAGAACGGCTCTGGCACCGACCACATCGGCACGTCCGGCCGCAACTACGGCGCGACACCGTTGCTACACGACATCATGGTTCTGCAGGAGATCTACGGCGCGGACATGACGACTCGCACCGGCGGTACGGTGTACGGCTTCAATACGACCACGGACGAGGCAGCGTTCGATTTCACGATCAACAGAAACCCGGTCATTGCAATCTGGGACGCAGGCGGGATCGACAAGATCGACGCATCCGGCTGGAACACCAACCAACGCGTGGACCTGACCGAGGGTGCCTTTTCGTCCGTCGGCCATCTCACGAACAATCTGGCGATCGCATACGGCGTGACGATCGAGCTTGCCACGACCGGCGGCGGCAATGACGTCATCATCGGGAACGCCGCCGACAACGTCTTAACCGGTAACGGTGGCAACGACACGCTGTCGGGGCTGGACGGCGCCGACATCTTTTACGGCGGGCGCGGCGCCGACGTGATCGATGGCGGAGAGGGTCAGGACTCGGCTCGCTACGACAACTCTTCCTCGGGCGTCGCGGTCAACCTGCTCACGGGCAGCGGGTCAGGTGGCGATGCGTCGGGCGATATCCTGATCTCGATCGAGTATCTCCATGGCTCGCAGCACGACGACGTTCTGACCGGAGACAATGCGACCGCCAACAGGTTGTACGGTAATGGCGGAGACGACGTCATCTATGGCGGCGGCGGGCACGATTTCCTGCTTGGGCAGGACGGTGATGACGAGATCTATGGCGGCACCGGGCGCGACGTGATCCGGGGGGGCGACGGCGCTGATTTGCTTGATGGCGGATCCGAGGATGATTGGATCCAATACAACGACGGCAGCTTTGTGTACGTCGATCTACTGAACGGCATCGGTCGCCACAATGAAGCCGAAGGCGATACGTATGTCTCGGTCGAGAACGTACGCGGATCGAACTTCAACGACGTGATCCTGGGCAGCTCCGGACGCAACATCATCCTTGCGGGTGACGGCGATGACATCGTCAACACCAATGGCGGAAACGACGTGATCCACGGCGAAGGTGGCGACGACCAATTGGTCGGCTCGGACTCTGCAGAGACCTTCTATGGCGGCGACGGCGCCGACATGATCGACGGCGGCGGCGGAAACGACTGGGTCCGGTATACGGACGCCACATCCGGCGTCTCCGTCAGCCTGCTGGATGGTGAGGGTTTCGACGGCGCA
The DNA here is from genome assembly GCA_050043005.1 of Paracoccaceae bacterium. GTDB lineage: Bacteria > Pseudomonadota > Alphaproteobacteria > Rhodobacterales > Rhodobacteraceae > Thermohalobaculum. The sequence continues at coordinate 7,094 of JBHJIZ010000027.1, forward strand.
TCATCAGACCAGCTCTCAAATCTCGAATTCCTCTGGGGGTCGGATTTCGATGACGACCTCGCGGGCGATGACGGCGTCAACATGATCCGTGGCGGCGATGGTGACGATACGATCACGGGTCATGGCGGGAACGATATCCTGCAAGGCTACGGAGGCGCAGATCAGTTTGTCTTCCATACGGATGACGGGATCGATCGTATCAATGCCTTCGACCTGTCACTGGATCGCATACATTTCACCGACATCCTGGCGTTCGGCGATCTTGCTATCTCAGACTTCCAGGGTTCGGCAGCAATCACTTACGACACTGGCGATGTCATCCTGTTGACCGGGATCGACTCGCATTCGGTTACCTCGGGGATGTTCCTGTTCGGTTGAAGGCACGAAGGTTCATCCCGGATCGAGGGTTGGGGGCGGCGCGCGGCAAGAATGCCGTGCCCGGAGCCGCACCTGCGATGACCGGCGTAAAAAAGCACTGAGCAGTTTGAGTAGCCGTCAGCAGGCGGGCAAGCAAACACCACGGTAGTTCTCGACTTACGACGGGCGCTTTGGGCTTCGCTGGTAACACATGTCACTCGCCTAGCGCATGGCGCGGCAAACTGATCCGATAGCAAGGCCATCTGCCTGGATGGGCCGCTTCAGCGCAACTCAGCGACAAAGTTGAAGGAGGCCCTCACACGAGAGGCTGGAGAATGCGTTCAAAGAGAGTAGAAGCGCTGTGCGCCTAACGAAAGGCGTCGCGCTGCTTGCAGGGATTGTATTCGGTCCGTCCATCCGGAGCGACCCGGGTCGACCAGGCCGCTGCGCAATACTGCTCCATATCGGTAGCCGTAAACTGCGCATACGAACTGCCTTCGAACAGAACATGCGCGACCGGAACCGAAGGAATGCCAGACGCAGATGCTGGAGCCGGGTCGATCGCAACGACATTCACCGCAATATCGATTTCCCGTGCGAGTTCGCGTGCGCGTGCCGCCTCGGTGTCATCGATCTCCCGACCGGGCGCACAATCAATATCGGCTGTGTAAGTCGGCACGGTGTCCTCGGATGGCACGCGTTCCGGTCGCGCGATAACACGGCATCCGGTCGCCTGCTGGATGACGATCGTCGGATCGATGGCCTGATCTTTCGGAACGCCGAAGATTCGGGCTGTCGCCTGTGTCCGGTTGAGGCGGTCCCATGAGATCTCAAACGGGACACCGTCGGCTTCGATGACGGTCCGATAGACCTCGGGCTCCGGCGCAGCGCTCGAGACGACACCGGTATTTGATGACCCGCACGCAGCGAGGCACGCCAGACCGCAGATTGTCATCCAAGATCGCACGAAACCCTCCCCGCGCCATGCGGTGCAGATCTTGCCTCAGGTGCTGGCGGCGATCAACTCCGCCTGCTTGACCACGACCTGCGCCTGCCGGATCGAGGCAAGATCGATTAGTTTGCCGTCCAAAGTAACAGCGCCCAGACCTTTTGCATCCGCCTCGGCCATCGCCTCCAGAATGCGGTTGGCGCGCTCCACCAGAGCTTCAGAAGGCGTGTAGATTTCGTTCGCCAAAGCGATCTGGTTTGGATGGATCGCCCATTTGCCGACGCAACCGAGCGTTCGCGCCCTCAGCGCCTGTGCGCGGTATCCGTCGGGATCCGAAAAGTCGCCGTAAGGTCCGTCAACCGGCAACAGACCGTGCTTGCGGCACGCGGCAACCATGCGCACGATCGGCCAATGCCAGGGGTCGTTGTAGTGCACCGCGCGCTCGGTCCCCGGTTCGCCCAGGGCCAGCGCGTAGTAACTCTCTTGCTCACCACCGATGCCCGTGACCTGCATCCCCATCGATGCCGCGTAATCCGCCACGCCACAGCTCATCGCCTGCATCCGTGGACTGGCCGCCGCAATCTCATCAGCGTTGGCAGCGCCCTGAGCAGTCTCGATAATTACCTCGAAACCGATCTTCTTGCTTTTGCCAACCTTCTGTTCGGCGGCCGAGACGACCGCATCGACCGCATAGATGTCCGAGGCGTTCCCCGCTTTCGGGATCATGATCAGGTCCAGCTGATCCCCGCCACGCTCGATCACCTGCATCGCGTCATCGACCCAGTACTGCGTGTCCAGACCGTTGATCCGCACCGACACGGTTTTTGAACCGAAGTCGATGGTGTTGAGTGCATCGATGATGTTCTCGCGCGCCTGCTCCTTGTCTGCCGGAGCCACCGCGTCTTCCAGATCGAGGTTCACAACATCCGCCGCGGATGCGGCCATCTTCGGGAACAGTTTCGTGTTCGACCCCGGTCCGAAAAGCTGGCAGCGGTTGGGCCGCCCTGGTGCTGCGGGCTGGACGTTGAAGGACATGCCGATCTCCATGCTGCACATGCGAAGGTAATATTCTTTCGCGGCGTATAGGCGGGACGACCGGATCGGTCAATGGCTGTGCTTGTGTGCCGGATCGGGATGCGTAACGTGAAGCAACCAAGCCGGAGGACACCATGACGACGACCGTTGCGCACCTGCTGTGCCAGGGGATGAAAGATGTTGGGATCGACCATCTCTATTGTCTGCCTGGCGTCCAGAATGATGACTTCTTCAATGCGCTGGTCGACTACCCGGAAATCAAGCCGATCGCGACGCGGAACGAGCAGGCATGCTCGTATATGGCGGCCGGTGCCGCCCAGGCATCTGGCAAACCGCAAGCCTATTGCGTCGTACCAGGCCAAGCGGTTTTGAACGCGGGTGCGGGACACTCCACAGCTTTCTCGACTGCGTCGCGCGTGCTCGCGCTGTTGGGTGAGAACAAGTCGCACTTCATTGGCAGGATGCACGGGCAACTGCACGAATTGGCCGATCAGACGGCAATTGTCTCGCAGATGTCCAAACACACCGAAACTCTGATGGACCCGGCGACGCCACGCTCTCAGATCCGGACAGCGCTTTCGGCGCTGATCAGCGGCCACCCGGCACCCGTGTCTGTGCAATGCCCGCTTGATCGCTGGATCACACCGTCCATGACGCTGGATCCTGTCGAGGAAGCGCGGCCCGAGGTTGATCTAGATGCCGTGAACAAGGCCGCCGATCTTCTGGCAGATGCAAAGAACCCAATCATCGTGCTGGGGGGCGGCGCGCACGGGGCGCCACAGGCAATCGTCGAAATCGCCGAGATGCTCAAGGCGCCGGTTTCAGCACTCCGTCAGGGCAAGGGCGCTTACGATGAAGCACGGCCTCTGGCGGTGATGGGACCGGTCGCGCACGAGATCTGGAAGACCGCCGACGTCGCGTTGGGGATCGGCACCCGCTTCATGTGGCACGAGATGGTCTGGGGCGTCGACGATGATTTGTCGCTCGTCCAGATCAATGCCGACCCGGGCGAGATCAATCGCCGCGGCAATGTCGCGGTTCCGATCTGCGCGATGGTCGAGGACGTCCTGCCTGCCTTGATCGAGGCTTTGGCGACGCGTCTCGGCACCGTAGAGGACCGGACTGATCACGTCGCTGGCCTGAAAGGTACGTTCGACCAACGGGTGCGAAACCTTCAGCCGACCTATGACGACCTGATGGTCATCCGCCAGGTACTCGGTGAGGATGGGATCTTTGTCGACGACCTCACGCAAGTGGCCTACGCCGCACGCTACATTTTGCCGGTGCACCGACCACGCGGCTATGTCTGTGCCGGTTATGCCGGGACGCTGGGCTGGGGCATGCCGGCGGGTCTGGGCGCCGCACTGGCTTCGCCTGGAAAACGTGTGATCACCGTGCAGGGCGATGGTGGTTTCCTGTACTGTGCGCAGGAGTTGGCGACATCGGTCAAGCACAGGATCCCGCACGTCACACTGGTGTACAATGACAACGCCTATGGGAATGTACAGCGCATCCAGGAAGACAGGTTTGGCCACAACCGAACGATCGCGACTGATTTGCACAACCCCGACATCGTCAAGTTCGCCGAGAGCTTCGGGGCGTTTGCAATCCGCTCAAAACCAGGATCGGAAAACCTACGACTGGCCTTGGAGGAGGCGTTCGCTCAGGACGGCCCGGCAATCGTGGAAATGCCAACGCCAGAGCGTTACCCAAGCCCGTGGGGACACATCTTCCTGCCGACTGTACGTGGGCCTTCGCAGGCGCCACTGCTAGCAAACGGTTGAGCGTGCCTGCGCCGTTCCCTTTCGAGGCCAGCGCTCGCCTGGCACATCATGCTGACCCACCCGCCCACGGCACAGGCCCGCTTGGCAGACCTTGCTCACCGTAGCGGCAAGTTCCGGAGGCGTCAGACGGCTCAGGCCTCGGCCGGTTCGTCTTCCTTGTCGAGAGCTTCGATCTCGGCTTCCAGATCATCCTTGGAGACCGGAACGTCCGTGACGCTGGCCTTGTCGATGATCAGGTCGACCACCTTATCCTCGAACAGCGGGGCACGAATGCTCTCAAGCGCTTCACGGTTGTTGCGCACAAATTCGAAGAACTCGCGTTCCTGGCCCGGGTATTGCTGTGCCTGCGCCATGATCGCCTGACCGATATCACCTTCGGACAGTTCGACCTTTTCCTTCTGACCGATCTCGGCGAGCAGAAGGCCAAGACGGACCCGGCGGCCCGCCAGCGTCTTGTGTTCTTCGGTTGGTTCGATGCTCTCCGGCTGCTCCGCGCCTTCGACGCCGGAGTTTTCCTCCTGCCAAAGCTGACGCGCGATCGACTTCGCCTCGACGTCTACCAAGCCTTCGGGCAGTTCGAACGTCACCATCTCATCCAGAGCATCCAGGAGGCGCCGTTTCAGGAGATTGCGGCTCGCACCTGCGAATTCCTGTCCGATCCGCTCGCGGATGTTGCCCTTCAGGCCATCGACGTCCTCGGCCCCGTAGCGCTTGGCAAATTCATCGTTTATCTCGGCCGCCGCAGGTTCCTTGACCTCTTTAACAGTGACCTCGAACACTGCCGCCTGACCGGCAAGGTTCTCGGCGTTGTAATCCTCGGGGAACGTGACTTCGACGTTCTTCTTGTCACCGGCGCTCGCGCCGACCAATTGATCCTCGAAGCCCGGGATGAACGAGTTCGAACCAAGCACCAGCGGATAATCCTCGGCCTCGCCACCCTCGAACGGCACATCGTCGATCCGACCCAGGAAGTCGATGATCACCTGATCCTTGTCTTGGGCCGCGCGTTCGGTGGACGCATATTCGGTCGCACTGTCGGCGAGACGCCCGAGCGCTTCCTCAACGGCATCTTCCTCGACCTCGACAGTCTTACGCTCTAGCGTGATGGCCGTGTAGTCGACTTCCGGAACATCGGGCAGGCACTCATAAGAGACCTCCACGTTCAGGTCGTCTCCAGCCTCGAAGTTCTCGTTCTGGATCTTGATGTCAGGCTGCTGTGCCGGGCGGTGGCCCTGCTCCTGCAGGTGCGTCGAGACCGAGCTTTCGACCGTCTCCTGTACCACTTCGCCCAGAACGGACTTGCCGAACATCTTCTTCAGCAGCGGCAGCGGCGCCTTGCCCTTCCGGAAGCCCTTCATCTGGCCGTCCTTGCGGACTTCGTTCAGCTTCTCATCGGTCTTTGCGTCCAGGGCGGCGGCGGTCACGGTAATCGCATACGCGCGCTTCAGTCCCTCGGACTTGGTCTCGGTCACCTGCATTTCGGTCCTCTCAGCCTCCGGACCCTTCCGGAGAAGTCTTCTTCTTCCATCGTGAATTTGGTGCGGGCGGAGGGACTTGAACCCCCACGCCTTGCGGCACGAGAACCTAAATCTCGCGTGTCTACCAATTTCACCACGCCCGCGCTCGTCAAGGTTGCCCCCGGCGAAGTTGGCGGTTCTATAACAGTGAGTCGCAAAGGGCGATAGGGAAAATGCGCCGGTTGAATACGGCCCACATCCGTTTTGTCAGACC
>JBHJIZ010000028.1:0-10525 GCA_050043005.1 Paracoccaceae bacterium
TTCTCAAGCTCCTTCAACCGCTTGAGCTGTGCCCGGCCCATACCCCCGTAGAGCTTGCGCCACCGGTAGTAGGTTTGCTGCGTAACCCCGACCTGCCGGACCGCATCGGCAATCGACATGCCTTGCCCCTGCAGCACCTCGACCTGGCGCAGCTTCGAGACGATCTCCTCGGGCTTCGGACGTTTGCTTCCCATTCTCTGATCCTCCTGAATTCCGGTTCACATGAACCTTCCAAGCGGACCACTTCAATGGGGGCACTCCAAATTCGGTCACTCCAGACTTGCCATCGCAAAGCCATTGCGCGTCAAGTGTTCTCAGGCACGCAAACTTCGGCATCGTCCAGACCGAAGCGACCTCGGCAGTCCAACACAGATTACCACTCAGCAAGACGCCAAGGCAAAGCGAGAAGATCATGCAAACCAATCGTGACCCGTTTGGAGCTATTCAGCTTTGGCACAGGCATTGCGCGGCAGTAACCGCGATCATCTGATATACATCTTCAGCGCTGCATCCGCGCGAGAGATCGTTCGCGGGGCGGGACAAGCCTTGGAGAATAGGGCCCAAGGCAACTGCCCCGCCGATCCGTTGAGCTATTTTGTATCCGATGTTCCCGGCACTAAGGCTAGGGAACACAAAGATGTTTGCATCGCCCGCGAGCTGAGACGAAGGGGCCTTTTTGTTCGCAACCTCGGGAACAATGGCCGCGTCAAACTGAATTTCTCCATCTATCATCAAGTCGGCCTGATGAGCGCGGACTAGATCTACCGCCACCCGTATGCGTTCGATGGACTCGTGCGCTTCTTGCTTAACGCTCCCCATCGTCGAGAATGACAGCATAGCAATTCGCGGAGTTTGTCCGGTCAATGCGCTGAAAGTGTCGGCTGTAGCTATCGCGATGTTCGCCAATTCTTCGGATGTCGGCTGCATGATCAACCCGCAGTCGGCGAAGGCAACTGCGCGGTTGAACGGCTCTTTCAACATCATCAGGAAACAGCTGGAAACCACGGCAAAGTCAGGCGCTTTGCCAATGATCTGGAGCGCCGCGCGCACCGTGTCCGAAGTGGTAGCTACGGCGCCTCCAATGGTGCCATCTGAATCGCCGTTCCGGACCATCATCGCGGCAAACCCGAGGTTTGTTTGCATAGTCTCGAGCGAAACCTCCGCAGTCATGCCCTTATGGCGGCGCAGCTCAAGATAGCTCTCGGCGTAGGCAGTGGTCTTCGAAGACCTGAGTGGGTCAATGACCTTGATGCCATCGCCGCCGCCTGCTCGGTCCAGTTGCGCCTCAATCTTGACCGCATCTCCGATCAGTTGCACCTCGGCAAGACCATAACGTGTTGCTCGGATCGCGGCCTCAACAACGCGCGGATCTTCACCTTCAGACAAGCAGATCCGCCGTTTGGAAGCCCGCGCGATCTCGTAGATGTTATTGATCGTCTCCAAGAAACGTCTCCTCGTGCGGTTAGGTCAACACTGAGATGCCGATGAGGATGAAGCCCGCAATGAACACGGTCTCGGCTATGATCAGCGCAATCGCCTGACCACCAATGTCGAACATACGTCGAAGCGAGCTTTTCATTCCGACCGCAGCGATGGCGATCAGGAGCAGCCAGCGTGAGAGATCGCCGAGCGTCTCGGAGACGATTTCAGGGATGAACCCAGTCGAATTGATCCCCGCCAGTGCCAGGAAACCGATCACGAAAGTGGGCAGCAATGGTGGGCGCGGTCCAGTATCCTCGATCCGGCTGGCGCGGAAGACCATCGCGAAGATCAGAACCACGGGAGCCAGCATCGCGACACGGATTAGCTTGACCACAGTTGCCGCTTCTCCAGCGTCATCCGAGATCGAGAATCAAGCACCGACGACTTGTGCAACATCGTGGATCGTACCGCCGAGAAAGACACCGCTGGCCCGGGCGTCGAAGTCGAAGGATGTTGCGATGATCGGGTAGGCAATCATCGCGATGGTACTGAGGACGGTGACGCTCAGGACCGTAAAAAGCAGGTTGCGCTCCGAGTGCTCGTTCTTCGGGAGTACCGCTGCGATCGCCATTGCGGCTGACGCTCCGCAGATCGCGACGGATCCGCCCGTCAACAGGGCAAGCCGCCAGCCGCGTCCAAGCAGACGAGCGCCGAGTAATCCGAACAGAACGGTCGCGACCACACCCGTGACGACCAATAGGATAAGCTCGAGCCCGAGGCCAGCCAGCAGGTCGACGCTTATGCGCGCACCGAGGAGTGCAACGCCGACCCGCAGAACAGTCTTCGCCGTGAACTCGATCCCAGGCACGCACCGCCCGTCCTCTGCCAGAAAGTGAAATGCGATCCCGAGCAACAGCGCCAGCAGCATCGCAGGCGCACCATAGTGGTCCGAGATGAACTGGGAGGATATCGCGATCGTGACACTGACCATGAAGCCGGGACCCAGATCATATGCCTGCGATCTTACACGATCAACGAGAGCCGAAGCCGAGCTCATGGTGCGAAAGTCCTTGCTGTGCGAACACTGTTTTAAGGTGGCGGGACGCCCTCGGCGCCCCGCGATGAAGGCCGTATCTACTTCAGAGGGTGGGTGTCTGCTCGACGAAGTCGTTCTTGGAGATGCCTGCCACCGAAACCGGCTTCTTCATCGCATCGCGGCGGAATGGCTCGCCGAGTTCTTGGTTGAGCACAACTTCAATGAAGGTTGTAACGTTGTCCTCCATCTGCTCCTTGACTGCGGTGCGCAGGGCCTCGGTCAATTGTTCCATTCCGACGGCCTGCACACCCTTGACCCCGCATCCCTCCGCGACCTTGGCGTAGTTGACGCCTTCATTCAGTTCGGTGCCGACGAAGTTGTCTTCAAACCACAGCGTTGTGTTCCGCTTTTCCGCACCCCACTGGTAGTTGCGGAAGATGACCATGGTGATCGCCGGCCAATCGCCGCGGCCGCATGCGGTCATCTCGTTCATCGAGATGCCGAACGCGCCGTCGCCGGCAAAACCGACACACGGCACATCCGGCTGCCCGATCTTTGCGCCAAGGATCGAAGGGAGACCGTATCCGCACGGCCCGAACAGACCGGGTGACATGTACTTCCGGCCCTTCTCAAAGCTAGGATAGGCGTTCCCGATCGCGCAATTGTTGCCAATATCAGTCGAGATTATCGCCTGCGCTGGCAGTGCTGACATGATCGCACGCCAAGCCATACGCGGGCTCATCCGGTTTGGATCGCGCTGACGTGCCCGCTCGTTCCAGGTGATGCCGGGATCGTCGTCCTCGTGGTCCATGCCCGATAGCTGCTGTGCCCACCGCGACTTCGCCAGAGCTACCGCATCCTCACGATCCTTGCGGCCTTCGTCTCCGGCGGCGTCTGACAGCTTGGCCAGCAGTTGTTCGGCAACCTTCTTGGCATCGCCCTGAATGCCCACAGCAACGCGCTTGGTCAGTCCGATCCGATCGGCGTTGATGTCGACCTGAATGATCTTGGCGTCTTTTGGCCAATACTCCGTTTGATAAGCAGGCAGCGAGGAGAACGGGTTCAGACGAGTCCCGAGCGCCAGGACGACGTCCGCCTTCGAGATCATCTCCATACCAGCTTTGGAGCCATTGTAGCCCAGCGGACCGCATGCGAGCGGATGGCTGCCCGGAAACGCGTCGTTGTGCTGGTAGTTGCAACAAACCGGGGCGGACAAGCGTTCTGCAAGGGCTGCCGACGCCGGGATCGCGCCCGACAATACCACGCCCGCACCGTTCAAGATCACCGGGAATTTGGCGTCGGACAGGATCTCGGCGGCAGCGTCCAGTGCTGCCGGATCCCCCGGCGGGTGATCAATGCGCACGATCTGCGGCAGATCGATGTCGATAACTTGGGTCCAGAAGTCACGTGGTACGTTGATCTGCGCTGGCGCTGATCCGCGGAATGCCTTCAGGATCACACGGTTCAATACCTCGGCGATACGGGTGGGGTCTCGGACCTCTTCCTGATAGCAGACGCAGTCCTCGAACATCGCCATCTGCTTCATTTCCTGAAAGCCGCCCTGACCGATCGTCTTGTTCGCGGCCTGCGGAGTGACCAACAACAGTGGGGTGTGGTTCCAGTAGGCGGTGATGATCGGCGTTACCATGTTGGTGATGCCGGGACCGTTCTGCGCGATTGCCATCGACATCTTTCCGGTCGCGCGGGTGTAACCGTCTGCCGACATGCCCGCGTTCACCTCGTGGGCGCAATCCCAGAACTTGATACCCGCCGCCGGGAACAGGTCCGATATTGGCATCATGGCAGAGCCGATGATCCCGAACGCGTGCTCGATGCCATGCATTTGAAGAACTTTGACGAAAGCTTCTTCGGTTGTCATCTTCATGAGGGCTCTCCTTTGAATTTGTTCGGTATTCCGGGAACCTGGCGCAATGCTGACAGGCTTTTCGATCCGCCAGGATCAGGTCGCTGGCCTTCTCTCCGATCATGATCGCCGGAGCATTTGTGTTGCCGCTTACGATCGCAGGCATGATCGATGCATCGGCGATGCGCAGTCCTGTCATTCCGTGAAGACGCAGTCGGTCATCGACAACGGCGAGTGGGTCATGTCCCATCCGACATGTGCTCGTCGGATGGTAGATCGTCTGGCTTATGGAACGGGCTACTTCGAGCAGGTCCGCATCGGTCCGCGGATCTGTGTCGGGCACGTGCTCACGAACGACGAAAGGGCTTAACGCCTTGGTCTTGGTCATGGCTCGAGCGAACTTCACGGCCCGCACAGCGCACATCTGGTCCGCTGGTGCTGAAAGATAGTTGGGGACTATCTTGGGATAGTCCTTGGCTAGGGGTGTCGAGATGTGGATGTGCCCTCGGCTTTCGGGGCGCAGTTGGCACACCGAAGACGTGATACCCGAAAACGGGTGCATCTCGATCCCCGGTTTGTCCGCACTGAGCGGTTGGAAATGGAACTGGATGTCCGGTGTCTCGAGACCGTCCATCGACTTGGCAAAGACTGCGACCTGGCTTGCACCGAGGCTCATTGGGCCCTTGCGGAAGAAGACGTACTGCATCCCGATGCCCATCCGCGGTATGAACCGGTTGATCGCATCGTTCAGGGTTTGGCAGTTGACCTCATACACGAGACGGATCTGCAGATGATCCTGAAGAGACTCGCCGACACCGTTCAATTCGTGCCGAACGTCGATCCCTGCGTTCTGCAGGACGTCGCCCTGACCAATCCCAGATAACTCGAGAATCTGTGGCGACCCAATAGCACCGGCAGACAGGATGACTTCGCCGCCTTGTTTCAGGCTGACGGTTTGCACTTCGCCCTTGCAGGAGTACTTGACGCCCGTGACCCGGTTGGGTTCGTCCTCCGCAAAAATCAGACATTCGGTGTGCGCGCCGGTGATGATCTGAAGATTGGAACGTTTCTTGGCTGGGTTGAGAAACGCGCGTGCGCTAGAGCACCGGAACCCGCCCCGTGCGGTTTGATGGAAGTACCCCGCACCCTCCTGATCCTCACCGTTGTAGTCGTCAGTGCGCGGGACACCCATCTCGACCGCGGCATCGATAAATGCCTCTGCAATCTCACTTTTTGCTCGTATTCGGGAAACGGACAGCCCGCCAGCCCCTCCATGGATCTCGGTCTCTCCATCTTCATGCTCCTCGGAGCGTTTGAAGAGTGGCAGGACGTCGTCATAGGCCCAGCCCCTGTTCCCCATTTGAGCCCAGTTGTCGTAGTCCTGCTTCTGTCCCCGCACATAAAGCAGCCCGTTGATCGAGCTTGAACCGCCCAACGTCTTTCCGCGCGGCCAGTCCAGGGCGCGACCATTCAAGCCTGGATCGGGCTCGGCCTTGTAGCACCAGTCGGTGTTCGGATTGTGCAGCGTCTTGAAGTAGCCGACGGGTACATGAATCCACGGATTCAGGTCGCGCCCGCCAGCTTCCAGCAGAACAACTCGGTTCCGGTGATCTTCGGAGAGACGGTTCGCCAGGACACATCCAGCCGAGCCAGCGCCGACGATGATGAAGTCCGCCTCGATCCCGTCCATGTCGCCGCCTCCAACCCAGGGGTGATTCTTTTTCTTGCTTCCCCATCAATATTCTGCATTTAATGAGACTTCAAGTCCCAATAATGAATCTAATCAGGAGGAAAGAATGCACTTTTCGGACCGGATCAATCAGATCTCGCGGCGGGACCTGTTCCGCATCGCGGGGCGTTATGGTCTCTCGTCGACGCTCCTTGCAGCGGGCGGACTCGGAGCCACCGCATCACTCTCCAGCATCGCTCAAGCTGCTGAATCAACTTATGAAAAGCGCTTTAGTAAGGAGCCGAAGTTCACCCTCAAGTTCGGTGCGGCAGGCTTCAATGCACGCAACCTGCTGATCGAGCGCGCGGGTGCGCTGTTCTTTGCTCAAGACCTCGAGGAGCGGACGGACGGAGAGATTCGAATCGAGTTCATCGGCGACAACCAGCTTTGTGGTCAGTTGTCTTGTGTGAAGAAGACCCAGCAAGGCATCGTCGACATTTATGCGGCCTCGACCCAGAACTCAGCGGGCGGCGCCCCGTTCCTGAACGTCCTCGACTATGCCTATGTGTTCCCAGGCCGTGCTTCACAGTACCACTTCCTCTACAGACCGGAGAGCCAGAAGATCCAGCGCGCGCCTCTCGAGAAGCGCCACGGCCTGAAGTTCCTGTTCAGCCACTGCGAACTGCGCGGTATTCAGCTTGGCCTCAAATGGCAGGACGCGCCGACAGTCGACAAAATCGAAACGCTGTTCGGAACCAAGCACCGCGTGACGGGCACCCAGCTTGGCCGTATCGCCATGGAACTGCTTAACCTGAACCCGGTTCCCGTTGCGTGGGAAGAAACCCTGGATGGCCTTAAGCAGGGGTTGATCGACGGGGCCGAAACCTGGGCGTCGGCTGTCGCCTACGCCAACATGTCGCCTGTTGTCTCGCAGTGTGTGGATCTGCGATTCTTCTGCGGCACCGAGCACACCTCGATGTCCGGCAAGGTATTCGATAAACTCGGTGGCGAGCTGCAGGATGCCGTGATGGAGTCGGCTTACACCTCACAGGTCCACGTACAGGCAGCGAACGAGGCGGCCCTCGTCAAGACCGTCGGCTACTCGGATCCACAACTTCCCAACACGATCTTCGCACGCGACAACGTTCGCATGGCGTTCTTGTCGGATGCCGAAGTCAAGAAGGCCGAGGAGATGTGCTCGCCAGAATTCAACCCGGGGCCCTGGGAGCAGTGGCGCGAGCGCATCAACAAGTGGGCAGGCGGTATCGACACATACACCGAACTGCACCGCGTCGCCCGCGAGGTGCCCGGCGACATGCTGCCCGAAAACGTCGAGCCCCGCCGGTGGTGGAAGGGCGCGTAAGCGTCACAGCACATGCGAGCGCCCAGTCTTGGTGACCGGGCGCTCACCCACAAAACTCAACGACGAAGCCCGCAAACGGGCCGCCGGGAGGAGGAAAGACAATGCCTTCATGGTTAGAAGGACTAGGTGAGCTTTTTCAAGCGATTGCCGCTAATGATGCCTGGATGATGTCGGAGGCCCTGAATGGTCCGACTGCCTATGTGGTTGGCACCATTCTGGCTCTCGTCGGCGGCTCGCTTATCATGTTTCTGTTCAAGGCAGTGCCGCTGCTCGACCAATACTTCGAAAAGACGGTGCTCGTCTCGACATACCTCATCATTGCGGCGATCATCTTTGTCGAGGTGATCAGACGCTTCGTCTTTCAGGTTCAGGCGCCATGGTCGACGACATTGCCACCTTACCTGTTTCTCATCATGACCTGGGTCGGATGTGCCTACAACACGCGCTTGCGAGCCCATCTAAGGTTCACCGAGGTCCGGACGAACCTGCCTCGTCTTGGTCAGTTCATGTGCCTCACGCTGGATGCGGTCCTCTGGGTCCTGTTCTCGATCGTGGTGATCGTCACCACCCTCAAGCAAACGGCGAATTCGGCATCGAATTTCCAGATCCTGTTGGGCACCGACAACGTGATGCAGTGGTGGTTCTACATCTGTGTACCGATCAGTTGGATGGTCCTCAGCGGGCGCGTGATCGAGAACTGGCTGGACGACCTCAGACGCTACCGCGAGGATGAGGAGATGATCCTCCCGAGCGGTCTTGGCGGCGAATAGGGGGGATGGGAAAATGACTGATGGAAATCTCGTTGCACTGATCTCGATCGGCGTCACCATGCTCTTCATGCTGGGCGTTCCGATCTTCCTGGTCATCGGTTTCTGGGTGATCGGCTGCAGCTTTGTGCTCGGCCTGACACTGGACAACATTGGGGTCGCCCTGTCCGATGTGTTCACCGATGGTTTTGCTTTGTTGGCAATGCCACTCTTCATCCTGACCGGGGATTTGATAAATGCCTCCGGCATCGCGAAACGATTAACCGACTTTGCCTACTCCTGTTTCGGTTGGGTGCGTGGTGGTCTGGCGATGGCATGTTTGGGTGCATGTGGACTGTTCGCGGCGATCTCGGGATCGAACTCGGCTACCACGGCCACAATAGGTTCGATGATGCATCCGGAGATGGTGAAGGGCGGCTATGACGAGCGGTTCGCTGCGGCGACTGCCGCGTCCGGCGGTACGGTCGGGATTATCATCCCGCCTTCGATAATCTTCATCGTCTACGGCTTCCTTATGAACTTGCCGATTTCCGATCTGTTCGTTGGCGGTATCCTGCCAGGCGCGTTGATGGTTATCGGAATGCAGGTTGCCTGCTGGGCTATCTGTCAGATGAATGGCTGGGGCCACCTGATCAGGTTGGAGATCACTCGGGTCATCAAAACCGCCTTCGGCGCATGGCTTGGTTTCTTTGCCATCGGCCTGGTGCTCTGGGGGATCTACACTGGCAAGTTCTCTCCGACCGAGGCGGCGGCCGTTACTGTCGGGTTTTGCGTAATCGTCGGGCTGGTCTGCTTGCCAGTCTTCCGCATGCTGAAGATGGATTTCGACAAACCGGTCGAAGAAAAGAACTATGGCGACATGCTGCTCGTAAAGGGCTTCTCGCTGCTTGATATCCCTAGCATCGTCATACGTTCGGCCCAGATCACCGGCATCCTCGCTCCGCTGATCGCCATATCGGTTGTCATGCAGCAGATACTGTCGCTGTTAGGTGCGAAGGAGACGATCGAGACCTTCGTTACGGGAATGGGTGGCTACTATGCGGTCCTGTTCACCGCTATGGCGATCGTTTTCCTGTGCGGTATGGTTCTGGAGAGTCTGCCGGTTACGATCATTCTAGCGCCAATTCTGGCACCGATTGCCCACTCGATAGGTGTAGATCCTGTCCACTTCGCAGTGATCTTCCTCGTCGGTGCGTCCATTGGGTTCATAACGCCGCCATATGGCTTGAACCTATATGTCGCAAGCGGGGTAACTGGTGTCCCGTACATGCGGCTGCTAAAATTTACGGTACCATATCTTGTGGCTCTGTTGTCGGTGTGGATGCTGATTGCGCTTGTGCCGGATCTGTCGACATTGCTACTGCCGAACCGTGGGTAGCTTCGGGAGAAGGCTTTGCTTGATGACGAACAGGAGAGTGGCGAGACCATTCCCAGAAGCATCAGGCTGCTTTTGATCCTAGAGGAAGTCGCCCGCATCGGGACACCATCGACGCCGACCGAGATTAACCGCTCGGTCGGCCTTCCCAAGCAAACCCTGCACCGCCAGTTCTCCCAACTCGAAGACGCAGGGTTTCTGCAGCGCGAGCATGATGGGAGATCATACTCACCAGGCGCTCGCATGCGGTCGATGGCCTACGGTGTGATTTCATCCACTCGGATCCGTGCGGCGCGACTCGCTGTGATGAGCCGACTCGCTGACGACATCGGCGAGACGTGCAATCTCGCGATCCCGGAACGTGACGCCATGATCTATCTGGACCGCGTTGAGACCAAATGGCCGCTACGGATCCAGTTTCCGATCGGCACCAAGGTCCCATTTCACTGCACGGCCAGCGGCAAGCTCTACCTCAGTTCTCTTCCTCGAGCGCGCCTTGAGCGCATGTTGAACAACATGACCCTCGAGAAGATGGCGAAGAATACGATTACCGTCAAAAGTGGTCTGCTTGCCGAAATCGACAGAATTCGCGAGCAGGGCTTTTCCGAGGACAACGAAGAGTTCGTCGACGCGATGGTTGCGATGGCAGTGCCGATCAAGGATGAGAATGACCGACTTGTTTCGACACTTGCATTTCATGCGCCAACGCCCCGTATGTCTATGGAAACTGCTCACAGACACCTTGACCGACTTACACGTGCCGCGGATGAATTGACCCAAATATTGTGCGAGGACGCTGCTTCGAAGAACTGATGGCTGCAGGTGGCTTTGAGGCTACACCTTGTTGCGCTTAACCCTTGAACCGCAAAGTTCGATGCCGCGCCGAACCAACTGGACACCCTGAAAAACCTCTCGCTCTGACGGTTTGATCGTGATTCCATCCTTCCGACGAAGTGGGGAGATACAATGGCTGATCAGCGTGGGTTCTTCGATCTGGATGAGCGGTATTGGGCCTTGTCGAAAGCGGGT
>JBHJIZ010000029.1:0-24524 GCA_050043005.1 Paracoccaceae bacterium
ACAACGTTCTGATCGCGCTGGACGAGGATCGCGACATCAACATCGGCGAGCCCGCACTGTGGGCCCGGCACTTCGTCCGGACGCAGATCACACGAGGCGGATCGATCCTGCAAGTTGGTACGGGCACCGGATACTTCACCGCAATTCTGGCACATCTGGTTGGTCCGGAGGGGCACGTTCTGGCGCCCGAGGTCGCTCCAAAATTGGCTGCGATGGCCGAGATCGCCCTGACGGAAGTCCCGAACGCCAAAGTTCGCGCAGGAAACGGTGCAACCGATGTCCGGCGCGATGACGGTCCATACGACCTGATCGTCGCCTTCGCGGGCGTCACACATCCTCTCACCGCCTGGGACCGCGTTCTGAAGACCGGCGGGCGGTTCCTGATGGCCCTGCCCGGAACCAACTGGTGGGGCGCCATGGCACTGATTGACAGAGACGGCGACAGTTTCGCGGCCACGACCCTTGGCCGGTGCGGAATCTTTCCGTGCGCAGGCGCGCGTGACGAGGCCACCGCCTCGACGCTTGAGGAATTCTGGTCCGATCAGTCCCGGCTGAGCGGCGCGAAGATCCGGATCGACCCCGAAGGCAACGGCGCGCGATACACCCTCTTGGGCCGCGCGTAACGAGATCGTGCCGGTCACGTCTTGACTGCCTGTCGCAGATATTTCAAGCTTGAAGTAAGTTCGGGAGGACGCGTTGGATCTGATCATCGACAGCATCACGGACGTCACCGACCGGATCCGCGAATTCAGGCTGATCGGCGCGGACGGCCCCTTGCCAGCCTGGACGGCTGGCGCGCACATCGAGTTCGATCTAGGCGGCGCCGGGACGCGTTCCTACTCCCTGATCGACTGGACCGGAGACACCTCGGCCCCAGTTCACTACTGCATTGCCGTGCAACGCGAGGATGCGGGTGATGGTGGCTCCAAGGCGATGCATGCACTGTCTGTTGGCGATAAGGTCAACGTCTCCGAGCCGAAGAACGATTTCGATCTTCCCGACACGGATCTGCCGATCACGCTGCTGGCGGGCGGGATTGGGATCACGCCGATGATCTCGATGGCTGCGGCACTGTCCGCACAAGGCCGGCCCTTCGAACTGCACTATGCGGCGCGGTCGCGCGGTGTCGCCGCATACGCCTCTCAACTGATAGATAGGCACGCTGATACTGTGCGTCTGCACTTCGATGACGAAACCCCCGCCGACCTTGCCAGCATTGTGCAAAAAGCGAAGCATGGACATCTCTCTATCTGCGGGCCGGTAGGTATGATCGATGCCGCGCGCAGCGCCGCCGAAACCGCTGGTATCGCAAAAGACCGCATTCACGTCGAATTGTTCGCGACACCGACACCCGCCACCGGCGATCAGCCCTTCGAGGTCGAGATCCAGGACACCGGTCAGGTCTTCACAATTCCACCGGGCCAGACCATCATCAGCGTGCTGGAGGCTGCCGGGATCGATATGATCTACGATTGCATGCGCGGCGATTGCGGGATCTGCCAGTGCGACGTGATCGACGGCGTCCCGGACCACCGCGATGTCGTGCTGACCGATGCCGAGAAGGCGGGCAACAAGGTCATGCAGATCTGTGTGAGCCGCGCGAAGTCTCCGCGCTTGGTGCTGGATCTCTGAGGGAGGGAGAGATGGGCTACTACACCGACAACCCCGCCGCCGTCGCAGGCCTGGTCCGCGGGCCACAGGTACATCGCGACATCTACACGGATGCCGAGGTCTACCGACTGGAGATGCGCCACCTCTTCGCCAACGCCTGGATCTTTGTCGGCCACGAAAGCCAGACCGCCAAGAAGGGCGATTACTACACCACGCAGATCGGCAATCAGCCGGTCATCCAGGTCCGCCATTCGGACGGCGAGATCCACGTCCTCTACAATCGCTGCCCGCACAAGGGGACCAAGATCGCGATCGACCGCGAGGGAAACACCGGCAAGTTCTTTCGCTGCCCGTACCATGCGTGGAGCTTCAAGACGAATGGCTGCCTGCTCGCGATCCCGCTGAAGAAAGGCTACGAGGGAACCGGACTCGACCAGACCGACAGCGCCCAGGGCATGAAACCCGTCGGCGAAGTGCATGTACATCGCGGCTTCGTCTTCGCGCGGCTGGCGCCGGAAGGCATCGGGTTCGAGGAGTTCTTTGGCGACTCGCTCTCGTCGCTGGGCAACATGGTCGACCGCTCGCCCGAGGGCCGGTTGGAAGTCGCCGGGCCGCCTCTGCGCTATATGCACCAGTGCAACTGGAAAATGCTGGTCGAGAACCAGACCGATACCTGCCACCCGATGGTCGCCCATGAGTCTTCCGCCGGGACCGCCGTGCGGCTGTGGGAGGAGATGGGCTCGCCCGAGCAGAAACCTGCCGCCATGCAGATCATTGCGCCGTTCATGTCGCCTTATGAGTTCTTCGAAGACATGGGCATCCGCACCTGGCCGAACGGTCACGGACACACCGGCATCCATCACTCGATCCATTCGGATTACTCCGCGATCCCCGGATACTTCGAGGCGATGACCGAGGCTTATGGCGAAGACCGTGCCAAGGCGAGCCTGGACGAGAACCGGCACAACACGGTCTATTTCCCGAACATCATGGTGAAGGGACCGATCCAGCAGCTGCGGAACTTCATC
Organism: Paracoccaceae bacterium; assembly: GCA_050043005.1. GTDB lineage: Bacteria > Pseudomonadota > Alphaproteobacteria > Rhodobacterales > Rhodobacteraceae > Thermohalobaculum. The sequence continues at coordinate 2,640 of JBHJIZ010000029.1, forward strand.
CCGCTGGGGCCGGACAAGACGCTGGTCGAGTCGTATATCTATCGATTGGTAGGGGCGCCGGACGAGCTGCTCGCCCGCACAGCGATGTACAATCGGATGATCAACGCACCGACCTCGATCGTCGGGCATGACGATCTCGAGATGTACGAACGTGCCCAGGAAGGCCTGATGTCCAACGGGCTGGAATGGGTCAACGTGCAGCGGCTTTACGAAGAGGCCGAGGACTTCACGGAAACTTACGAGACCAACGGTACAACCGAGCGGCAGATGCGCAACCAGTTCGACGCGTGGGTCAAGTTCATGACCTGCTCGATGACGGGCGAGAGGATGGCCGCCGAATGACCGTAACCCGCGAGGACGTCGTCGATTTCATCTATGCCGAAGCACGGATGCTTGACGAGGGGCGCTATGACGAATGGCTCGCGCTGTGGCTCGAGGACGGGCATTACTGGATGCCGCTGGACTATCAGCAGACCGATCCGCACCTGGTGACCTCGCTGCTCTACGAGGATTACTTCATGCTCAAACTGCGGGTCGAACGCCTGAACGGCGCGCGGACCTTCAGCCAGAAGCCGAAGAGCCGGTGTCACCACGTGATCCAGCGCCCGTTCGTCGATGAACTCGACCTATCGGCAGGTAGGGCCAAGACCAACACCTCGATGCACTATGTCGAGACGCGGCTGGACGACCAGTTCATGCTGGCGCTGACGGCGACGCATGATCTGGCGATCGTCGACGGAGCGATCCGCATTGCGAACAAGCGCGTCGACCTGCTGAACTCGGACGCCGCGTTCGGCAACATCCAGCTTCTGCCATGAGCGGGTATACAGCGCTGGTGACAGGCGGCGCCAAGGGGATCGGCGCCGACCTTGCGACAGCACTTCTGAAACGCCACCACCGCGTTGTCACGGTCGACATCCTGCACGCGGACGTGGCCGAAGGGCAGACGCATCATGAAGTCGATCTGCTGGACATCGAAGCAACCAAGGCCGCAGCCCAGAAGATCGCGGCAGAGCACGAAATCACGCATTTCGTGCACAATGCCGGGCTGATCTGGCCGAACCTGTTGGAAGATGCCGAGCCCGAGGATATCGCGGGCCTTGCTCAACTGCACATGGGTTCAGCGCTCAGCATGATGCAGGCCGTGTTGCCCGGCATGAAGGAGCGCGGGTTCGGCCGGGTCGCCTTCAATGCGTCGCGCGCGGCGCTGGGCGCGCCAACCCGGACGGCCTATGGCGCGACCAAGGCAGGCATCATCGGCATGGCCCGGACCTGGGCGCTGGAACTCGCTCCGCATGGCATTACCGTCAACGTCGTCGCGCCCGGTCCCGTCCTGACCGACAATTTCTGGGGCATCATCGAGAAAGGCAGCGACCGCCAGCACGAACTGGCCAAGCGCATACCGGTCGGGCGCCTGGGCGAGACCAAGGACGTGGTCAACGCGTTTTTGTACTTCCTGGACCCCGAAACCAGTTTCGTCACGGGCCAAACGCTGTATGTCTGCGGCGGGGCCAGCGTGGGCACGCTGACGATCTGAAACAAAAACCGATCTACCGACAGATAGATGGCTATCTATCCGCAGATAGTCACGAGGAGCGAGAGATGACCAAGCCAATCACAGCCAGCGTCATCGGTCTGGGGTCCATGGGCTGGGGCGCTGCCGTCTCTCTGGTGCGCGCGGAGATCCCGACACAGGGCGTCGACATCCGGGCCGAGGTGCTGGAGAAGTTCGCCGCCGAGGGCGGCACGCCCTGCGCCTCACCCGCCGAGGCCGCGCAAGCCGATGTCATCTTCGTCTTTGTCGTGAACGCGGCGCAGAGCCGTGATGTCCTGTTCGGAGAGAACGGTGCCGTCGCCAAGGCCCGGCCCGGTACGATCTTTATCCTCTGCGTGACCATGCCACCCAGCGAGGCCGTGGCGATTGCCGATGATCTTGCGAAAGCCGGCATGGTCTCGATCGACGCGCCGGTGTCGGGTGGATCGGCCAAGGCGCTCACGGGCGAGATGACCATCATGGCCTCGGGTTCCGACGCTGCATTCGACCGTGCCGCACCTGCGATCGAGGCGATCTCGACCAAGGTCTTCCGCCTCGGCGCGGAACCGGGACAGGGCAGCCGCGTCAAGATGATCAACCAGCTTCTGGCAGGCGTCCACATCGCGGCCTGTGCCGAGGCCATGGTGCTGGGTGCGAAGGTCGGCCTGGATCTGGAGACACTCTACAACGTCATCCGCGATTGCGCCGGAAACTCGTGGATGTTCGAGAACCGCGGCGCCCATATCGTCGCCGGAGACTACACCCCGCACTCCGCCGTCGACATCTTCGTCAAGGATCTCGGCATCGTTGCCTCCGAGGCCGGAGATGCCGCCTGCCCCACGCCATTGACGGAAACCGCGCTGGCGCTCTTCAAAACCGCCAGTGCCGAAGGCATTGGCCGTGAAGACGATGCGGCCGTCGCCAAGATCCTGGCCGCGCAGGCCGGTGTTGCTCTGCCGGGTCAGTCCGGCTGAGGGGTTTGACAGCGCGCGCGATCTGCGGGAAACCCGGCACAGCGAAAGCATTTCAGCGAGACCTTCCATGGCCATTCCCAGCGCATTGACCATTGCCGCGTCGGACTCCTGCGGCGCCGACGGATTGCAGGCGGACCTGCGGACCTTCGCCGCGCTCAAGGTGCATGGCGCCAGTGTGGTGACGCTCGTCACGGCCCAGAACACGGAAAACGTCACCGCAGCCGAGTTCATGCCGCCAGCGCTTATCGAAGCGCAGATCCGCGCGGTCTTCGACGACATGACGATCATGGCCGTGAAGATCGGCGCGCTGGGCAGTGTCGAAAGCATCGAGACCGTGGCGCGGACACTCAAGGACGTGATCCCGGAAGACGCCGTGATCCCGATCGTCGCCGACCCGGTGATGACCAATCACGCGGGCGACGTCCTGGTCGATCAGGCGGTGATCGACGCCTGGAAGACGCATATCCTGCCGATGGCGACGGTCGTCACGCCGAACCTGGCCGAGGCAGCGTTGCTGACCGGTCGCGACAAGCCGCAGACGCTGGGTGATCTGATGGAGATCGGCGATGCGCTGGTCGAGGCCGGTGTCACCGAGGCACTGGTCAGCGGCGGCCAAGGCAAGGCAGAGAACTCGATCGATATCCTGATCTCGAACAACCGCCCGCCGGTGCAGTTGCGCGCCGAGCGGATGACGCGGGAAAACATGCGCGGGCTGTCCAGCACGCTGACAGCCGCGATTGCCGCCCACATCGCGCACGAGATTGCACCTTACGAGGCGATCCAGGTCTCGAAAGTGTTCCTCTCGGGCGCCATCGACACCGCCGACACATTCAGCATCGGCAAGGGGCCCGGGCCCGTGCATCAGCTCCACCGCATGTGGGAGAGCCGTCAGAAGTCCTGACGCCGCCGCGCTTCCGCGGTTGTTCGACACGCCACCCGCCTGTAGGGTCCGCGCCGACTTTTCCATCGGATCCGGGGACCCGTTATGTTTGAAGACGTCTTTACGCTGCAAAGCCTACTGAACCTTGCCGTCCTGATTTTTCTGCAGGCGGTTCTGGGCTTCGACAACCTTTTATACATCAGCATCGAGTCGAAGCGCGCGCCGGTCGAGAACCAGGCGGCGGTGCGCAAGTGGGGGATCATCATCGCGATCGCGCTGAGGATTGTCTTGTTGTTCACGATGATCCAACTGCTCGAAAGTCTGACCGATCCGTTCTTCAAACTCGACATTCCGGGCGTCATTCATGGCGAGTTCAACTTCGCCTCGATCGTTTTCCTGCTGGGCGGCGGCTTCCTGATGTACACCGCGATCAAGGAGATCAGCCACCTACTGGCGACCGACCATCTGGATCATGGGCCAGAGGACAAATCCTCGAAATCCGCGGCGTCCGTGATCGCGATGATCGTTCTGATGAACCTGATCTTCTCGTTCGACTCGATCCTGTCGGCGGTTGCCATCACCGATGTCTTCCTGATCCTGGCGATCGCGATCATCCTGTCGGGACTGGGCATGCTGCTGCTGGCCGACCGGGTCTCGGAGTTCCTCGAACGCAATCGGAAATACGAGGTACTGGGCCTGTTCATCCTGTTGATCGTCGCCGTCGTCCTGCTCGGCGAAGGCGGGCACGTCGCGCACTTGACGCTGTTCGGCTATCCGGTCGAGGCGATGTCGAAGACCACCTTCTACTTCTCGATCGTCGTGCTGGTCATCGTCGACATCATCCAGTCGGGCTATCAGAAAAAGCTCGAAGTCATGCGGCGGGCCGGGGCTGACAGACCCTGAACATGCTCCTGCTGAACTCGATCACGGATGCCGGGCCGGATGCGGCGGGCGCCGTGATCGTCTCGGGCTCGCATGGCGGGCTCTACCCGGCAGTGGTGGCATCGCGCGCGGGCGCACGGGCGGTGATCTTCAATGACGCGGGCGGCGGTGCCGGGACCGCCGGGGTCGATGCTCTGGCGCGGGTCGGGATGGCGGCAGCCGCCGTGGACTGTTTCAGCGCCTTGATCGGATCCGCCGAGGACATGGTTGCACACGGGGTCTTGAGCCACGTGAACAGGACAGCCGCCGATCTTGGTCTATCTGCCGGTAGATCGGTCGCCGAGGCGGTCGCGACTCTGGAATGCGCCTCTGACCCGTCAGGCCAGTTGGAGAAGATTGCCGAAGCACGGTCCGACGTGACACTGGAGACCGGACCTATCTGCCTGTTGGTAGATTCCGCGTCGCTGGTCGCGCCAGAGGATGCGGAGCGGATCATCATCACCGGGTCTCATGGCGGGCTGATCGGCGGCGACCCGGCGCGCGCCTTGAAAGCCGATGCGCGGCTCGCGGTCTTCAATGACGCCGGAATTGGCAAGGACCGGATCGGCGTGTCGCGCCTGCCTGCGCTGGAGGTGCACGGGGTCGCGGCGTTGACGGTTGCCCACGACAGTGCGCGGATCGGCGATGCTCAATCGGCGTTGGAGACCGGCGTGATCAGTGCGGCGAACAAGGCAGCGCAGGATCTCGGCGCGGCAGAGGGTCAGGCCCTGGCCACATTCCTTGCGACGCTTCCGACTTAGCCGGGCGATAACGCCCATGTTTCGACCTGCTTGTCGACGATCCAGGATGCGACCTCGGCATCAAAGGCCTTGAAGTGGGTACTCGCCAGATGCGCATCGAAGGCCGCACGATCGTCATAGATCTCGTACAGAAACGTTCGTGTTGGGTCGGCAGGATCGGTCCAGACATCGAACCTCTGACATCCCGGCTCGGTCAGGCTGTCCGTGGCCTGCTGCTGGACCCGCGCGGCGAATGCCCCGGCCTTGTCTGCGGTGGCAGTAAAGATGACGGTCACCAGATACATCCAATCCCCCTTTGCACCGAACGGGAAGCAGGTTTCCACCTGCTCCGGCTTGCCCTTGGTCAGATCAGACGGTCTAGTGGCGCGCAAGCAAGAACAGGCGGGGAGGACCGGGCATGTCGAACATATCCGATTTCAACATTGCGGTGATGCCGGGCGACGGGATCGGCGCCGAGATCACCGAGCCGTGCCTGCGTCTGCTGGAACGTGCTGCCGCACGGACCGGCGGGTTGGCCTTCCGGTTCAATACGCTCGAGGGCGGAGCCGGATACTACCGCGACCACGGCGTTTCGATGCCTGCAGAGACACGGACCGGGGCCGCCGAGGCCGACGCGATCCTGCTCGCCGCCATGGGATTGCCGGATGTGCGCCAGCCGGATGGGCGCGAGGTCGGGCCGCAACTGGAGCTGCGCTTTGAATACGGGCTCTATGCCGGAGTGCGCCCGGTGAAGCCGGTGCCCGGCGTGCGCCCGATCCTGGCCGATCCGAAAGCGCACGAGATCGACTATGTTATCGTGCGCGAGTCGACCGAGGGCCTGTTCGCGCCCTGGTGTCCCGGCGAGATCATCGAGGATCGCGAGGCACGCGAGACGATGGCGCTGACGCGGGACACGTCAGAGAAACTCTACGATTTCTGCTTTGCCCTGGCCCGCCAGCGGCAATCGGCGGGCGTGGGTCAGAACAAGGTCACCCATGTCGACAAGGCGAACGTCTTCGCCGCGTTCAAGTGGCAGCGCGACATCTTCTATGAACGTGCGGCACAAAATACGGACGTGACCGCCGATCACGCCTATATCGATGCTTTTGCGATGCACATGGTCCAGAAGCCCTGGTCGATCGACGTCGCCGTGACCGAGAACCAGTTTGGCGACATCCTCTCGGACCTTGGTGCGGCGCTGATGGGCGGGCTGGGCTATGCGCCCTCGGCCGATATCGGTGATGCGCATGCGGTCTTCCAGCCTTGCCACGGCACCGCGCCCGACATTGCGGGAAAGGGCCTCGCGAACCCGACGGCTATGGTCCTGTCGGCGGCAATGATGCTGGACTGGCTGGCCGAGAAGCACGGATCGTCCGAGACAGCGCAGGCCGGAGGCTTGATCCGCCGGGCCGTGGAGGCCGCGTTCAAGGACGGCACTCTGATCACCTGCGAACTCGGCGGTTCGGCTGGCACATCGGCGGTCTATGACGCGGTGAACGCTCAGATCGACCGGCTCGATCCGTGACACGCGTCGCGGTCATCGGTGCGGGTTACTTCGGCCGCTTTCATTACGACGCCTGGGCGCGGATGGAGGGCGCCGACCTGATCGCCGCCTGTGCCCTGGAAGGCGCGGACGAGCTCGCGGCGGAGTACGACATCGCCGCCTTTACGGATGTCAAGACGATGCTGGAACGGATGAAACCGGATCTGGTCGACATCACCACGCCTCCGGCCACTCATGTCGAGATGATCGGGGCCATTGCCCCCAGTGTGCAGCAGATCGTCTGCCAGAAGCCGTTCTGCGGTGACCATGACGGCGCGCTGGCCGGGATCGCCGCGGCCGAAGAACACGGCGCTCGGATCGTCGTGCACGAGAATTTCCGCTTCCAGCCCTGGTACCGCGAGATCAAGGCGCTGCTGGACGCAGGCGCGCTCGGCACGATCTATCAGGTGACGTTCTGCCTGCGTCCGGGCGCTGGCCAGGGACCGGATGCCTACCTCGCGCGGCAGCCGTATTTCCAGCAGATGCCGCGCTTCCTGGTGCACGAGACGGCGATCCACTGGATCGACACGTTCCGCTATCTGCTGGGCGAAGTGACCGAAGTCTTTGCCGATCTGCGCCGGCTGAACCCCGCGATCGCGGGAGAGGATGCAGGAACGATCCTGTTTCGGTTCGCCAACGGGCCACGCGGTCTGTTTGACGGCAACCGGCTTGCCGACCACGCAGCGGAGAACCGGCGTCTGACGATGGGTGAGCTCGAGATCGAAGGTTCGGCAGCGAGCCTGCGGCTGGACGGCGATGGCGGGATCTGGCTGCGCGACCATGGCTCGAACGACTGGCGCACGCATGATTATGTCTGGCGCGATCACCAGTTCGGCGGCGACTGCGTATTCCTGACCAACCGCGCGGCGCTGGACGCGTTCCACGCGGGCACCCCGGCCGAGACCGAGGCGCAGGTCTATCTGCGCAACATCGCAATTGAAGAGGCTGTCTACGAAAGCGACCGGTCCGGCCGCTGGGTTGGCGTGTAGCAACTGTCTCGATCAGCCGCACGACAAGTAACAGTCCGACGATCAACTGTTATCAGCGTGTTTACGGGACATCGCTATTGACGGGGTATTGATCCTTGGGAAGACCGTCATGTCGAAGCAGATTACCCGTGCGTACCTGAATCGAAGACACTGGCTCGCGACGATGACGATCCTGCTTGTCCTGACAGCGACCGTCGGGATCGGCGCTTATCAACTTCAATCCATTCAGAACAACGCTCGGTACTCCGCAGCCTTCGTCCAGTTGAATGAAACCTCAAATGACGTTGAACGGGCCGTCCTGCAAGTTGGACTTTCCGGCGAAAACCTGGGCGACGCGACGGCGGGGGCGGACCTGTCGACGGCTGCCGCAAATGATCTGAATACCGCCATCGTCTCCCTGGCCCAGGTGTACACCGCCTTGCGGCTTTCGGATCCGGACGCCGACGACGTCGAGGGCAACGAAGAGGAGCTGGAAGAAAACGAGATCTTCGAGAACCTCGGTCTGGATCTCGTCGCGCTCGACCAGAGGTTCGGCTTGTCGGCCCGCGCAATGCCGAAAGAGATGGTTCTGTTGTGGGAAGACGAGGAAGACGAGGCCGCCGAAGGTGCTGCGGGTGCATCCGCGAACGGCGTGGAAGAGCCCGCGGAGGAGGCGGAGCTTCTCGAAGAAAACATCGGTGAATTCCTGCGCATGGCAATGGAGATTCATGCCGCGTCCGCGGCGGGCGCCGCGCTGAACTACACGGAACTCAAGCGCACGAGCGATCACTTCGAGACGAACGTTCGACCCGCTTTGGGAGATTTGACGATCGCGATCCGGCAGAGTTCGGACCGCACCGCGAACGCAGCCCTCGGGGTCCTCGCGGCGGGCGCGATTATCTGCGCGATCGTTGCCCTGGTGAATGCGATCTTCCTGTTTCGACCCATGGCGAGAGCCGTCGTCGATCACCAGCTGGCGCTGGAGACCGAACGCGACCGCGCGCTTGTCTCGGCGCAGGCAAAGAAGGATTTCCTGGCGGTCATGAGCCACGAGTTGAGAACGCCGATGAACGGGGTTCTCGGCTTTGCCAGCCTGACGTTACAGACAGACCTTTCACGGCAGCAACGCGATTACGTCGAGACGATCAAATCGTCGGGCGAGGGGCTGCTCGAGCTTTTGAACGCGATCCTGGATCTGTCCAAGGTCGAAGCCGGATCGCTGGAACTGGAACCGCACCGCTTCTCGATCAAGGAGACGGTCGATTCGGCGGTGCAGCTGATGTCCGCGCAGGCGTTCGAGAAACGCCTCGACCTGACCCATTACGTGGATCCCGATCTTCCGAAAGAGCTTCAGGGCGACAGCGGCCTGGTCAGAAAACTGATGCTCAACCTCGTCAGCAACGCCGTGAAGTTCACCGAAACCGGCGGCGTCGCCATCGAGGTTCGCGAAGCACAATCAGCGGCATCAGCCGCGCCGGGCAGTTTCATGATCGAGATCACCGTCAGCGACACGGGGATCGGTATTCCCGATGACAAGCAAGCCATGATCTTTGATCGCTTCTCACAGGCGGATGCCTCGACGAAGCGCCTGTACGAAGGCACCGGGCTGGGTCTGGCGATCTGCAAGGAAATCGCCGAGCTGATGGGTGGGCGGATCTGGGTCGAAAGCACGGTCGGCGCCGGCAGCACGTTCCGGGCGATCCTGAAACTCGACCAGATCGAACCGCAACCCAAGTCGCTGCGCGAAGACAGTGGCCACGATCTGTCGGGGACGCGCGTTCTGATTGTCGATGACAACGATCTGAACTGTCGGATCGCAACGCTGCAACTCACCACCTATGGCGCCACCACCGCCTCCGTGTCCTCGGCGGAAGCAGCCATCGTGGCTCTTGCCGATGCCATGCGAGACGGTGCACCCTATGGGCTGTGCCTGATCGATCAGATGATGCCGGTTACAGATGGTATTTCGTTGTTGCGGATGATCCGGTCGAACGAGCGCTTCAAAGACCTCAGAACCGTTTTGTCTTCATCGGCGGGCGTGCAGTCGGACGAGGACGCGCGCGGTCTCGGCTTCGACGCGGCCGTACCGAAACCGGTGAACCAGGATCGGCTCGTCGGGACAATCGCCGCCTTGCTCGGCGATGACAGGACGGACGAAGTCGAGACGGAATTGGACGAGATGTTCAGAAGCGCCGAGATCGAAGCACCTGCCCCGCCGGAAACGGCCCCGCGCCTGCTGGTCGTCGAGGACAACAGCGCCAATCTGAAGCTTGCAAGGCTTTTACTGGAGGGAGCGGGTTACACCGTCGACAAGGCCGTCAACGGTGTCGAGGCAGTCGCCGCCGCGACGCAGTTCACATACCAGGCCATCCTGATGGACATTCGCATGCCGATCATGGACGGGATCGAAGCGACCCAGCGGATTCGCAAACTCCCCGGCAGCCGTGCACTGACACCCGTCATCGCAATGACAGCAGACATCGCGGAATACGCCGAAGACGATCTGCGAAGTGCTGGGATGCAGGCCATCATCACCAAACCGATCGATGCGCAAAAGCTGATGTCGACGCTGAACGAGTTCGCTCCGGTGCAAACCGACACGGCCGCCTAGCTCGATCGCTCAAGCAGGGCCTGCTTTCCGGTCAGCCGCCTTCCCCGAAACAGTCAGCGATCAAATCACTCAAGGCCGCAACCAGCAATTCTGAATCCGGCCCGGTGCACGTCACCTCGATCGTGGTGCCTTTGGCCGCCGCGAGCATCAGCAGCCCCATGATCGAATCGCCACCAACGGTTTGGCCGTCCCGGCTGACGGTGGCCTTAGCATCATGGGCTTCGACCGTTTCCACGAACCGGGCCGACGCACGGGCATGCAGCCCCTTCTCATTGATGATCTGCAAGACCGTGGTGATGCCGTCCATCGTCCCTGCGCTCACGCCGCCCCTTCGGCGTTCAGGATCGAATTGGCAGAGTTCACGTACTTGCGTCCGGCCTCCAACGCGCTTCGCACGGCCTCGTCCAGGTCCCGGTCGCGCATCTTCGCAAGCTTCACCAGCATCGGCAGATTGGCACCATAGATTACTTCGACCCCCGGTTCCGACATGACGCCATGCGCGAGGTTCGATGGCGTGCCGCCAAACATGTCCGTGACGACCACAACGCCCGCCCCCTGGCGCACGTCCGCAACCGCCTGTTCAATCATGTTCTGACATTTGCGCAGATCGTCATTGGGCCCGATCGCAATTGCCCGCATGCCGTCTTGGGGACCGCCGACATGCTCGGTCGCCGCCAACAGAGCCTCGGCCAGCGCACCATGCGCCACGATCACAAGCCCGATCTGCGCCCCAGCCTTTGTCGTCATCGTCCGCGCGCGCTCTTCTGATCAAGCTCGCGGTGACGGACCGACACGGGCCAATTCTGATCACGCAGATGCGCGGCCAGACACTCGGCCACCGTCACGGACCGGTGCATGCCGCCAGTGCAGCCCAGCGCCACGGTCAGGTAGGCCTTGCCCTCGGCACGATAGGCCGGCAGCAGAAGTTGAAGCATATCGCAAAGTTTCCCGAAAAACGCCCCGTAGAGCGGATCCGCCCTGACAAAACCCTGAATGGCATCAGTGCGCCCGTCAAGGTGCCGCAGATCCTCATCCCAGTACGGATTGCGCAAAAATCGACAATCAAGGACCATATCGGCCGAAACCGGCACGCCGCGCTTGTAGGAAAACGACTGGATGGTCACCGAAAGCCCGGCGGACCGGTCGAGCGCGAAACGCGTCTCCAACTCGGCCTTGAGTTCATGCGGTGTCATCTCGGTGGTGTCGATCACCACATCGGCGCTTTCGCGGACCTCCATCAGAAGATCGCGCTCCCGCACGATCCCGGTGGCGGCGTCCTCGGCAGGGGCCAATGGATGGCGGCGCCTGGTCTGGTTGAAACGGGCCAGCAGCTTCTCGTCATCGCAATCGAGGAAGACCAAAATGGTTCCAGCACGCCAGCGGCTGCGCAGCGCATCGACCGTATCGATCACGGCACGGGCGGAGAACCCCCGCGACCGGGTTTCGATCCCGACGGCGATCGGCGCCGGCGTCCCTGCGACAGGCTCGATCAACGCTTCGAACAGATTGAGCGGAAAGTTATTGATCGCCGCGTAACCCAGATCTTCCAGCGCTGCGACGGCAGTGCTGCGCCCGGCCCCCGACATGCCCGTCACGGCAACGACCAAAGGCGCCGGCTGGCGCGACGGCTGCCCTTCGCGTCGGTCTCCTGCGGCGCCTGTCGTATCGTCCTTCACCCGGGTTTTTGCCCTTTCAGTCCAGCGCAATCGTCCCATGCGACCGCAGCAGAACAACGATCGCTGCGGCCAACCCGTGACGGCTCGCCCCGAGGATGACCGGACACGGGATCCCGAGCAAGTCACGGAACTGTGGCGACGGCAGGCGTTCCGCGGTGCGCGCCAGATCGACGACATACGCGCAAGGCGCGCATGCGACGCTGTCCGCCGCGCGAATGATGCCGATCCCGCGCGCTTCGATCAATCCCTTCAGAACTGGCGGTGCCGACAGCAGAATCCGGTCGCCATCGCGGGCCAGATCAACCCGGTCATCGGCGATAAGGTCCCCGCCCAAGGCCATGATTTCCAAGCCAAGAGTGCTTTTCCCCGACCCCGACGGCCCGGTGATCAGGCATCCACGCCCATCGACCGAGACAGCGCTTGCATGAAGCTGCTCGGTCCGGGCAGGCGTCATTCAGGCAGCTCGAAAACGAATCGCGCGCCTTTGGGCCGGCCGCCGCCCTCCATGACCTCGCGGTTCTCGGCCCAGATCTCTCCGCCATGCGCTTCGATGATCTGGCGCGAAATGCTGAGACCCAGGCCCGAGTGGTTCCCGAAAACTTCCGTGTCGGGACGCTCTGAATAGAATCGCTCGAAGATCGATTGCAGGTTGTCCGGAGGGATGCCCGGGCCTTCATCCTCGACCGCGACGCGCACCATGCCGCCCTTCAGTTTCTCGCCGGTGACGGAAATCGTGCTTCCGCGCGGCGAGAACGACAGCGCATTCCCCAGAAGATTCGTGACGACCTGGGCAAGACGCCCCTCCAGCCCGTGGGTCAGAAACGCCCCTTTGGGGAGATTCGTGACAACCCGAACGTCGTTATCGGCGCCCTGAGCCTCGGTCACCCCCGCCAGCATGGTGATCAACTCACCCAGATCGAGTGATTCCATCCGTTCGCGGACCAGTTCGGCATCGAGTCGCGACGCGTTCGAGATATCGGTGACCAGCCGATCCATGCGTTTCACGTCGTTTTGAATGACGTCCAGCAGGCGTTGGCGCTGCTCCGGCGTCTTTGCATAATGCATCGTCTCAACTGCAGACCGCAAAGATGTCAGAGGGTTCTTGATCTCGTGCGCGACGTCGGCGGCGAAGCTCTCGATCGCATCGATTCGCGTATAAAGCGCCGATGTCATCCGGATCAGTGCATCGGACAATTCGCCAATCTCGTCGGTCCGGTGCGTCAGATCGGGGATCTCGGGCTTGTCGGGATTCAGCGGACGCGCGGCGTTCGCACCTTCGGATTGCGCTGCCTTGGCGAGCATCCGGATCGGGCTGGCGATCATGTTGGCGAGCAAGATCGACAACAGCACCGAGACGATCGAGGCCAGGAAGAAAACCTCCATGACCGCCTTGCGCTCATCCTCGACAAAGCTCTCGATGTCGCCGCCAACCGTCGAAAGCTGCAAGACACCCATGATCGCTTTCAACCGCGTAATCGGCAGCGCGACCGATACGACAACCTCGCCCTGGCTGTTGACGCGCACCATATGCGCGATCTGGCCACGCGCGGCACGCAACACCTCCTCATCCCGGCTGATGCCGGCGGTCGGCACCTCGTAGTAGATCTCAGGAACTTCGGCGAAGTAACTGGCGATCTGATCGTAAAGCCGCTCAAATCGACCGACGATCTCGTTGATACGTCCGGGTTTCATTGGCGGCGGAAGCTCGGTCACCTCGATCGGAGGGCCCGCGCCGGACAGGTTATAGGTGTCCGCGGTCAGGCGTTGCCCGCGATCGTAGAGCCTGATCCGAACACCTGTCGGCTGCGCAAGACGCGTCAGCACGGTCGAAGACGTAACCGGATCATAAGCCGGTTTACCATCGAACTCGGTCGCGGCCGTCTCGGCGATCCCGATGGCGATGATCTCGCCCTGCTTGCGCAAACTGTCGACATAGACATCGATCAGGTTGCGCTTGTCGTTCGAGAGATAGGTCATCCCGGCGACCAGCAAGGCAAGGCCGATCAGGTTGAAGAAGATGATCCGCCGCTGCAGCGACGAAAACGGGGCCGATTGCTTCAGCCCCTTGATGATCCGCGCACGCGACGACGCCGGCCTGGGCCGGTCGTCCAGTCCGATCGGACCCGAGTCGGACGCGTCGTATCCCGGCCGCGTCAGCACTTACACGTCAGACTTCCCGGTAGCGGTAACCGACACCGTAAAGCGTTTCGATCGAGTTGAAGTCATCGGCGACCTCGCGGAATTTCTTGCGGATACGCTTTATGTGGCTGTCGATGGTCCGGTCGTCCACATAGACCTGATCATCATAGGCCGCATCCATGAGCTGATCGCGGCTCTTCACGAAACCTGGCCGCTGCGCGAGCGCGTGCAGGATCAGGAACTCCGTGACGGTCAGCGTCACAGGATCGCCGTTCCAGACGGTCGAGTGCCGCAGCGGGTCCATCTCGAGCTTGCCGCGCTTGATGACCTTCTCGGCCTCGGCGCGTTCGGCAGTGCCTTCCTCCAGCGCCTCGCGGCGCCGCAACACCGCCCGGATACGCTCGACCAGCAAGCGCTGGCTGAACGGCTTGCGGACATAATCATCGGCGCCCATGCGCAGGCCGATGACCTCGTCGATCTCCTCGTCCTTGGACGTCAGAAAGATCACCGGCATGTCCGTCTTCAGGCGCAGCCTGCGCAGAAGTTCCATACCATCCATGCGCGGCATCTTGATGTCCAGAATGGCCAAGTCGGGCTGCGTCTGGCTCAAAGCCGTCAAGGCCGATGCGCCATCGGTGTAGGTGCGCACTTCGAAGCCCTCGGCTTCCAGCACCATCGATACCGATGTCAGGATATTTCGATCATCATCGACCAAGGCGATAGTGGCCATGCGGTCCCCCTCTCTTCTCTGTCCGGCGCACTCTATGTCACGATTGCAAGAATCTCGCCGAAGTTTCGTACCTTTAGACATTTTATTGCCGCCGGGTCGAGCATTTGCAAAACGCATATGACCAAGTTTTGCCGTGATTGCGGCAGGAATCAGACAGGCTATGCGCGCTGATATGACCTGCTATGCGCACGAAAATTGCGTGTGGACGACGATGGACTTTCCGCTTAGAACGCCCGTCCAGAAAATTGGTGCCGACGCGCATGGGGAACCCGTGGATCGCTGCTTGCGGTTCGACGCGGCCAGGAAGCTGGCGCAACCACCGGATCTGAGCATTCAGGAGGCGAGCCGCCCAGGGCGCCGCGATTGACGAAACCATCAGGAGTTGTACCACCATGGAGACAGGTGTCTTCAATCCCGCGAAACCTCTGGCAGATTCTGGCATCACCGGGCTTGGCGCGATCCATTACAATCTGATCGAACCCGCACTTGTGCAACACGCGGTCGCGCGGGGCGAAGGGGAGCTTGGGCGCGGTGGGGCGTTCCTGTGCGAAACCGGCAAGCACACGGGCCGCAGCCCGCAGGACAAGTTCGTGGTGCGCGAGGCGTCGGTCGAAGACACGGTCTGGTGGGACAACAACAAGTCGATGGACCCTGCCAAGTTCGAGGTTCTCAAGGCCGATATGTTCGAGCACCTCAAGGGCCGCGAGGTCTTCGTCCAGGATCTCTATTGCGGGGCCGATCCCGCGCATCGCCTGAACGTGCGCATGGTCAATGAAATGGCATGGCACTCGCTGTTCATCCGCCACCTTCTGCGCCGTCCCGAGATCGCGGAACTCGCCTCTTTCGTACCGGAATTCATGGTCGTCAACGTGCCCAGCTTCAAGGCAGACCCCGAGCGCCACGGCTGCCGGTCCGAGACCGTGATCGCCGTCAGCTTCGAGCAGGGCCTGATCCTGGTTGGCGACAGCTCCTATGCTGGCGAGAACAAGAAGGGCATCTTCTCGGTCATGAATTACATCCTGCCGGGCAAGGGTGTGATGCCGATGCACTGCTCGGCCAATCACGCGGTCGGCGACACGGGCGATGCGGCAATCTTCTTTGGCCTGTCGGGCACGGGCAAGACCACGCTCTCGGCCGATCCGAACCGCACGCTTCTCGGCGACGACGAGCATGGCTGGACCGACGAAGGCATCTTCAATTTCGAAGGCGGCTGCTACGCCAAGACGATCAACCTCTCGGCCGAGGCCGAGCCCGAGATCTATGCGACGACATCCATGTTCGGCACCGTGGTCGAGAACATGGTCTACGATCCACACACCAAGGAACTCGACTTCAAGGACGAGAAGCTCACGCCGAACATGCGCTGCGCTTATCCGCTGCACTACATCGGCAACGCCTCGGCGACGGGACAGGCGGGCATCCCGAAGAACCTGGTCATGCTGACCTGCGATGCCTTCGGGATCATGCCGCCGATCGCGCGGCTCAGCCCTGCCCAGGCCGAATATCACTTCCTGTCGGGCTTCACCGCCAAGGTCGCCGGTACGGAAAAGGGCCTGAAAGGCGCGCAGACCACCTTCTCGACCTGCTTCGGTGCGCCATTCATGACCCGACGGCCCGAGGTCTATGGCGCGCTCCTGCGCGAGAAGATCGCCGAGCATGGCGTGACCTGCTGGCTGGTGAACACCGGCTGGACGGGCGGGGGCTATGGCACGGGCTCGCGCATGCCGATCCGGGCGACCCGCGCATTGCTGACCGCGGCGCTGAACGGGTCGTTGAACGAAGGCGAATTCCGGGTCGATCAGAACTTCGGCTTCGAAGTCCCGGTGACGTGCGAGGGCGTCTCGGACGTACTCCTGACCCCGCGCCAGACCTGGGAAGATCCGGCAGCCTACGACAGCCAGGCCGCGGAACTGGTCCAGATGTTCGTCGACAACTTCGCCCAATACGAATCGCATGTCGGCGATGCCGTGAAGGCCGCGGCCCCGAAGGCCGCCTGATCATACAATGAGCGGCTTTGCGGTTGCCTGCGGACATCAGGTCACCGCTGACGCCGCGGCCGAAATCCTGCGCAGCGGCGGAACAGCCGTCGATGCCGCCATCGCGGCGGCGCTGACGGCGATGGTTGCTGAACCGGTGCTCGCCGGGCTTCTCGGCGGTGGCTTCCTGATGGTCCGCGAACCTTCGGGCCAGGCGCGCTTGCTCGATTTCTTCGTTCAGACGCCGTCGCGCCTGTTGCCCGACAATGACGTCTCGATGGACGCGATCACCGCTGATTTCGGAACCACGACCCAGGACTTCCACATCGGTCCCGGCACGGTGGCCGTACCGGGCGTGGCCCCAGGCCTCTGGGAAGCTCACGCGCGGTTCGGCCGTTTGCCGATGACGGAAATCGCCGCGCCGTCCATGACCGCAGCCCGGCAAGGCGTCCAACTGACCGGGTATCAGGCGCGACTGGCGCAGATCGTGGCGCCGATCCTGACCGCGACAGACGGCGCCAAGGCCCTGCACTGTGCTGACGACGCGCTCCTCGGGGAAGGCGCTCTCTATCGCAATGCCGACTTCGCCGCTGTGATCGAGGAATATGCCCACGAGGGCCCACGCTTTGTCACGGAAGGCGAGATCGCGAAAGCGTTGCTGACACTGCAAGACTCGGGTGGCCAGGTCACAACAGATGACCTGAGATCCTACACAGCCGTCTGGCGCGATCCGATTCAACGCCAGCGCGGCGGCGCGCGGATGCGGCTCAATCCGCCACCCTCGATGGGTGGGACCCTGATTGCATTCGGCCTCGACATCCTGCCGGACCAACCAACGCTCTGCGATATGGTGCGCACCCTGGAAGCAACCGCGCAGGCACGCCTCGATACGGATATCATGCGCGACCCGGCAAGCGGGGCCGCGCGCCTGCACGCACCCGATCTGGTCGAGGCCTATCGCGCGCGCATCCGGACCCACCGGGCCGCCACGTGGGGCACGACGCATATCTCGATCATCGATGGCGACGGCCTGGGTGCAGCGCTGACGCTGTCCAACGGCGAAGGCTGCGGCCACGTGCTCCCCGGCACCGGCATCATGCCGAACAATATGCTGGGTGAGGACGATCTGTTGCCTGACGGCCTGCAATCCTGGACACCGGGCCGGCGGCTTTCCTCCATGATGGCGCCGCTGGTCGTTGACTGGCCGGACGGGCGGTTCGCGATGGTGGGGTCCGGCGGCTCGAACCGGATCCGCACAGCACTCGTCCAGGTTCTGTCCGGGCTGATCGATCAGAACGCAAGTCTGATCGATGCCATAGATGCCCCGCGTGTACACGTAGAAATCGCTCCGGACGAGGAGGGGCGACCGGCGACGCAGATCGATTTCGAAGA
Organism: Paracoccaceae bacterium; assembly: GCA_050043005.1. Classification (GTDB taxonomy): domain Bacteria; phylum Pseudomonadota; class Alphaproteobacteria; order Rhodobacterales; family Rhodobacteraceae; genus Thermohalobaculum. Next base: position 20,724 of record JBHJIZ010000029.1, read on the forward strand.
CCTGGGTAACCCGGAAACCCGCGATCTGATAACCCAGGCCTGGCCGCAAGCCCGCCTCTGGTCCGAACGGTCGATGTTCTTCGGTGGGGTCCACGCGGCCATTGCAGGACCCTCTGGCCGCCGCGATGCGGCAGGCGACCCCCGCCGCGCAGGTGTCTCGGTTCTGGGCTGACCGCCCTCGGCTGCACCGCGCGGGGGGTGGAGGGGGTGGGCGGGTGGGCCTTCACCCCCCGCGCGGCATCACCCCGGCGAAGTCCTTGGCGTGACCTTCGACCAGATCCCGTTGCGCGACCGAACCGTCAGATGTGCCATCGGCTCCGGCACGCGGCCATCGACCGGCTCGAAGCGAAAGCGCGCCGCCAACAATCCAAGCAGCAGGATCCCCTCCTGCATCCCAAAAGCCGCACCGGTGCAGACGCGCGGACCGGTCGAGAACGGGATCCAGGCCTCACGCCCCGCCTTGCGCCCGGCCTCCGTGCGCCACCGGTCCGGGTCGAACACGTGCGGGCGGTCCCAGATCCGCTCATGCCGCCCCATATGCCACGGCGACACGATCAGGGGGGAGCCCGGTGCGATCTCCTTGTCGCGCATCTGCACAGGACAGGTCGCCTCACGGATCATCATCGGGACGGGCGGATAAAGCCGCAGCGTCTCGCGGAAGACGTCGCGCACGAAGCCGAGCCGCCGCATATCAGACAGGCTAGGCTTTCCCTCGAAAACCGGCGCTGCCTCGGCGTGCATCCGATCCTGCACATCCGGACAATTGGCAATCAGGTAAAGCGCCCAGGCCAGCGCCGAGGCCGATGTCTCGTGCCCCGCCAGGAAGAAGATCGCCATCTGGTCGGCCATCTCGGCCTCGTCGAAAACGTCGCCCGTCACCGGATCGCGCGTCGTCATGATCGCGGTCGCCAGATCACGCGGCGCCGAACCGCTATCGATCTCCCGCCTACGTTTCTCGACAAAGGCCATCAGCAGCCGCCGGATCTCGCGCGCTGCCCTGCCCTTTTTCCAGCGCGACGGTCCAAGACGCGGGAACCAGGCGGGGATTCGCATCAGATCCGCCGGGCTCATCATCGGAGCGGCAAGTTGATATCGCCGGAAGGCATGGAACACCCGTGTCGCGGCCTCGGTCGTGATCGGTTGCGAGAACAGCGTCCGGAAGATCACGTCAGCCGCGGCGTGCGAGGTCTCGAACTCGATCTCGACCGGATTGCCGGTCGCAAGTTGCTCCATTCGTCCGGCCATCTCGTGACCGGCCTTGAGCATCGGCGCGAAGGTCTCGCGCAGGCGCCCGCCCTCGAAACTTGAGTCGATGATCCGGCGCTGCCGCTTCCAGGTTTCGCCGTTGGTGACGAAGACGCTGTTGCCCAGCAGGTCGCCGATCGTCTGCCGGACGATCTCTGATTTCGGAAAGGCATCCGGCTCGTCGACCAGGATGCGCCGGACCAGATCCGGCTGGTTCGGCATGTACGAACTGTACCAGGGGGTTCGAACTTCGGTGAGCCAGGCACGATAGAGCTTGCGTGGCAGGGCCGCGAACAGGTTGCGTCGCGCCCTGAGCCAGATCCGCCAGAACGGCAGATTGTCCGGGCGTTCGGGCGCCATGGGCGGTGTGTACCCCGTGTCTGCGTCGGGCGGCCCATGACCAAGATCGAGCCGCTGTTCTCCCAACGATCAGCCCTGATGCAGAACCGGTGCAACCGGGTCGGCCTTCATCGACGGTGAACAGTCCCGCCCGGCAAAGCGTGTGCTCAGCGCCAGCGGACCCGCGGTCGCCTCGAAATAATCGAAGATCGATGGATTGGCGAAAGCACACAGGTACTGGAAGTGCATGCGCAGCAGGCGCCAGCGATATTGGCGTAGCTGTTCGGGATCCATGGTCTGCCGGAAAGCCGCCGAAATCACGACCGGGTTCAGCGCATCCGCCGGCCGCCCATGCGCCCGGCAATTCGCCGCCGGATCCGTCAGCGCAAAGCAGGCACCGTCCCCCGGCGCCGTGACATCCAGCCAGAAGATCCGCGCATTGTCAGCGATCCGGGCAAGATCCGCGCGCAATTCTTCGGCCTTTGGCAGAAAACTCGTCATCGCGATGCTCTGGCCGAGTGTCATCAGCGCCAGAGGCGTGGACGGCTGAGACGCTGACCGATCAATGCAGCGCGACAGCGCGGTGATCGCCAGTTGCGCACCGGAGGAATGGCCAACGATCAGAACTTCGTCATAGTCGCCGCCATCAAGCGCCTCGGCAATTTGTTCAGCGAATTCATCCAGACGCTGGGACAAGGCCTCGGGGTATGCGCCCGCATCCTGCGCCGAATAGCCGAGATCATTGACCATGAAGTAGATCATCATCTGTTCCTCGAACAGACGCGTCGCCCACATCGAGATCGCAAAGCCGCCCAGGCCGATCACACCGGCAAGCCAGATCGGCGCCTGCAAAGCCGCAACGGACAGCATGGCAGCGGATGTGCCGATCAAGGCACCGAACAGCAGGTAGAAGATCATCAGGAAGGCCGGAACCAGACCGGCAACCAGCGGACCGCTACGCAAGCGCCACATGGAGCTGATCGCCCCGCTGGAGAGATAGATCCACAGCGTCTTGAACATCAGCGCATAGACATACCGCAGAGAAGGCCGGAACGAATGGCGCACGATATCGTCCCAGCCCAGGAACTCGAACTCGGTATTCGTCTCGAGATCCTCGCTGCGAAACCGGGCATTCCATCGGTAGTTTCCGTTCTCGGCCCGCGGCATGCCGCCGACATGCAGGTCATATCCGGAAATCGCGGCCTGCGTCGGCCCTTCCTTTCGGTACAGTTCGCGATAACGGCGGGGACCGAGCGGATCGAAACCCGAGACGTAGAACACTTTCCGGCGCGCGACGGTCGTCTGAACCGGCAGAGCCGTCTCAGCATACTCCCCGATCAGCGCAGATGTCGCCGGCGAAATATTCAACGAATCCCCCAAGAGACTGGAAACAGCTTACAAACCGTTCAGAACGTGCGTACCCGAAAATGGTTACTGGCACACTTCGAATTTCGAAGATTTCAGTCTCAGCCAATCTCGGCAAGACTGGGGAAGGTTTCCAGCAGAAAGTAGGCCAAACGCTCAAAATTACCGGTAATCATCATCAAACCGACTGTAATCAGCAACATCCCCATAACTTTCTCGACCACGGGCATGTGTTTGCGAAAATTCCGGGCCCAGCGCAGGAACGGGCCAACGAACAAGGCGGCGATCAGAAACGGCATCCCCAGCCCCAGCGCGTAGACACCCAGCAGGGCTGTCCCGGCGGACAAGGTTTCCTCCTGTGCTGCCAAGGACAGGATCGCCCCCAGGATCGGTCCGATGCACGGTGTCCAGCCAAACGCGAAGGCGACGCCGATCACATAGCTCGCGCCGAAGGATCCCGCTTTCTGCGGCCCTTCGAACCGTACCTCGCGGTCCAGGATCGGCAAGCGATCCGTCGACCAGGCCCGGCCGATGCCAAAAAACACGGCCGCGATCGCAAGAATCCAAAGCGCATCGATGAAAAACGCCTCGCTCGCCAAGCCCTCGGCCGACAACGCCGTAAATGCCCCCATGATCGCGATGACAACGGCCGCGACCCACAACGATGCGCTAAGACCCCAGAACTGCAGCCCCAACCCAAAGATGATGCCGCCCGCGACGAACTAGAACTCGGGCTTGTAGCGCACGAGGTCTTGCCCGAAACTCGAAGCCCCCATGCCAAGCACGACGAAAACTGCCTCCAGTCACAGGACGAAGAAACACGCAGCAATGAACACACGCCGCCGGAGTGCC